>JAFGOB010000098.1 GCA_016926695.1 Dehalococcoidales bacterium | reverse complement strand
TGTATATTATTGCAAATGAAACACATTATCAACTGATAGAGAGGATAACAGACTATTTCTGTTTTGTCAAGAATGAAAGATGGGGGGAACTTTTTAACCTTCTCCCATAAAAGGGTGATGAATAGAAATTTGAAACGTCTAACCTTAGAACGATCTATGGACAACAGTCATCCTTCAAAGGGCATAAAAACGGGAGTACAAATTGTAAACCGGGAGATTCTCACGCCCCGATTAGGGGAAACGAAGTAATCGGGACTCAGAATGGGTTCCAACACAACCCGCCTACGGGCAGGCGCGTGCCTGAACAAGTTCAGGTTAGACACGCCCCTACATTTGGCATATTGCTCGGTGTTCGCTCCGGGGAAAGCGTGACCCCAACCCCCGGAATAGTCCTTCTACGTATCTAACCGCCGGCGGGAGGGGTGAGGGTGAAGAAGTCACCGGTGGTTTTGACATTAACCTCCATTTTATTAAACGTGGAGATTACCCTGCCTGACTGCTCGTTGCTGGATACTTCCCTGGAAGCCAGCCGCAGTCCGTTCACTTCCCGGTAATCTTCGAATATGGTCTTGATGGGGATATTGATCCCGCCTTCCTGTATGGAATAGGACTCGGACATCAATATATCGCCGGTGGATGAGTCCAGGTAAACTGTCGTGAGCGGCAGATCGCCCTGAGTCATCTCGACCACGAAGACCGTTTTATCTTCAAGTGTATCCCGGCGGACCACCCGTATGGTATCGTAATTTTCCCGCCAGTCTCCCCAGGTAGTGATGGGATGCGAGAGCAGTGCGTATTGCAGCCGTTTGCCGTGCAGATCTTCGAAGGGATTGAAGTCCGAGTCAATCCGGACATGCTCTCCATCCGAAGCAACACTGGCTGCCCCGTATTTGCCGAAATCCTCGTCTATGCGGTAGAGGCCTTCCTCACCCGCGTATAAGGACATACTGCCCTTTACGCCCGACTGTTCGACATATACGCCGTAGTCCAGCCTGATAGTACCCAATTTGCTGAAGGCGGCCTCCCGGCCGGCAGCCCGGCGCAACTCCATGATCTCTTCCACAGAGGGCAGCGCGATTCCCTCAACCCGCTCCATTACAAACTCCAGCCCACCCTGGTACATAGTCAGCCGGTCTACTTTCCCATCCGCTTCTTCATGAAAACTCAAGCTGATGGCATCCGTTACCCTGAAATACCACCGGCCTTCTTCATCGGGGGGATAGAGCTCATAGACCATCTGGCCCGGGATATCGATCGCCAGGCGATTATTTTGTATCTTCACTACATTTGTTATATTGAGCTGCTCCGAATGGTAGCTGCCCAGGTATTTCTGCAAATCAGCCAGTGGAATTTCAGGAGCGGTCTCATATCCCTTTTTAGGTATTTCAAAATCCAGTCCCGCCTGGTGCAATCTCATGCCCGTAACCTCACCGTTTTCATCTTCCTGGAAGGAAACGGCGATCTGGTCCGAGATCCTGAAATACCACTTTCCCTCAGTATCCGGGTCATCCAGCTCATAGACCATCTGTCCCGGGATATCGACGGCCAGGTGATTATTCTGTACCAGGACGTTAAACTCCGTTTCTTTAAAAGACCCGAAATTGGCGACATAGGCGCCAAGGTAGGCCTCATATTGTTCAGCCTTGACGGAATCCTCTCCCCGCCATTCGCCCAGCAGGGCCTCCAGCACCATGGTGATAGACTGCTCCTGCAGCGCATTCACGGAAGTGTTGGTCAATAACACAAAACCCACACCATATTCAGGTACCATGGCCATTTGCGCTGAGAAACCGTCCACATTGCCCCCGTGCTCGACGATGGTTTTATCCTTCCACGAGCGAACCATCCAGCCCAGACCGTAGTCAATTCCCGGTACCATCTGGATAAAGCTGCGGTGTGTCCGGTCGAGACTGTCCTGGCTGATCAGCCGTTTTTCCTGGTACCTTCCGCCGCCCAACTGAAATTGCAGCCAGCGGGCCATATCCAGGATGGTTGAATTAATAGCCCCCGCCGGGGCAATATTGTCCACGTTGCGCAGAGGTTTCAAAACATATTGATCTATGTCCTCATCCCACAGGTAGCCACGGGAAAGGTCCGGGTTTTCCAGCACCTCTGCATACGAGGCCGTGGTATCATTCATTTCCAGCGGATCAAGGATCCTCTGTTTCAGCAGGGCAGCCCAGCCGGCGCCGGCAGCTTCGGCGGCCGCTACCCCGGCCGACATGTAGACCTCGTTGCTGTAGTAAAACCGCTCGCGGAAGGGGGCATAAGGCTCCGCCGCCGAGGCATCCCGCAGTACTTCCTCTATGGGGACCTTTGAGCTGGCGGTAAGAATACCCATGCGGGGGAATCCGCTGCGGTGGCTCAGTACATCAACCAGGGTCAATTTTTCCTGCGGGTCGGAGGTCTGGATCTTCAGTTGGAAATACGGCAGAAAACGGCTTACCGGGTCGTCCCAGCTCATTTTGCCTTCATCAACCATCATCCCCACCAGCGTGGAGGTAAAGCTCTTGGTGACTGAACCTACCGGAAACACCGTCTCAGGCGTCACAGGTGTGTTATTCTCCAGGTCTCTCACGCCAAAGCCGCGCGCAAGAACTACTTCGCTATCCCTGACCACGGCCAGCGCCATACCCGGTATATGCAGGATCTCCCGTTTCTGCTCCATCTGCTTCACCAGCAGGTCCAGCCGCTGTTTTAGCGTTCCCGCCTCAACAGCAGGCGTCGTTGCCGCCGGAGTGGTAACAACGGTAGTCTGAGGAGGGGGAGTCGCTGAAGCAGCAGTAGAGGGAGCGGGACCGGTCGCAGGAGCCGTTTCTGAAGGGGCAGCCGCCGGAGTCGTATAAGAAACAGTATCAGCAGGAGCTGTGGTAGACCCGGAGGGACAGCCGCATCCTGCCGCCACAAGCATTAACACCATTACTAACGTTAAAAAGATATTTTTCATTTCGCCCTCCGCAACCGGCCGGGAATTGCCGTTTTATTTCCGTTTTTTTTCATTCTTCATCCGGGCTCTCCCGGAGATATCTCTATAATATAAATTTTAACAGATTTTTAAAGCTAAAAAAATTATTCAAATAAATAATCGCTTAATGCAAATCATAATGTATTTGAGTGTATTACGCAAGAAAGGCTTATACCACTACTATCCCATACGAGGACTTGACAAAAAATCAGTTCTCATATATGATAAACATATAAGATATTAAATAAGGTCCGCCTGGTGAAGAATCAGGAGGTGATAGATATGTTGAATATACTTTACGGACAATGGCTGTTTCCCAGTTTACGCCCTGCTTAACCGCAGGGCATACGGAATGTAATCCCGACCGAAATAAAAAAAGACCGGAATAAAGAGGTCAATGCGGTGTTGTTCACCGCGAAATGGTCTGGATCGAAAAAAGTAAAAAGAGGGGGGTATCGCCAAATGCCCTCCTTTTATATTTGTTATTGTTTTAGTATTGAATTAAGTATACACTGGTACTTAGTTGTAAAATTGATTTAACATATATCCAGCTTCGACCAGGCTTCACTCATTGGTAAAGGTAATTGCCCAATTAAGTACAGTTTAATAATTAAAAAGGTAACCTGTTCGGCTCCTGAAATCGGGTAAAACCGGGTTTATCGACAATACTGAGGATATACCATTTGAATAAAGGCAGGCGTATAAAAAGCGCTTTATCCGCTGTTTCCAGAATATTCGGTTCGCTGAAAAATCCCGTCTACCGTCTTCTTTTCCTGGGAATGCTCGGTCAATTCGCCTCCATGAATATGCAGATGGTGACGGGTTCGTTATTGATATACCGCCTGACCGGTTCTTCCGCCCTGCTTGGCACCATGTCTCTGGCAATGGCACTGCCCATGATCTTTATTTCCCTTTTCGGAGGAGCCGTAGCCGATCGCGTTCAGAAAAAGGGAGTACTGGTCTTCGGCCTGATGAGCTCGGCTGTTGTTTCTCTGGGTATTGCCATAGCGCTTACGATAGGATTTCTCAGCCGTGAAAACAGCGGTTCATGGTGGTTGCTGATATTTTCCGCCTTCTTGCAGGGCTCTATCCTGGGGTTTATGATGCCCGCGCGCCAGGCAATTATCCCGGAGATCATCAACAAGGAACTGGTCATGAATGCCATTGCCCTGAACTGGCTGGGGATGAATGTGCTTTCTCTTCTCGCCCCGGGCCTGGCCGGCGTCCTGATAGATAACGTGGGATTTGACTCGGTCTACTATACCATGGCCGGACTGAACCTGTACGGAGGAATAATGATGATTTTCCTGCCCCGCACCAGTCAGGTCAGCCAGAGGGCTGGTAATCTTATCAAAGATATTAAAGACGGGTTTATCTATATCCGCAAGGACAACACTATTTTTTTCATTCTGATTTTCACATTGCTGGTGGTAATGCTGTCCATGCCTTTCCAGCAGTTCCTGCCCATATTCACAGACGACATTCTGAAAGTGGGAGCAACAGGCCTGGGCATTCTCATGATGGTTTCCGGAGCTGGGGCACTGGCAGGCTCCCTGGTTATGGCCGCCCTGCCCAACAGGAAGAGAGGACTGCTGCTCCTTTTCAGCGGACTTCTGTCCGGTATGGCGCTGGTGGTCTTCGCCTTCTCAAGTTCATGGACCCTTTCTTTAGCAGTAGTCGTTTTCATCGGCCTGGCCCATACCCTCAGGGGCACTCTCGGCAGCACCCTCCTTCAGGCTTACACGGAATCCGCTTACATGGGCAGAGTAATGAGTATTTTAATGATGCAGTGGGGAGTGATGAGTCTGTGCACCTTCTTCGCAGGTCTTGTGGCTGAGATAGCGCCGGTCCAGTGGGTTATCGGTTCACTGGCGATGGTCCTCATCACGTTTTCCATCCTGGCCCTGCTCTTTAACCACAGCGTCAAAAGACTGGACTGAAAATCACTTTTGTAAATATCTTACATATCATCTTTTATTATGTTAAAATGATGCCAAGATTTTTGCAGCCTATATCAGATAGCAATAATCAAGAACTATGCAGGTCGGACATATGTCTCAAAGCTCAAATCAGAATTCAGAGACTCCCAGTTCCCTGCTACAGAAGTACAGGTTTGCCTTTCTTATCCTGTTAATACTGGCTGCTATCTGTATGACCCGGTTTCACAGTTTTCTTCTTTTCCACTCGCTGACAGAGATATTCGGAGTGGTTATAGGAGTAGGCATTCATACCGTAGCCTGGAACTCCCGCCGCTATATGAACAACTCCTATTTTCTCTTTATCGGGATTGCTTTTCTTTTTATCAGCACGGTGGGTACACTGCATCTACTGGCCTATAAAGGGATGGGAGTATTCCAGTGGAGTAATCCCGGAGACCTGCCTACCCAGCTCTGGATAGCCGCTCGCTTCTTAACAGCCATCTCATTTCTGATCGCTCCGGCTTTTACCGGTAAGAAACCGAATATCGGTCTAGTTGCGGGAGCTTATACTATAGTTGTCGCCCTGATATTGCTGTCCATCTTTTACTGGCAGGTATTCCCCCGCTGTTATATCGAGGGAGAGGGACTGACCACTTTCAAGATAGTCAGCGAATACGTAATAACGGTTATCTTCCTGGCTTCCGCCTTCCTGATATACCGTCAGCGGCACACCTTCGACAGGGCCATTCTTAATATGTTAATCACATCGCTGGTTTTCATGATCGCCAGCGAATTGACTTTCACCCTCTATGTCGATGTTTACGGCATCACCAATATGATCGGGCATATCTTAATGCTGATTGCTTTTTTCCACATTTACAAGGCCGTTATCGCCACCGGGCTTTCCAGGCCTTTCGATCTCCTCTTCCGGGACCTGAAAATCAGCGAGGCAAGGCTGCAATACCGCGCCGGGGAACTTTTCCATCTTAACTCACAGTTACATAAACAAGTGGCGGAACGGGTAAAGGCGGAGAAAGAACTCGATGAACACAGGCAATACCTTGAAAGACTGGTCGGTGAACGAACCTCACAGCTCCGGGAGAGCAACATACAACTTGAGAAGGAGATAGGCGAGAGGAAACGGGCGGAAGATGAGCTGCGCGCGCTTTCCAGCAACACACTTCAGCGCCTGGATGAGGAACGGCGTAACATTTCCCGGGAGCTGCACGATCAGACCGGACAATCATTGACCGTTCTAAACCTGCTCCTGGCCAAGATAAAACGTTCGCTGGACGGAAAAGACGTACAGGCTATCTCCGATATAAGCGAGTCTCAAACCATGGTGAAGGAGCTTATGCAGCAGGTGCGAACCCTCTCAACCACGCTGCATCCGAGTATGCTGGATAACATCGGCCTGATATCCACGCTGGACTGGTACACCAAAGAGTTTACCAGCCGCACGGGGATCGCTATTCATTTCACCTCCGCCGGACAGGAGGGGGATCTTCCTTCCAGGCTACGCATCACCGTCTATCGAATAATACAGGAAGCCCTGACCAACATTGCCCGTTATGCCGAAACCGAAGAGGCCTACATCAGCATGGAGTTCGCCGGTAATACGCTGAAAATCCATATCGAGGACAGGGGCAGGGGTTTCGACCCGTCGGCAGTGGCGCTGACCTCAAGCGGAATCAGAAGCATGCGGGAGAGGATTTATTCCCTGAAGGGGACCATGGAGATAACATCCGGTACCGGACAAGGAACCCGCATTGAAGTAGAGCTGCCGTTGAGCTGATCTTCTCCCAGGATAAAACCCGATTCGCTACCCCCTCCGGCAATTTGAATAAATTTATCTCAACTGTTAATATTAATTTCACAATATTATCGATAGCGAAACGCGACTGCGTCTGATGACAGAATCTTCCGATTCAACCCGGACAGGATCCGGGACCCAAAAAGACTGGACCAAAGGGCCTATACTGGGCAATCTGCTGCGGTTGTCCTGGCCTATGGTAGTAATGGAGACTCTTTTTGTTATTAGCCAGGTAGTAGACATGGTCTGGATAGGCAGGCTGGGTTCGACCGCTGTAGCAGGAGCGGGCATCGCCAATGTTATCGTAATGCTGATCATGTCGGCTGATTTCGGTATTATTGCCGGCGTAAGAGCCATGATTGCCAGGCATGTAGGAGCAAAAGATCTATCCACCGCTCAGCACATAGCCGGGCAGGCTGTACTTATAAGCACAACCTGGGGCGCCTTTATTACAGTGGCCGGTTTCTTTCTATGCGGACCCCTGATAGGCATGTTCGGCATGGAGGCAGAGGTCGAAAGCCTGGGCATAGCCTATCTGCGTGTTATGTTTTCAGGCTGGATCGGCATGGAACTGCTGGTGATGGGACTGTATATCGTACAGTCGTCCGGGGATACGCTTAATCCCATGAAAGTTGAGCTGTCAATCAGAATCCTGCATATTACTCTCTGCCCGTTACTGGTGCTAGGACTGTGGATTTTTCCCCGGTTGGGGGTGGAAGGCGCCGCTTTGAGTAATGTCATTTCACAGGGTCTGGGAGCGCTGATTATTCTGGCAATACTCTTCAGCGGCCGCACCCGCCTGAAATTGAGAAAAAAGGACTTCCGCTTAGCTCCAGGTCTCATCCGCCGGACACTGAAAATCGGTATACCCGCGCTAGTGATGAATCTACAGAGAAACCTGGGCAACATGGTGCTGATGTGGTTTTTTACCCCCTTCGGCACCCTGGCTGTAGCTGCTCACAGCCTGGCGACAAGGATTGAGATGTTTATCTATATGCCCAGCATGGGGCTGGGCTCAGGGGCGGGTGTGCTGGTAGGCCAAAACCTGGGAGCCGGTCAACCCCAAAGAGCTGAAAAGAGCGTCTGGCTGGCTGCCATAGTAATAGAAATCTTCATGACCGTCTGCGGAATCGCCATTCTGGTCTGGGCAAAAAATATTATGGGAGTCTTCAGCAACGATCCGGCACTAATAGAGATAGGCGCCGTTTTCCTGCGTATAGCCGTAGCAGGCTTCCTTGTACTGGCACTTACCACGGTGCTTCAAAACGGTCTAAACGGGGCGGGGGATACCGTTCCCAACATGATTATCAGCCTGGGCATGATATGGGCAGTCCAGATACCCCTGGCATTCCTTCTGCCCAGAATTACAGGCCTGGAGGCTTATGGAATACGCTGGGCAATCGTCGGAGCCAATTTTGCGGCCATAATCGCCACTATCAGCTACTTCCGGCTCGGCCGCTGGAAAACTAAAAGGGTCTGATGCCTGGCTGCCGGTCCGTTATTTCCTCACCATCCGTCCGCGTATACATTACAGTGTCGAACGTCAATACCATTTCGGTACCGACTATTGCTCCGGCCCTGCTTATACGGGTGAACAGGGACTGTTTCAGCCGGCAGTCCGGAGACAGATATTCAGACCGGCTTTATTCTCTTCACAGGGAGGGTGATGGATTCCACTTAAGAGAATAATCGCGGGTATAAATTATATACAGGTACTGGTAAAATAAGTCTATGCGACATTTTCAGGGTAAATCAGTTATCATCTCCACAGGGAATGAAATATACCCGGCTGATTTCTTCAAGTGGAAAGGCTGGTGAAACAATGAGTTACTGTGTCAGGTTGCTTACCCCCTCGGAAAAAATCCTGTCTTTCAGGGATATCAGGGAGCAGGCGGACACGGTCGAACTTGTTTCCGGGACGGAGAACACCTGGGAAACCATAACGATCAGCCAGCCGGATGGCAGCCCGATTGCTCTACTTGAGAGATACTCACTCTCCTCCGGAGGAGAGGCTGAGAAAGAACTTATGATGGTGAAAGACTCGCTGCACGGTCGTTACCCGGAAAATGCCCGGGCCTGGCTGGAGAAATATATCTCCGGGACCAGGTCCATCTATACCTTCCGTTTGCAGGCGGAGAATATCGACCGCACTGGCTGGCCGGTGCTGGGCAGAATACAAAACCTGCTCAAGGACAACCTGGGAGGCATCATACAGGCCGACCGGGAAGGGTTTTACAATGAGGCAGGCGACTATGTTCTATGGCAAATGTATGAAGGGGCCGCCGGGACAATCCCGGCGGCTGTCCTGAATGAGCGGGGTGAGTGGACCGCCTACCAATTGAAACTGAATGATACAAGGGCAGTCGAACAATTCAAGCAGGGACTCCCTCCGTCCAGAGGATTCCTGGACAGGTTACTGGGAAGATAGTGTTTCTATCATCAGCGGTATAATCTTAAAAAGATCACCAACGATACCGTAGGTGGCAATTTCAAAGATGGGCGCCGAGGGATCACAATTAATGGCAACGATGGTATCGGATGTCTGCATACCGGCCATATGCTGTACCGAACCGGAGATCCCGCAGGCTATATATAGCCTGGGACATACCGTCTTGCCGGTCTGGCCTACCTGGTGAGCATAAGAGATCCAGCCGTCATCTACCGGCGGACGCGACGAGCCCAGTGCGGCTCCCATTACTCCGGCCAGGTCCTTCAGGATTTTAAAATTTTCCGCTTTGCCCAGTCCCCGTCCTCCGGCTACGATAATATCCGCCTCATCAAGTTTGATTCTTTCCGAAATATCCTCGATAAACCCGGTGAGTTTAGTCCGGGCGGCCAGGGCATCCCGGCTGAAATCCAGCCTGACGATCTCTCCTTTACGGCCTTTATCCGGACTGCCCTTTTTAAACACCCGCGGACGGACGGTAGACATCTGAGGTCTGGCCGAAGGACAGATAATGGTAGCCATGATATTGCCGCCGAAGGCAGGACGTGTTTGCAGAAGCTCTCTGCTCTGCATATCGATTTCCAGGCCGGTGCAGTCGGCCGTCAATCCGCAGTCCACCGCCGCCGCCACTCTGGGAATAAAAGAACGTCCCAGAGCGGTAGCCCCGGCCAGGACTATCTCGGGTTTATACTCCTTTATCAGGCTGACCATACGGCCGGTCAGCAAATCTTCGTTATTGTCCGCCATTTCCGGGCTATCAAGCAGATAAACCTTGTCCGCTCCGCAGGCAATCAGATCTTCCGTCCCCTTGACCTGATAGCCGAAACAGACAGCGCAGAGCTCGGTATTCAGTGTCGCAGCCAGTTCACGGCCTTTGGCCAGCAACTCAAAGGAGACGCTTTTTATTTCCCCCTGCCTTTGCTCGGTAAAAACCCAGACTCCCCTGCCTTCACCCGCCGGTTCGTCACGGGCGAATGACTCCAGACAAATAGCCCCGCAGGGACAGGCGTCCCTGCACGCACCACAAAGGGTACAGCTCTCGTTCACCCGCGGTCTATTGTCCTGCATACTCAGGCAACCGAAAGGACAGACTGATATACACAGCCCGCAGCCGGTACATTTTTCCAGGTCAATTGTAAGTCCCAAATTTCCCACTCCGCATTAAAATATAATCATTTTTTGATCTGTGAAGGCGGCTGCCTGCCGGTAGCCCATACGCAACCATCCCTGACTTCGAGGTAGTTCATATCCTCGAGGGCTTCCAGCAACACCTTCAGCAAGACCGGCGTCAGGGGAGGAGATATTTCCTGCTTTTCAGACTGGCTGAATTTATCCAGGATTTTGTCCGTCCTTATACCCGGTTCGGCTATAACCTTGTCCAGCACGGCAATTTCACGGCGATAGAACGGCTGCGCATAGGCACTATCGCTGATATCAACCGCTTCGCAGGCAAAATGGGCCAGAATCCTGTTGTCCCCGCACAAAAAATGTCCCCCTCTGGCCTTTCCACTTCTGGCATCAACGGCACTGTGTCCACCGATATCGTAGGTCTTCTCCGGCGGCAGAGCCAAGGGACGGTATCCCCCGGCAGGATCCCTGACATCACGCCCGCGGTAGCGGTAGAATATATTTTCCGTATATTTATGTCCCACTAAAAACAGGCCGTGCACCACCGGCATCATGGTAGCCATTATCCCGGGACACACCCTGCCTATAAAGCGGTCTCCGTCATATACTATTTCGTCACCTATCCTGTACTCGAAATGACACGGGTAGGTCTTTTCATCCCCCAGGAATTCAATCAAGCGGCAATTAACTTTAAACATATTCGTTCACCTCCTTTCCTGATAGTATCTAAATTTATATGGTCTACCTGCCTGTACCAAAATGTAAACTACAGCTTTAAGATTGCTTCGTCGCTACACTCCTCTGAATGACGAATCAAATAAATTACTATATTATATATAAGCTATTATACAACCAAAGTTTAATAAGCGCCGCCTCCCTGGCCCTTTCCCATCACAATCCTGATGGCCCCGTTCTCACAGGCCTGCTTACAGATACCGCAATTTATGCAGTTGCTGTTGTCAACCCTGGCCTTGCCGTTGATGATGGTAAACAGGGCATAAGGACAGGCTATCTCGCAGGCATAGCAGCCGGTGCATTTATCAAGGTCAACAACTACGGCCAATCATACAGGCTCCAACGGAAAATATCTTTTTATTCGGGAAGAAAAATATCCCGCCAGCTTTACCTGATCAGACGGTTCTCACGCAATCTGGCGATGAGGTCCGCTACCTGGACATCCATCTCACCTTCCAGTATTTCAGCCATCTTTTCCCTGACGGGGGTGAATATCCTGACAACTTTGGTATAGGAACCGGCCAGACCGACTTTTGCCGGATCAAGACCGAGATCATTGACCGTCCATACAGGTATCCTGGTACTTTTCGATCTGGCTATACCGCGCAAAGAGGGCAGACGGGGGATATTGATTTCCTTGGTAACGGTAATAACCATGGGAAGAGCAGATTCTATAGTCTCGTAGCCCTCGTCGATCATACGCCTGACCTTTATCAGGCCGTCGCTAATCTCTTCAATAGCGGCAACATACGCCACGAAAGGAACACCCAGCATCTCAGACAGCTCCGGCCCCACCTGGGCAGTATCGCCATCCGTTGACTGGCGGCCGCAAATAGCCAGGTCGAAAGGGCCTATCTTTTTCATCGCTCCGGCCAGTGTATAGGCCGTAGCCCAGGTATCCGACCCTGCAAAGGCGGCATCACTGAGCAATACCGCTTCATCCGCCCCCCTCGATATTGCCTCCTTCAGCATATCCATGGCCTGAGGAGGTCCCATGCTGACCGCTGTCAGCCTGCCCCCATATTTTTCCTTCAAACGTACTCCTTCTTCCAGTGCATATGTATCGAAAGGATTAATGACGGCGGCAACCCCCTGACGGACAAGTGTATTGGTCTGAGGATCGATTGTGACCTCGGTGGTCCCTGGGACCTGTTTCAAACAGACAATAATGTTCATCCGAATTTAGCCTTTCTCTTACGCAGTTCGGCGGCGACAACCCCTCTCAAGACCTGGTTTGACCCCTCGTATATCTGAGTAATCTTGGCATCACGCATCATCTTTTCTACCGGATAATCCTTCATATAACCGGAACCGCCGCAAAGCTGGACCGCATCGGTCGTAACGCGCATGGCCACATCCGAAGCAAAGACCTTGGCCATGGCTGAGCTCTCGGAAGCATCCTTTGAACCGCTGTCAATATTCCTGGCAGAGGCGTAAACCAGTGAGCGTGCCGCTTCCACCTGGATAGCCATTTCCGCCAGCATATTCTGTACCACCGGCTGGGACAGCAGGGGCTGTCCGAACTGGATGCGCTGGCGTGTATAATCATAAGCTGCCTCAAGAGCTCCCTGAGCAATACCCAGTGCCTGTGCAGCTACCCCCGGCCGTGATTTGTCCAGCAGTCTCATAGCCATGATAAAACCCATTCCCGCCTTTCCGATCATGTTTTCTTCCGGGACCAGGCAGTTTTGAAAGACCAGCTCGCGGGTAGACGAAGAGCGGATACCCATCTTCTTTTCCTTTTTTCCGAACGAAAATCCGGGAGTATCCTTCTCTACCAGAAAGGCGCTGGCCCCGCGGGCGCCCCTGGACTTATCCGTAAGGGCAATGATGGTGTAGATTTCAGCTTCACCGCCGTTGGTAATAAACTGCTTGCTGCCGTTTATCAGATATCCCCCCTCAATCTTTTCGGCCGTCGTACGGATAGCACTGGCATCGCTTCCGGCAGTCGATTCCGTCAAGGCGAAGGCAGCCAGCTTTTTTCCTGATGCGATGTCCGGCAAATACTTTTTCTTCTGTTCATCGCTTCCAAAGTCCATCAGGGTATAACTGCCAAGGGCACTGGCCGCATAACTTATGGCAATTCCGCTGCACACACGGCTCAGCTCTTCCATAGCCAGGCAAAGCTCAAGACAGCCACCCCCCAGCCCTTCATACTCGGCCGGAACGAATATGCGAAAAAGGTCCGATTGGGCCATATCCTGAATGACAGGCCAGGGAAATTCCTCTTTCTCATCCAGCTCAGCTCTTACAGGCAGTATCCTTTCCTCCGCAATCCGCCTGGCTAAATCCCTGATAGTATTCTGTTCATCTGTAAAAAAGTACTGCAAGGAGCCTCTCCTTATTTCTCAAGTATGCTAAAATACAATTGAAATCAGTCTATTATAAAAGGCCTGGAGAGTCAAACCACTTGCAGGTAGAAATGTATAAACGCCCTGAATACGATCCGGGGGTATTTGTTGATTGGCGTATTAAAAAGCTATAATATCATCAAAGGCTAACATGGTTTTTTCAATTCTACAAAACGGCTGGTAAATATCAAGCATGGTCTGGGATAAAACATACGACACAGGCAAAAAGGTCTGGGGAGAAAAACCCGGTGAAGTGGCCTTGTTTGCCGGAAATTTCCTGAAACAAAGCCGGCAGTTTAGAGATAATGCGGATATTTTTATCCTGAATCTGGGATGTGGTTACGGACAGGATTCCATATTGCTGGCTAAAGAATTACCCTGTCATATTTTGAGCGTGGACAGCTCGCAGGAGGCTATCAACGCGGCAAGAGAATCCCTGACCGGGGAACTGAAAAATAAAATCGAATTCCTGTGCTATGATTTCAGCCGTGTGGCTGACAAATATGATGTTGTCCTGTGCTCCAGCCTCTATTCCAACATGAAACCTGATGAAAGGGAGGCATTGAGAAATATTGCCAGGCAGTGTCTCCAGTCGAACGGTCTTTTTTTCTTGAGCGCGCTTTCCGTACATGATATACAGCATAAAAAAAGGGGCCTTACGGCAGAAGGAGAAAAAAGTTCATTCGTGGAAGAACACTGTTCCCACCTTTACACAAGGGAAGAACTGGAGCAGGATTTTAACTTTTTAAATATCAGCGCCTTGTTTGAACGCCATTTCATAGAACGACGTTCAACCCGGGACTACCATCATGTTATCTGGATATTGATGGGCAATTCACTCTGAAAAAGGGTTCCTTTAAGTATTTTTGTTCAAGACGCCACCACAATGCACTGGAAAATACGGCGATTATCCTTAGAATATCATCGTAGACATGAAGTAATGGATCAGGAGGCTATTTGATGGCTAAACCCATACAGGGCACCAATACAGAAAAAAATCTGCTGGCTTCATTTGCCGGTGAATCACAGGCCAGAAACAGGTATACCTATTTTGCCGGTGTAGCCCGCAAAGAGGGCTACGAGCAAATTGCCAATATTTTCATCGAAACTGCGGAAAATGAAAAAGAACATGCCGAGGTCTTTTTCAAATACCTGGAAGGTGGAGATGTAGAAATCACGTCCTCCTACCCTGCCGGAATGATAAAAAGTACAAAAGAAAATCTTGAGGCGGCGGCTGACGGAGAAAATACAGAATGGAGCAAGCTATATAACAATTTCAATACGGTAGCGGAGGAGGAAGGTTTCCCCGAGATCGCACGTTCCTTTGAGCAAATAGCCAGGGTAGAAAAATTCCATGAATCCCGCTACAGGAAACTAATAGCCAATCTGGCAAATAACGAGGTTTTCAGAAGAAGAACGCCCGTCAAGTGGCACTGTACCAACTGCGGATACATTTACGAAGGCCTGGCAGCCCCGGCGGAATGCCCGGCCTGCAAACATCCGCAGGCATATTACGAACTGCTGGCGGATAATTATTAGGTCGGGCTAGATATTGGTGCGGAGCCTGTAGCCAATACCCTTGATAGTTTGTATAAGGTCTTTTTGCGGGCCCTCTTCGAGCTTGGCCCGCAGGCGGCTGATATAGACATCTACCAGGTTGGATTCGCTGTCCAACTCGCTGTTCCAGACATGCTGCTCAATCATACGGCGGGTTATGATATTATTCGGATTATATACCAGATATTCCAGCAGTGCCAGCTCTTTGGCAGTGAGGTCAATGACCTTCTTACCCCTTGATACCTGCCGACCCGCCAGGTCCACCGTCAGGTCTCCGATCTGAATCCTGGATGATGTTACGCTCTTGTCTCTTCTCAATAAAGCCCTAACCCTGGCCAATAATTCAACCAGCGAAAAAGGCTTGCCCATGTAATCGTCAGCCCCGCTGTCCAGGCCCATCGCTTTATCTTCAACGCTGTTTTTACAGGTCACCATTATGATCGGTGTTTTTACCTTCCTGCGCCTGAGTGAACGGCACACCTCAATTCCACCCTTGCCCGGTAGAATCAGATCAAGAACAATCAAATCGAAGGGTACTTCCTCGGCTAGCTTCTCACCTTCTTCACCGTTGCTTACAGTATCCACGGCATATCCTTCCATGGAAAGCGTGTTGCTGATTATCTCGGCGATCGGCTCTTCATCTTCGATTACTAAAATTCTCATTTTATCCGCTTATTTACCCATACCTGGGGAATGTTATTCCGAGCAATAAAAAAATTACTTTGCTTTTTAATATTACGTTAATCTTCCTGTGCTATTATAATAACCGGTTTTACTGTCTTAGTAAAATTGTAAAAGGTCTATTATGATTACGATAAAAAAATATACCGGAGAAATCAAGCATAGCGTACTTTTCCGGCAGGCCTGAAGGAAGTTTTTTCAGACAAATACCGGTGTGCGGTAAGAACGGCAGTCATGGACAGGAAGGAGCAATGCACAAAAGAAAAATCCTGTTTTTTCGTGTTTTAGTCATTATAGGGATTGTAACCGTTATTACAGTCCTTATTTACCTATACGTCTTCACACAGGGACTGAATTCATGAACTCAAGGCCACTCCGCTAGAAGCCTCAAAGATATATTTTTACTGTATTTCCTGGCTTGAGCAGGAACCAGGCAGATCCCTCCACAGGCAGGCAGCCGGGATTTCTCTCATCGGCAGGACAAATAAACAGTCTGACTATTATTCCGGGGATGCGGCTCCCGGTTTTCATTCGTCTATTATTTCTTTTTTCCAGCCCGGACTAATTTGAGAGATGGCAGCCACAGCAGCGATAGCGGCCACTTTTTTCCTGGATTCGAAAATCTGTGAAAGCTTTTCCTCCAGGGGTTTTTCACGGGCCATAATGCGCTTCATATCCTCGATCAGGGTGCTTTCCCGATCGATGAAGCGGGTACTGAGATCGCCCGCGACAAAACGCGGATTCTCCATGACCGCTTTTTGAAAGGGGATATTGGTGGTTACTCCTACAATAATATATTCATAAAGGGCCCTGCGCATCCTGATAATGGCCTCATTACGGTCCTGCCCCCAGGCTACCAGCTTGGAAATCATGGGATCATAATAATGAGGAATAATGTAGCGAGTATAGACTCCGCTATCCACACGTATACCTATTCCTCCGGGAGAACGATATCCGGTCAACTTACCAGGAGAAGGAGTGAAATTATTCAAAGGGTCTTCGGCATTAATACGGCATTCTATCGCATGGCCGACTTGCCGTATATCTTGCTGTTTAATGCTTAAAGGCATTCCCATAGCAATGCGGATCTGCTCTTTAACAATATCTATGCCAGTCACCATTTCAGTGACCGGATGCTCGACCTGAATACGTGTATTGGCTTCAACGAAATAGTATTTTCCCTCATTAAAAAGGAACTCTATCGTCCCAGGGCCTTCATAGTTAACCGACCTGGCAATTCTTACCGCTACTTCGCCCATTTCAGCCCGCAGCTCCGGTGTCAAGACCAGTGAGGGAGACTCTTCAATCAATTTCTGATGTCTTCTTTGAATTGAACACTCACGCTCTCCCAGATGCACGACATTCCCAAAGGCATCACCTAAAATCTGGAACTCGATATGACGTGGATTGACCAGGTATTTTTCTATATAGACATCCGTGCTGCCAAAGGTCTTGGCTGCTATTTTCCGGGCTGATATCAGTGAGTCGCGCAGCTCCTCCTCATTCTGAACGATCACCATACCGATACCGCCGCCGCCGCCCGTGGGTTTTACCAGCAGGGGATATTCCAGATGAGCTACAGCTTCTCTGGCCTGTTCGAAGTCTCCCAGATTTCCCTCGGTCCCGGGTACCACGGGAACTTTGATTTTTTTCATCAGGTTGCGGGCGGCCACTTTATTACCCATCAACTCTATCACCTTGCTGGAGGGACCGATAAACTTGATCCCCGCACGCTCGCAGGCATAAGCAAAATTGGGGTTCTCCGCCAGAAAGCCGTATCCAGGATGGATAGCCTGCGCCCCGCATTCCCTGGCTAACTCGATAATCCTCTTAATATTAAGATAGCTTTCGGGAGAGGGAGAAGGTCCAAGGTAATAGGCCTCCGTGGCGTATTTGGCAAACAGGGCATCTTTATCAGCCTCGGAATAGACCGCTACAGATGCTATATCAAGTTCACGGCAGGCGCGCATTACCCTTATTGCTATTTCTCCCCTGTTTGCTACCAGAACTTTATTTATCATCTTGTTCCACCACTATCAAAGTATCTCCGGAGCTAATCACTTCGCCCTCGTAGGTTACAATTTCTTTGACCCTGCCGCTGAAGGGGGAATGGATTTCATTCTGCATTTTCATAGCCTCGATTATACCCACCAGATCCCCTTCTTTAACAATATCCCCCTCCTTAACCTTGATGGCCAGTACCATACCGGACATGGGAGAGACAACACTGCCTTTGACCACCTCTCTTGATTTCCCGGGTTTTTCAACTTCAAAGGCCTTACCCATTATGGGAGATATTTTTATGTTAAATACTTCACCATCCACATCAACACTGAACTCGGTGGGGAATTCGGCAGCCGAGTCATCCGAGGCCTGCACTTTCCTGGTTGATTGTATTTGTTCCTCTTTGAGTTCACCCTTCAGGAACTTGACTGCCACCTGGGGATAGAGGGCATAAGTCAAAAGGTCTTCTTCGCTGTGTAAAATACCCAGCTTGCGACCGTCGGCGCGGAATTTTTCCAGCTCAGGTTCGAGCAATTCAGCCGGACGCGTACCAATAGGGCTGCTTTCCCCCACCACCATCTTTCTGATTTCTTCGTTTATTTCCCCGGGAGGACGCCCGTAATATCCCAGCAGATAGTCCTTGACCTCTTTGGTGACTTTTTTATAGCGCTCTCCGTTAAGAACATTTAAAACAGCCTGGGTCCCTACCAGTTGGCTGGTAGGAGTAACCAGCGGAGGATATCCCATATCCGCCCGGACGCGCGGCACTTCTTCCCAAACCTCTCCAAGCTTTTCCAAAGCATTCTGTTCTCTCATCTGGCTTACCAGGTTTGAGAGCATGCCACCCGGGATCTGGTGAAGCAGCACATTAATATTGACCCGGGTCGCCTCTGAGGAAAGCAGAGGTTTGTATCTTTCCTGGAAAGAGGCAAAATGCTCACCTATTTCATAGAGTTTTTGCAGGTCCAGGCCGGTCGAACAGGGAGTATCCTGAAGGGCAGCCGCCATGCTTTCAGTCGGCGGCTGAGAGGTACCCCAGGCAAAAGCAGAGAAGGCTGTATCCAGGATATCAACGCCCGACATGGCCGCTCCGTAATAACTCATGGGGGCCATACCGCTCGAGCAGTGAGAATGAAGGTCCAGCGGTATCCTGACCTGTTTTTTAATCGCTTTCACAAGGTCTTCAGTAACCCTGGGAGTTATCAGTCCGGCCATGTCCTTGATACAAATGGAGTCACAGCCCAGTTTTTCCAGCTCTACCGCCATGGCCGCAAATCCTTCAATGCTGTGTACCGGGCTGGTGGTATAGCAGATAGTACCCTGAACATGGGCTTTGAATTCTTTGACGGTCTTGATCGCTACCTCCATGTTCCTTAAGTCATTCAAGGCATCAAAGACGCGAAAAATGTCTATTCCGTTCTTGACTGAAAGACGGATGAACTCACGTACAATATCATCCGGATAATGGCGGTAGCCGACCAGGTTCTGTCCTCTCAGCAGCATCTGGAGTGGAGTCTTTTTGATCATTTTTCTTAATGATCTGAGCCTCTCCCAGGGGTCTTCGTTGAGAAAGCGGATGCATGTATCGAAAGTAGCGCCGCCCCAGACCTCCAGTGAGTAAAAGCCGACTTCATCCAGCTCCTCCGCTACAGGAAGCATATCCGCAGTACGCATCCTGGTGGCAATCAGCGATTGGTGGGCATCCCTTAATGTCGTGTCCGTTAAATATACTGTCACGTTAACTCCAGATACAGCCCTGAAAAATCCCTTCCAGTTACTTCCCCGGGATAAACGGGCTGCTATAGAAATATCTTTAAATATATCATATTCAGTCAGGCAAAGAAAAAATCATATGAGAACCAGAAAAACACCGGTTTTTTTCGGCGCCGGTAAAAGACAATATTTCGAAGAGAAAAATTACCCCCTTAAAAGAATTTTAACAAATTTTTGCTAATATGGTATTATCCTTGGGTATGTGCCATCGGAAGAAACAAAAATATATAATAGGATTAATGTAGTTGTATCGAGTTTGAAACAGATTGAATAATGTCGGTCTTTAAGCTATAATCGTGACAAGTCGGCCCTGAATTAAAGGATTCCCATTTTACATTAAAAAGCCCGGGGAGCTAACGGAGGTATATTCATAATATGTCAGGGGTATTGAAGTGCATTTCAATAACATTTGTACTGGTGCTGTTATTTTGCCTGGGTCCCGCTGCGCCCATATTGGCCGATGCCACCATCACCATCAGCGATGACGAAGGGATATACGGAGATAATATTACAGTCAAAGGCAGAGGCTTCACAGGAGATGAAGAGGTAACGGTCTATTTCGACGATGAGGAGATGGACAGCGACACTCTGGACACAGGCGACTCTTCCTTTTCGATATCTTTTGAAGTCCCCTCGATACCTGCGGGGGATTACGACATTGAGGTTACAGGCGATGAAACCGGCACGTTTTCGGAATCCTTTGCAGTCCATCCCTGTATTATTCTGAGTAATAATAAAGGCTCGCCGGGAGATTCGCTTACCGTTTACGGATACGGTTTTGCCAAGTCTGAATCGAACATCAGGGTAACCTTTGACGGTACAGCGGTAGGTTCAACCAAAACAGCCAGTTCCAATGGGTACTGGTATAATACCATTACCATACCGTCCATGGCCGGAGGCGACTATACAATCAGTGCTTTCGGAAGCAAAACCGATACTTCTGATCTGGATGAACTGACATATTCTCTGGAGGTCAACTCGTTAATTACTATAGACAAAACCAGCGGTCCTCCCGGTACTCAAATTACTATTCATGGAAGCGGTTTTGCCGCCAACGAGTCCGGAGTAAGAGTTACCTTTAACGGAAACATGGTCGGTACTACTCCCAGTGTCAGCTCAACCGGAACCTGGAGCATGACCTTTAACGTGGCGAACATGCCGGGAGGCAGCTATAGTGTGGATGCCTCCGGTAATACCACGACCGCCGACAATATCTCAGATCTCACATTCAGGGTAGAACCCACATTCACAATAAGCCCGACTACCGGAAGCGAGGGAACGCTGGTCACTGCCAGCGGTACAGCCTTCGGCGCCAGCGAGACAATCAACCTGACATACGACAATGCTCCTATCGGCACCCCTGTCACTGCTGACAGCACCGGTTCATGGACAAGCACTTTCAGTATACCCATCTCTTCCTCCGGACCTCACAAGATCGGAGCGGGCAGCAATATTGCACCGCTGAATTTCACCATAGGGTCCTCCATCTCAATAAACAAGACCAGCGGGATTTCCGGCACTTCGGTAACGGTTTCCGGATCGGGATTCGGCGCCAACGAGAGTGGAATTAGCGTAACCTTTGACGGCAGTCCGATCGGACCGACCGTGCAGGCCAGTGCGACGGGCGCCTGGAACACAAACATTACCATACCCCAGACCACAGGCGGAGAACACTCAATCGGCGCGTCCGGAAAGTCGACAGCGGCAACAGCCATCGCCGAGTCTTTCTTCACCGTTCTTCCTGTTTTATCTCCACTGAACAAAACCAGCGGACCGGAAGGAACTTCCGTCACGTTAAGCGGGACCAGTTTTGCAGCGAATGAGAATATTAATATTACCTTTGACGGTACGGCGGTAGACCAAAAAATACGTGCAGACGAAAGCGGGTCATGGACCGCCACCTTTAAAATCCCGCCAGCCCCATCCGGGAATCATACTATAAAAGTAAACGGCACCAGCACAAGCGGGGTCAATCTGGACGAACTGACATTCAAGATGACATCCGGTATTACTATCGATCCTCCCAACGGGTCCGTGGATACGACGGTCAATGTCAGCGGTTCGGGATTTACAGCCGGAAGCCCTCTCAAAATAACCTATGACGATGATCCGATCAACAAACTGGGGACTGTTACGGTAAACGATACGGGAGATTTCCTTTTCTCTTTTAAAATCCCCACATCAAAAGCCGGGCTGCATATCATCAAGGTAATAGACAATCAAAACATCATGGAAACAACCGAGTTCTTTATTGATGATACACCGCCGACCGTACCAAAACCGGTCTCTCCGATCGATGGAGAGACCATGGGTTTCACCGGCAATATCAATCCCACTCTGGCCTGGTCAAAGTCAACAGGCTCTACGGATGTGACCTATACCCTCCAGATAAGCAACGAGCCGGATTTCATATATCCCTTAATCGAAAAAACAGACATCTCGGCTACCAGATACACCCTTAACAGGAACGAAACCCTGGAGTTCGGCGAATATTACTGGAGAGTCAAGGCAGTGGACTCCGCTTTAAATGAAAGCGAATGGTCTCGCTTCTACATGATCAAATCCGGTGTAATTTCCACCGGAATGCTGGCGCTTTATATTGTTCTCGGCGTTTTAGTGCTGACAGCGGCGCTGGTTTTCCTGGTTATCAGGCCGCTGCTGAAGAAGAGAAAAACGCGCAGAGCCAGGGCCGAGGCCGAGCCCTCTGAAATAATCGTTCCGGAAGTAGTCAACGCAGAGTACCGCACAATCGAATCGGAAGAGCCTAACAAGCGGAAGGCAATAGGCGGCTGGAGACTGGCCTTGCCCCAGGCGCCCGGTTCTGCCGCCAAAGGGACTAAAACGCTCTCCTCCGAGGACCAGGCCAGATTGAAGGTCATTATAGAATTCGCCAGGTCCATACCCCTGGTTGAACCGGGATACAATACCGGCTGGCTGGTGGAAATGGCTGAAAGCGTAACAGGCAGCGCTGCATCTCCTATACTCTGCGACCAGGTACTCAAAGGAGAAATACAGGTGCGCTACGAACCGGCATGGATGCGTCACCCCACTTTCCTCGACCTTCAAACATTACTGGAGGGACAGCCAATAATACAGGACCTGAACGCCTATATCGACTCCGTAAACCAGGCTGCCGCGGATGCCGTCACGCTGCTTCAGGAAATATACAAAGAGACCACGGCTGAAATAAGCTGGGATGCCCTTGCTGACGGGGGATGGGAGTATATTTCAGGGGTATATATAGACGCCATCACCTGGTACCAGGGGAAAAATTTACGCGAACCCTCTGAAAAAGACTATACCATCCAACCGCAGGATAATCCCGCTGAAGGGAATATCCTGTTTGCGCTGAATGCAGAGCAGAGCACTTCTTTCAGCGGAATACTCTCAAGGACAAATGAAGAGGGAGACGCAGCCAGGCTGCGTGTTCTGCACATTAAATTGCGCAGGACTTTCCGCAACAACGACAGGGCCAGTGATCTCGTCCATGTCCTGACCCAGCTTGAAGTGCAGAGAGGCAGACTGACCAATGCCTTTAGCTCGTTCAGCAAGCTGAATCCGTAGGCTTCGGACTACCGGTAATAGCCGAACAAAGGCCTTCCCAAACGACAAAGGGAAGGCCTTTCTGATATCTATATATGAGAATAGAAAATCAGTAGAGTCCTTTTTGAAAGAAATACCGCTGCACTATCCTGTTTCCAACAACGATATTTTCATCGTGATGCCTGATCATTTCCATGCCATATTTGACATTCCGAAGTCCGGGCTGGCCGGTTTGAAACCGGCCACTACCAGATCGTTCTCTCTGTCCGAAATAGTCCGTACCATTAAAACCTTTTCTGTGAGAAGAATCAATCAACTCAGGAACACCCAGGGAGGGCATGTCCGGCAACCAGTTTGTTATGAACACATGATACAGAGCGAAAAAATATTGTATCAGACCGGAGAACACATTTCTGGTAATCCACAGAATTGGGAGGCAGACCGGGAGAATCCTTACTCCCTGAAAAAAGAAAAACCACTGCCGTTCGAATATTGACGAAAGAAGGCATAGCATGGCATGCCGTGCCGCTACACGTTATATTACGTCGTAAATACTTATATGGCTTACGTATTGCGTTGTACCAGACATGCGGGCTATTCCCGGGTTGTTACAGGCTATATTGTTTTAATCGTATTCAATTACGAGATCAGGAAACTCAACCCTAAAAAATAACGGGGTGATGACATCACCCCGTTTTGATTTACCGCATTAAAACTTTATTTTTTCTTGTTATACATGCCGGTCATAGTAAAGCAACTATCCTCAAATATATACCCAACATGCCCTTCCGGTGTCGGTATAAATTTAACAAAGGCATTGAAGGTACCTTTAGCCTCGTTCCCTATCCAGCGGCCGCTTATATCAAGAGACAGTATGGGAATAAAATTAGCCTTATCATACCACTCTAAAAACTGATATGGCTCAACTGTGCCTTTAATTTGATATTTATTCCGTCCCGCATTTAGCTTGCCATGAAAATCACCGGCCTGTGTCTCCAGTTCAAAAATTCCGTCGTAGGTTATAGTAAACGGAAGACCCTCCAGGTCTCCATTAACAAATTTGCCGAAAATTTCACGGTTCTTGACCAACCAGAGGCCATTTCCCAGTTGTTTTACATCACCTATAGTTATTTGATACATCTCACCTTGGGCGTAAAATTCTTTTCCCGGAGGTTTGGCCATGGCGACCGAGGGCAGGACCAACGACAAAACAAGAGCCAGAACTACGCTTAAAATCAGAATCCTTTTCATCTATATCTCCTTCTCTTAATTATTTTTTACTTTCAATTTCAACCTGTTATAACAGGCCGGCGAAACACTATATTTTGGCGAATATGGCTTCACTGGAGCTGTCAGCCGTGGACATCAGTTTCTCAAAAGCGAACTGACCGTTTTTAAGCAGTCTCAGGCAGGCCTCAACCACCTCGCGGTCATACAGAATACCGCTTTGCTGCCTGATCTCCTGCAAGGCAACTTCCAGACCGAGGGCCGGCCTGTAGGGACGGTGGGATGACATGGCCTCCACCACATCCGCCACTCCCAGTATCCTGGCTTCCAGCGAAATCTCATGGCCGGACAGGCCGTCGGGATAACCTGACCCGTTCAAACGCTCATGGTGCTGAAGTATCGCTCTGGCAACCGGCCAGGGAAAATCGATTTTCTCCAGAATTTCATAGCCTATACGCGAGTGACCCTTGATAATATTGAATTCATACTGGCTTATTTTCCCCGGTTTGCTCAGTATCTCAGCCGGAACAGCGATCTTGCCCACATCATGCAGCAGACCTATAATATGTATCCCCTTCATATGCCATTCGGAAAGCCCCATTTCACCGGCAATAGCCCGCGCCAGTTCAGCAACCCTTCTCTGATGGCCTGCCGTATAGGGATCGCGGGACTCCACCACTGCCGATACGGCAAAAATCACCCCATCCATAGTCTTCTGCAATTCGGTATGCTGCTTGATGATCTTGCTGAAACGGCTGGCGTTGTCTATCCTGGTGGCGATATCTTCAGATACAGACTGCAAGAGCTGTTTATCCTCGTTGGAATAGGGTTCCCTGTGGATGTGCCGGCTTAATACCAGGATCCCGGTCAGGCGGCCGTCCTTTTTCAGAGGCATCATCAGCTCTATATTATTTTCCTGCAACATCCTGTAGTCGTTTTCCGATAGACCGCTTAAAACCGGCAGGATATCTACATCATTAAGGTCCATAATCCCGTCCTGATATTTCATGGTGATCGTCAGAGGAGAACCGGAACTCAAGACAACCGGCCTGGTTTTTTTCTGTCCGCCGTGTACGTAGGTGATGAAATCCTGTGTATGGGAAGCCTGTAAAAGCAGATCAACTCCCTCACTTTGCATTCCGCCGGCTATGGTATTGACCAGAGTCAGAGAAAGCTGGTTCAGGTCCAGGTCTCCTTCTTTGTCCTGCGCAAATCGCTTCAGCGCTTGCAGATGGTCGTATCTCTCGCGGAAAAACCACCGGTCAACTACATGCTGCAACTTCGTCAGCAGGGGCTGAAAAAGGGCAGCTATCAGGAAAACAGCAGTGACTGTAATAGCCATAGATAACGGGCTGATGCTCTTTTGCAGGAAAGTGGTCATTACAAGGATAATGCTTCCGAATATACCGAAAATCAGGATGCTGCTTAAAGAATAGACTACTCCCTTGCGCAATACCACGCGTATTTCCATCAGACCGTGTCTCAACATAGCCACAGTTGCCAGGAAACAGAACACGATATTTCCGATGATGCCCAGCGGATACATCTGTATGCCGATCGCCGGCAGATAGTCCGTCGTTCCTCCGACAAAAAGGGCGATGATGCCAATTATTATATACTGGTTACGGATCTTTTCGTCATTACTTTTCGAATGCCGCGAACTCTTGATCAGGACGATCATACCCAGCAATATGGGAACATACACACACATTACGTATATAGGAAAGAGCATACCCACCACCGGGGCTTTCCCGTACCAGAAAGACTGCATACCCTGGATAATAAGGCCGGAGGGAATAAGTCCCAGTGCCACCACGTAAGCGCAACTGAGCGGTAATATGATCTTCTTGGCTAATTTGGCGCCTGTCAGCGAAACGGTAAAAATATAGAATGATAATGCCGCGCTTAATATGGCGCCAAAAACAAAATTCTCCCAGAAGGCAGCCTGCACCAGATCGGGAGAGTAGCGCATCAAGAAAATAAAAATACCCCACAGTCCCATGAAGGAAAGAAAGATAGCAAACGGCACTTTGGCAACATGTTGCCTTCCCCTTACGATCAGCAAGAACAGCAGCGCCAGGCAAAATACTACCTCAACCAAGGGGATAATCAGATAAAAGTCCAAAACTCGCCCTCGCTATATTCCCGTAATTCAAACATCAAAAGGGTAACCACCTCATATATTTTATCCAGTGCTTTCAACCTGCCTTAACGATATTCATTGCTTCAAAACCCATCAACTCGAGGATATCTTCCTTCGTCGCATTCATCCTGGACGGCTTCTGCTGAGCCAGTTCAAAACCGGCATTACGCCGTGAACGGGCATAGCTGTTAAAGCTGCCAGGCTTTAGAAGCGTCACCTGAAGGGGATATATTTCCATCATCAAAGACAGATCGCGATATCCCGCATCGACTTCCACCAGTTCATTATGCAGCATTTCCGAAATATCTTCCTGCCTGTCGTTCCGGGTTATCTCAATATAAAGATGCAAGGTCGGTTTGCCCTGGACTGTCTCCTTGCGTGCCAGCCAGTCCTCACACACAATACCCGAGTTGGCGATGGCTGCGCTGATAGATTTTTCACAAACACGGGTAAACCCGGCAATGTCTATGAGGTCGTCCGCACGAGATTCGAAAATCATCTGGGGTAAACATATCTCCGCCTCACTGTCCTCAAGATCGGTAATTGTTATCAAATGACCCAACCTGTAGCGGATGAAAGGCCCGCCATAAAAACTGGTAATCACCAGCTCATAGCTTTCTCCCGCCTGCACTTCCGAGAGAGTCAGGGTTTTGGGCTGGTAAAAGAGGTCGTTACGTGATTTTTCCCATTCTGCTTCCGGAATAAATTCGTAAAAGTTGGAATTGGGAATAAAGGTCATAGCTCTCCTGTTCCAGCTTTGCAGCGCCATTATCCCCCCTTCGGTACAGGCGTGGAACTGGTAAGGGTAAGCTCCCCAGAATTTATAGACCTGCTCGCTGTAGGCCTGTGTATCAATACCCCAGCAAATCAAGGCTTTAAGCGGCCAGATGTCTTTGGGCAATATACTCCTGTTTTCCAGTTTGCTCGTCAAATAAGCCCTGGTCAACCTGTATAACTCGCCCGGATGGAGCAGGTGCCCGGACAGGCTGCTCTTATGCGATCGCTGGTCGAATTCGTTCCCGGTTTTGACCAGTACACCAGTCATCGCTACCAGAATATCCATTCCGGTCCGCAGGGACTGTTCAAATCCACGGGTCATTTTCTCCCTGAATTCCAATCTATCATGATCGTGGGGATCAATCACGGGATGCATGTTGAAGGTCTCGGACGCTCCCGTAGCCAGTACTCCGGACAAGTAGGGTTTCGGAGCTACATTAAAAAGCACCCTGTCTCCTTCGGCCACAGAGCTCTGACCTTTGCACCTGGAGCAGGCCAGTATAAAAGCGGCCATGAGATGGTCCAGTTGCTTTTGTCTCACCTCGTTCATGATAGGCACTTTTCTGTATGCAATTGAACCTCCGGAGGTATGCGCCCAGGTATAAGGTTTTTCCACTAAAGCGCTTTCATCACACATATCAAGTTCCGGGAGGTAATCTTCATACCTGGTCAGGGGCACAAAACGGCGGAATTCTTTTACATTTCGCGGAATGTTACGCCCCATGATTTTTTGCCCTAATTTGCAGAGGGACACCTTCTCGATTTGCTGCATCAGCAATGATTCCTGTATCGAGATGAACTGGTCAACTGAAAGATCAAGAAAACCGCAATACTTCAACCATGCCCTATCGGACCCAGATTTGACAATAGGGTATTTCATTAACTACACCCCCTTGACAGGCAGCCACCGTCCCCAATCAATTGTATACATGAGTCAAAATTATACAACCTTTTTGTCATGTGTATTATGCTACGATAGTCTGGGGTATTCAGGTACTTTTGTACATAATTGCCCTGCTTATGACATATTATGATATCCCGGAATAGCCTGTCGTGGGCCTTAAGTACCATAATTCCCCTGGCCACTGTTCTATTACCTTGGTGGGAGTGGATAAATTCCTAAAATACGTTCTTGTCAGCGGACAACTTCAAATCCATCCTTAAGCCCGAAAAAGGGGATTATACCACGTTGAATTTAAATTTATGTTGCGTTAAACAGCGGAAATTATTATTATAAATAGCAGCAAGGAGATTACAGTATGGAATGGGGACTGTTTATCGGCTCTGCAAACCTGACCAGTCTGGCGCTGCCTTTATCAATCGGACTGGTTATAATAGTAATTTTGTTCGTTCTGCGCATTTACCTCTATCGTTATATTCACAAACTAGCGCTTAAAACCAGTACCTGTTTTGACGATATCCTGGTACGGTATACCAGAATAGCCTCGATTCTATGGTGCATCTGGATAGGCATATATACAGGCTGGACAATCGCTCAAACTCCCGACAGATGGATGGATATGGAGGACAAGGTTATTCCGGTTCTCTTCGTGGGTTTCGGTATTTACACCGCCATCATGTTGGTCATGGCTTTTTTTAAATGGTACAAGGTTGAACTATGCGGCAGGACCAAAAGCACCCTTGACGATATCATAATGTCCGTCTTGATTTTCGGTACTCCCATACTGGGAGGGTCGCTAGGTATTATTCTCATCCTCAGGATGCTAGGATATGAATCTGAAGCCGTGAATACATGGTTATCACTGCACCTGGGAAAACTATTGGCCCTGATAATCCTGCTGGTAATTCTTTTACTGGCTTCAATCCAGATAATCCCCAGACTGGTACAGAGCGGGGTGCGCGGCACCGGTACGGAACAAAATGAAGATGAGTCGAAAAAAAGGGCGGATACGCTGTCCGGCGTAATTACGACGACCGTTCAAATCGTGATCATTTTCCTGTTTTTAATGATGGCGCTGGCCGAGTTCAACATCAATATAGCCGCCCTGATCACCGGCGCCGGCATTATAGGAATTGCTGTGGGCTTCGGAGCCCAATCTCTGGTAAAAGACATAATTGCCGGACTGTTTGTCATCATGGAAAACCAGTACCGCAAAGGCGATGTTATCAGGATCGCTGACATTGCGGGTGTGGTAGAAGAAATAAACCTGAGAAGGACGATTCTGCGAGACCTGGACGGGATCATTCATGTTGTACCCAATGGAGAAATCCGTGTTGCCAGCAACTTCACCAAGATGATGTCGAGGGTGAATTTAAATATCAGCGTTGCCTATGACACGGACCTGGATAAAGCCATTGCTGTAATCAACCGGGTGGGAGAAGAACTTGATACGGACCCACAATGGTCTCCTTTGCTGCTGTCTACTCCCAAGGTTTTACGTGTAGACAATCTGGGTGATTCGGGAATAGATATCAAAATACTGGCAGATACCAGGCCCAGCCAGCAATGGGCAATTACAGGCGAACTGAGATTAAGACTGAAAAAGGCCTTTGATAAAGAAGGAATCGAAATACCCTGGCCGCATACAAAAGTATACTTCGGGAATACCCCTCCCCCGTGGCCGACAGAAAACAGATTACCTAACGAGCCTGACAAAAAGAACCCCGGGAATGCCGCCTGACAAAATCGCGAATACCCTATAAAATATTACTATGCGAATTATTTGCGACATCAGGCATTGTTTGTTGTCATTTATCCCGGAATCGTAACTTTTTTTTAACCTGGAACCAATAGATTTAACATTTTTTTTACAACACTGTAGTATTCTGATTTATAATGCCATGGATATTCTTAATCTCTGACAAATGACCGGAAAGTGCATATTGGCAATATCTTTGGCTTATTCCGTAAAAGACTCCCTGACCACAAAGAGGTTAGAAAATACGAAATATGAAATAATACGGGGCATGACACACGCCATTTGATCATCGGAATTTGACAGGAGGTAAAAACCGACTGGGGGAGAAGCTATGCAAACTAATGATTCCCGTCAGCACCTGGGAAAAATTCTAAGGCAGCAAAGACAGACATCCAATCTTACACTCTACGATCTATCTACCGCATCGGGGGTTTCACCCTCGCATCTGGGGCGAATCGAAAAAGGCGATCGTTATCCTTCTGCAAGCGTTTTGCAGAGGATAGCCAAACCTCTTGGGTTCACTGAAGGACAGATTTTTACCCTGGCTGGATACCTCACTTCTGAATTCAGCACAAAATACGACGAATCGCCCAAGGGAGAAGCAGGACTTGATCCTTACGTTGCCAGGCTGCTGGCGCAGGAACCTGTGGAGGTACAAAAGTCTGTTATCGGTATACTCACTATTATGAAAAATATCGCCTCCGGCCTGGATTTATACGGCAACCCCGGAGCCAAGAAATCGTCTGTATAGTCCACCAATAATAATCTCCAGGCATCTCAGAAAAAATACCCGCATTACGCTTCTGGTTCTCTTATCTAAGGAAGGACATCAAGAAGCGCAGTGACAAGTGACGTGTAAACCGCCGCCCGGGAAACGCAGTTATTTTCTTCACCGTATTTCAGCTTGAAATCCGGCACCCGCAATCCGCATTACAGCCATTTCACTGCGGATTGATTGTTAAAGCATGCCTGCTATAATTGAATTATGGTTGGACTGTCTCGAATTTCTTTCACAAAAACAGACAACAGCCGATAAACACAAGAATGGAGCTCTCCACGTGCGGGAAATACAATATGATCTGGTCCTGCTGCATCCCCCGGCAGTCTGCGATTTTCGCCGCAAGGCAATATTCCCCGGTGCAATGGGAACAACAGCGGAACAGGTACAGTTTACCAAAGTGCCCATCGGAATGCTGAGTATCGCTGACTACCTGCACAGGCAAGGCTACAGGGTCATTATTGATAACCTGGGCGATCGCATGGTACAGAGCATGACCTTCGATGTGGAAGAGCATCTTAAAAATTTGAAGGCATCGATTTATGCCGTAGGACTTCATTTTCAGCAGCATTCCCAGGGTGCGATTGAGATTGCCCGTTTGTGTAAAAAACTGCACCCCGGTTCACCAGTAATTTTAGGCGGTCTCACCGCTACCCGCTTTCACCGAGAAATCCTGGAGAAATACCCTTTTATTGATGCAGTTGTGCGGGGTGAGGCCGAAAAACCGCTCCTGGAACTTATGCGGGTCTTTGAAAAACATGCCCGGATTGCAGCAGTATCCAATCTAAGCTATCGCTCTGAGAATGGTGAAATCCGGATCCTTCCTCTGGGCAGGGTAAGCCCGGACCTGGACGAGTTTGAATACACCCGCTTTGACCTGATGCAGCCGTCGACCTCCATCTTCGCCCCCGGCTTCCTGCCGCGCTGGAGCCTTGAGGTCTGCCGGGGCTGTATCTACAATTGCGCTATCTGCGGCGGTTCAGCCTACAGCTACAGGACCTATCTGGGCAGGGAAAAACCGGCCTTCCGCAGCCCTGCCAGAATAATAGAGGATATCCGCAGGCTCAACGATCAGGGCATTCGAATCACAGGTCTCTACCAGGACCCCCGTATGGGAGGGGAAAGCTACTGGAGAGACCTTCTCAACCGGTTGCGTACTGAAGACCTGGAGATAGACCGGCTTTCAATCGACCTCCTGGCTCCCGCTGACGAGACCTTTCTGGAAGCAGTCGCCAGGACCGGCAGGCCGGTTACAGTACACATATGCCCGGACAGCGGATGCGAAAAGGTGCGAAAATTACTGGGAAGGCATTATTCCAATGAAGAATTACTACGTACCGTCAGGTATTGCCATAAATATCTTATTCCTGTAACCACCTTCTTTTCCACCGGACTGGCCGGTGAAGACCGGGAAAATATCAACGAGACCTGGGAACTGATGGACCGGCTTTCTTCGTTGGAACAGATCATGTTCACACGCAGCAATGCCCTGGGCAGCGGCAGCAGCGTACACCTGGGCGGTCCGATCTGCGGACCGGTATTGATTGATCCAGGCTCGCCGGCCTTTGACCATCCGGAGAAACACGGCTACAAACTGCCTTATAACAGCCTGGAGGACTGTATTCGCGCCCTTTCCGCGCCCTCCTGGCACCAGTGGATCAACTATGAGACCGCGCTGCTAGCTAAGGATGATATTATCCGGCTTATCCTGGAATCAACAGCCGTTTCCATCAGCCAGAGAGAGGAGTATGAGCTTAACGGCCATTCGCAGGCGGAGATGGAAAGGCAAAAATTGAAAGCGGATATTACAGCCCTGAATGAGGTAAACCGGATCATCAGGCTGAAAACAGGACAGGAACAGGAAAAAGCTCTCAAGGCACTGAAAGAAAAAATAAAATTTCCCACTACCTCCTGACTTCCGTATTACACAATCTATACATCTATTATCGGTCCCGCTCCGCCATAATTCGGGCCGTCATAGGCATACTCTTTCCCGGCCATGGTCTTGGTGAACCTGGGACCCAGCAGCAAAGCGCTGAATAATACAGGCCTGTCCAGCTTCCTGAAATCGAGCGGAGTATGGGGCATCCCCTTTGGAATGAAAATAATGGTAGGCCGGGTAATGACATACTTCTCCTGTTCCTCACCGATCCAGAAATCTATCTCTGCCTTGAAACTGCTGAACAGGTCCGGAAGTTCACCGCCCAGAAAGATGAGGTATTCGTCCACATCATGGGTATGCGGCTGTTTTTCCAGGAAGACGGGCCGGGTGAACAACTGCCAGCCCATGTTCATATTGGCCCCCGGTATCTGGCGGTCCCCCCTGAAATAGGCCTGGGGACCGGCTACCGCCGGCAGATTGGCGTCCTCTTTAAAATCAGAAAACAGGTATTTTGCGTATTTTTGTTCAGTCATCTTTTCCTCCTTTTTATCTCTGTGAAGCCGGAGGCACAGGCCTTATCGACGGTCCCGGCGAAAGGGTGACATCCACGAACATGAGAGGTTTGGTCACCCTCTTGATATCAAGAGGTCCGTGCATCAGCCCGGCAGGAATATAGACGCAGGCCGGATAGTTAATGGTATGGCGAGTCTCATCCAGTGAAAACTCAATCTCGGCGTCGAAGTCTACCACATTAGAGGGGTCGCCTCCCATGAAAAAAATCACCTGGTCGAAATCATGCTTATGCGACTCGGCCACCATCAGGAAAGGAGCGGTCAGGAAAGACCAGCCGAGGGAAAAATTAGCCCCTCCCAGGTCTGGTGCCCCGAAAGCGCCTATCTGCGGAGCGGTAACCTGTTTGTAGAGCGAGTAGCCCGGCTTCAGTTCCACGATATGTTCACCGCGTTTGATGTTTTCTACAGGCATCTCATCCTCCTGCCGTATTTTTTATCGCTTTCTGATCCCCTGCACACGTAATTGCGGACTAACTAAAAAGTCTGATAACACCGTACGTTAACGACGCTGCCGCCCGACAAGTCCGGGACAACCTTTGATTCAACTGCCGGTCTCATCTTTGACGATATGCTCTTCTACCAGCCAGAGCTGAGAATGGCTCATATCGGCAAATTTGGCCCCATCCTCAGCCAGGAACTTGCCCTCGGGAGTTCCCAGAAAGTACATGAAATTTTCGAATCCCTGCAAATCGTCGTACCACATCTCCACTATTCCGTCACCTTCAAATTGCCGCCCCGGAATCTTTAAAAAGTGATTTTGGACGTACTTTCTTACTCCCGGCGCTCCGGCTGCAATCGGCCCGTGGACTTCCTTCCAGTACCTGTTGAACTCTTCCGTACTCATGCCCGCCTTTTTATGGGCTACGACAATCGACTTGATCATTTTACTCTCTCCTATCAAGTAATAGCCTTCTGAAGAATACAGATATTTCAGCCTATAACAGTAAGAACACCAGGAATAGACTTATTAAACAATCGAATACGTTTATTCTATTGAATATTATCGGGTAATTGTTGTCAAGAAAAAATGCGTATCTCCTGGCACCAGCAGGAACTTATGGGTAAAGATCAGTTTATGTAAAATCAGATTAAAGGAATACGGAGAAACGATATCCAGGATCAGAGTCTGCAGGTACTAAGTGGCTGCCAGGAATAGACCCCGTCTTTATGAGTGAAGTGTCCCAACCCGGGATATGCGAGATGGCAGGCAAAGACCAGATCCCCTGAGGCAGCCAGCTCCGCCACAACCCCGGACCGTATCCTTACCGCCTCCCGAGGTTCAACATCAAAAATCGTAAACAGCTCAGGCCGGGTCAGCTCCAGCGTGTGATGCATGATATCAGCCAGGAAAATCAGAGTGCTTTTTCCGGAGGATATCTTCAGCATCATATGTCCTGGGGTATGACCGGGGACAGGAATAAACTCAATCCCGGGAACAATCTCCCCTGCGGGGACTATCTGAGCGCCGGAAGGCATTTCATCGGCAGCTTCTACCATCTCTATACGGTCCTGTACCGGCAGCAGTTTTTTTCTTGTTACACTGAACATACCCAGCATATCGCCCGTGCCGCTTTTCAGTCTTTCAGTCCAGTGTTCCCATTCCCTGCGGTGAATGACATAGCGGGCCCCGGAAAATACCGGCTTGCCGTTTTGACAGACGTTTCCGCCGGCGTGGTCTGAATGCGCATGTGAAAGGACCACTGTATCGATATCCTGCGCTTTTATGCCGGCGGCTGCCAGGTTTTGCAGCAACTTCCCGTAGCTTGAGGTCTCAGTGCCGTTTCCACAGCCCGTATCTATCAGTACCCGGTTCTTACCGGTATTCACATAAAGGCTCATCACCTCGGTTACTATCCCCGATCCGGGATCGCGGGGATCGAAAGGCCGGTTATTGATGGTATCCGGTATCACTATGGTACCGTCGCTTATTACCCGGCATTCAAATTTTCCCACACTAAAAAGATATCCCGGATTCGCCATATCCGTACTCCCTTTTCTGTTTATTAAAGAAGCAAATATTTCCAGCAAGTAAAAGATTCTGTTTGGACTATGATTCGTTATCATAAGGCAATTTATCTCCAGGGTCAAATAAGGCGTCAACAGGTTGTCCGGAGTTAGGGAGCGCTTGACAAGGCCCGGAGACAAACCTAGACTTGAGTCATCACGCCGGATAATAATCATCCGAATACGGAACGGGAGAAAAAATGGAAGGACAATTATCTCACGATAAGCGGGTATATCTTGAACCGGCGCAGGAAGTGAAGGTCTGCTGCGAGGCCGATGTAGTGGTGGCGGGAGGGGGCCCCGGAGGGCATTCCGCGGCCATCGCCGCCGCCCGCAGCGGGGCCAGAGTGGTACTGCTGGACAGATACGGACACCTGGGAGGTATGGCTACGGGAGGCATTGTCATCCAGATACCACATATGAGCGACGGGGGAAACACGCCGCAGATCGCCGGCCTCTGCCAGGAATGGCTTGACCGGCTGGATGTCATCGGTGGGAGTCTTCATCCCGCCAGGGAAGACCTGGGATCGACTGACAGTTCGCTGGTAGCCCGCTGGAAACGCTTTATGGGCAATGTCAACGCGGGCAGGATAGAACATACCGCCTGGGTCGATCCCGAGCTGCTGAAGTGCGTCCTGAACGACATGGTCCGGGAGGAGGGAGTAACACTTTATCTCCATTCCTGGTGCACCCGCGCACTGGTCGAAGACGGACAGATGAAAGGCGTCATTTTTGAAAGCAAGTCCGGCAGGCAGGCGGTCCTGGGTAAAGTGATTATAGACGGTACCGGGGACGGCGACCTGCTGCCGTCTGCCGGGGCTGAGTTTGACGGTACGCTCGATCCTGCAATTCGCAGTTCCATGCTGGCCCTGGTATTCCGCCTGGGCAAGTGCGATTACCAGAAGCTGTGCGATTTCAAAGAGGCTGAACCTGAAAGGTATGAAGAGCTGATGAACGGTCTGGCCGAAGCAGCCGGAACAAGACTGCTGCCACTCCCCAGCCCCCGCAACGACGTGATATGGGTCAATAACTGGATACCCGGCCTGGACTGCACCAAAGTAGAAGACCTGACCAAGTTGGAGGTGGAAATGCGGCAGATCATGCGCAGGGGGCATGATTTTATGAAGAAGAATATTCCCACCTTTGAAAACAGCTTTATTCTGGATACCGCTTCACAGACCGGGACACGCGGCTCACGCAGGCTGGCAGGTGAATACATCATCAAACCGCAGGACCTGGACTCCAACCAGGCACACGAGGATACCGTCGCCATATTCCCCCGCCTGGGTGCATCCGGAGGAGGTCGTTTTGTCTATTTCCCCTACCGCTCCCTGGTACCCGTCAGGGTGGAAGGGCTGCTGGTAGCCGGCCGCAGCTTTTCTTCGCTGGTCAATGCCAATAATATGCTCAACCTGATTCCCCACTGCATCGCCATGGGGCAGGCAGCCGGCACTGCGGCAGCGCTGGCCCTGAGCCGCGGTACCAGCTTGAGGAAGGTGGACTACAGGGAGCTTCAAAGAAGACTGAAAGAGCAGGGAGTCCCCCTTCCGGACATGAACCAATTGACTTCCGATCACAGCGTATGAAGAAAGAAAACAGATTATATAATACTAATCGACATTCGTTACGTTTACGGGAGGAAATCTACCCTTTCAGGCTTTGCAGGAACCGCTGGGCCGAGATACCGGCAGAAGCGCCATCGCCAACCGCCGTCACCACCTGCCGGGGAGACCCGCTGCGGATATCGCCGGCGGCATAAATCCCGGGAATCTCCGTCTCCATATTGTCATTGACCAGGACCTGTCCACGGTCATCCAAAGGCACTATGCCTTCCAGGTAGGCCGTATCCGGATCAAGTCCGATCTGCACCAGGACGCCGCCAGCCTTAAGGGACTCCTTCCGCCCCTCGTGACTGATTTCAACAGCCTCGACCCGTTCATCTCCCAGGATGGCCTCGACTTTTACGCCCAGCCTGACCTCGATGGAGGGAGTGGCCCTGATCCTGTCCTGGAGAACGGCGGTGGCGGTAAGCTGCGGCATAGCCTCAATCAAGATCACCCTGGAGGCTATTCTGGACATATAGAGGGCTTCTGTCACCCCCGCATCCCCGCCCCCGATCACAGCTACAATCCGGTCCGCGTATTCCCCTCCGTCACACAATGCGCAAGTGAAGACGCCCCTGCCATGCAGGCTCTCCTCTCCGGGAACACCCAGTTTTTTATGCACCGAACCGCCGGCGAAAATTACCACAGGGGTCGTAATGTTATTGCCGTCATCACTGGTAACCCAGTTTTCTCCCGGGAAACACTGTACTGAGTTCACATCAGCCCGCTTGAGCTGCAATCCGTATTTCACGGCCTGTTCGACCATCTCCGTGCCGAGTGCAGCCCCGGATACTCCCTGTGAAAAGCCGGGATAGTTCTCAATCAGCTCGATATTCTTGATATATCCGCCGTAGCTCGATCTTTCTATTAGAAGGGTGTTCCACCTGGCCCGGCATAAATATAGTCCGGCAGTCAGTCCGGCAGGTCCTCCGCCGATAATAACAGCATCCCAATCAGACATTATCAGACTCCTTTATCTTTGCAGGTTCAAGTCGTGTTTGAACTGGATTAATCAAAACCAGAATAGTGCCATTCAGGGCACAATGTCAATATATTGCCTCTGTCTTGATCCATCGTTTAACGAAGCAATTCCACCTGATTATTTTCACCGAAATGGTGCGCTATCTCAGGCTTATCCGGGACAATATGACGGAGGACCAAGGTCCAGGACATCCCGTGTAGCCAGGAAGGACGGAAAAGCCCTATACTGGAAGATACAATCACTTCGTCAGCAGCAGGGAGGAAGACCATTGCCCGGACTATTTGAACCGTTTCACATCAATAAAATGCGGATAGAAAACCGCTTCGTCCGTTCCGCCACACTGGACAACCTGGGAAAGGACCGCACGGTCAGCCAGCAGCAGTTGGACTTTTATCGAGAACTGGCCAGGGGAGAGGTGGGGCTGATCATATCCAGCGGCCTTTTTCCCGGCCTGGACGGATGGGCCGCCCCGGGTCAAGTGGGTATTCACCAGGATTCCATGATAGGCCCCCTTAAAAAATTGACAGATGAAGTGCACCGCTGTGGAGGCAAAATCGCCGCCCAGTTGATGCACGCCGGATGGTTCGGCAATCCGGAACTCTGCGGTTTCCAGGTAGTAGGTCCGAGCGCTATGGTCAACCCGGCCAAAGGGCTTCCTGTCAGGGAGCTTTCTTCGGACGAAGTATACGAGCACGTTGATCAATTTATCCAGGCCGGACGGAGAGCCGCCGAGGCCGGTTTTGATGCGGTACAGATTCACGCCGCCCACGGCTGGCTGGTAAGCTCCTTTCTTTCACCCGTCACCAACCGGCGACTGGACCGCTGGGGAGGTTCTGCCGAAAAGCGGGCTGCCTTCCTGGTACAGGTACTGGAGGGAATACGCCGCCTGGCAGGTACGGACTACCCGGTCCTGGTCAAACTGGGACTGAAGGACTACCATCCGCAGGGAAAAAGTCTGGAGGAAGGGATCGCCTCCGCCGCAACCTTTGTCAGTGCGGGAGCGGATGCTATTGAAGTCAGTGAAGGCATCGAAGCCGAACCTTTCCACCATATACGGCAAAACGCCACCAGCCCGTATTATATCGATGAAAGCCGTAAGGCCGCCGAAGTGATCGACAGGCCATTGATCCTGGTCGGCGGTATACGCAAGCTGGCAGATATGGAAAAAATCGTAAACGAGGGAACCGCCAGCGCTATCTCAGCCTGCCGTCCCTTCATTATGGACCAGCATATAGTCAGCAAGCTCCGCCGGGGGCTAATCAACGGATCAAAATGCATCTCCTGCAACGGCTGTATAACCGAAATGCACAAACAGAATATACACTGCGTATTCAACAGCAGCCTCATACAGGAATGAGCACGGCGTTTTTCCGCCTGAGTCATAATCATTTTACCTGATGCCCTACATACACTTTCACTTCCCCATTACCATGCCCTCTCCCAGCAAAGGAAAGGGAATAGAGACAGTGTGAGGTACTTACTCCCCGGTAAACGGTGGATACCCGCTATTGTTATCCGCTATAGCGGTCTCCTCAACCTCAGCCTTGTAGTTATTCATCCGCCCCTTAGTATATAATACCCTTAATCCGGTGAAGGTCAGTTGCGACGGGCGAATGGAGACAGCCATTCCAGTAACACCGGAATACACCAGACGGATGAAAAGACAGGAGCAGGAGAATGAACGATTCCATCATGAAGACCGATGTCGCCATAATCGGGTCAGGCGTTACCGGACTGGCCGCCGCCCTGACAACCGCAGAAGGAGGCCTGAGAGCGACCGTCTTCGAGAAGCAGCGCTCTCTGGGAGGCACCTCGAATTTTTTCCACGGCACCTTCGCGGTTGAAAGCCGCATGCAGCGGGAGAGATACATCACCTACAGCCGCGACCAGGCTTGGAGAAACATCATGGAGTACAGTCACTGGCGGGCCAATCCCCGCCTGGTAAGGGCCGTTGTCGATGAGTCCGCCGCTACCATAGACTGGCTGCAAAAGCAGGGGGTGGAGTTCACGGACGCCACCATAAACATGCCGGATATGCCCCGCACCTATCACGTCATCAAGGGCTACGGCGAGTCTATTGTCAGGGCACTGGCGCTTAAGGCCAGGGAGAAGAAGGTGGAGATCAAGGCTGCTACACCCGTAAAGCGGATATTGAAACAGGGAGAAAAGACCGGCGGGGTTGTAGTGGAGGAAAACGGGGAGGAAATCCGCATAGAGGCCGGAGCCGTGATGATCGCCAGCGGCGGGTATGCCAACAATAAGGAATGGATCAGGAAATACACCCGTTTCGACCTGGGTGTAAACATCTCCCCGGTGGGTAATATGGATAAGATGGGAGACGGCATCCGCATGGCCCGGGAGAGCGGAGCCGCCGAAGAAGGCATCAGCGTGCTACACATGTTACGCATCGGACCCGTCCATCCCGCCTTTGAATCAGCCGGTTCACTGGAGCTTCCGGCGCTCCAGCCGGACCTGTGGGTCGATCCCCGGGGAGAACGCTTTTGCGATGAAGGAATGGCCTTCTTCGACACCTCCCTGGGCAATATCAATGCCAGGTTCAGGGAAGGCTACACCTTCAGTATTTTCGACGACTCCATCATACAGCGCCTGCGCGAGAGGGGCATGGTCAGGAGCATAGACCCTTACAACCCGCCCGGCACCTGGCCGCAGGACTTCGATCAGAAGCTGGCCGCTGCGCTGGAAAAAGATACCGGGGAGGTCTTCTCAGCCGGGTCGATCGGTGAACTGGCACTTAAAATAAACGTCAGCCCTCAGGTGTTGCAGGCGACAGTGGATGAATATAACGGGTTTTGCAGGAAGGGGCATGACGACCTCTTTGCCAAAGACCCGCGCTATCTCTGGCCCTTAACCGGCCAGACCTTTTATGCCATGAAGGCCCACACGGCCTTCCTGGGTACGCTGGGTGGCATCCGGATCAATTATAAAATGGAGGTAATGGATAAAAATGACAGGGCCATACCCGGCCTGTACGCCGGGGGGAACGATGCCGGGGGTATGTGGGGAGACAGCTACTGCATGGACCTTTCATCCGGGGCGTCTTCAGCCTTCGCCATCAATTCAGGCCGCATTGCCGGCAGAAACATACTGCAATATCTTGGCAGCGTATAGACTGTACATCAGACTTTGGAGGGGGCAATGGCAAAAAAGTGCTTGATCGTCTATTCTTCCTTTACAGGCAATACCGAGAAGGTAGCAATGCGATTCAAGAGTACCCTTGAACGTCATGGCTGGGAATGCGATACTTTCAAGGTCCGCAAAAGGGCCGGGGATATCCTCGATCCCCCTTTCGATATCCGGACCTACGACCTGGCCTGTATTGGTTCGGGAGTGATACTGCACCTGCCCTATAATGAGATATTAAATTTCCTGAGAAGGCTGTGGCTGGGTATAGACCCCAGGATAGCGTTACGCGACCGAGATGAGACCATATCTTACATCCAAACACCTCTGCCGGAAGTCCCCCGTCCGCAAAACGACCCCGGGGTACTGCGGTATCACCATAAAATAGTGCTGGGACCGGAATCAAAAAAAGCCCTTATCTTCGTAACCTATTCCGGCTATGAGTTCGGGCCCCGGGAGGCTGAACCGGCCATGGACCTGATGGCGCTGGAAATCGAGCACAGCAATTTCCGCTGTATCGGAAAATTCTGCTGTCCGGGAAGATTTCTCAACAACCCCACGCCAGACACCTTTCACGGGGATATCCGCAGCCGGCCTGATGAGAAAGACCTGCTGGAGGCCGAAAAGTTCATCGAGGAGAAGCTGGGGGAAATCGAGACCTAAATATATTCCCCGGCATTGACAGCCAGTGTCTGGCCGGTAATCTGCTCGGCATCCTCGGAGCTGAGAAAGACCACCGCCCCGCTGATGTGCTGCGGCGTGGTGCGGCGTTTCAGAATCTGGGACTCGGAAATCCTTTCCGTTTCTCCGGCAACCTTTTCAAAGGTTGATTGGGTAGCCTCCGTCCAGGTCATTCCGGGAGCAACCGCGTTGACGTTGATATTGTACTGTCCAAGCGCCCTGGCAAGGCCTTTGGTCATCGACACAACGCCGCCCTTGGAGGTAGTATAGTGCAGGAAAAGCGGAGGACCGGCGAAAGCCACCGTCGAAGCGATGTTGACGATCTTGCCCTCGCGCTGTTTCTTCAGAACGGGAGAAACGGCTTTGCAGCAGAGAAACATTCCTTTCAGGTTGACCGCCATCATTTTATCCCAGTCATCGACCTCGATCTCATCGAATGGACGCACGAAGTGCCTTTTTTCAATCTCTCCATAGATAGCCGCGTTGTTAACCAGGATATCCACACGCCCGAATTTTTCCACCGTCTTCCGGACCATTTCGGCAGTGTCTTTCTCACTGGTAACATCCGTTTTAAGGGCCAGGACCTCGCCTCCCATAGCCCTGATCTCAGCGGCTACCGGCTCACAGTCCAGTATATCGCAGACCACCACTTTGGCCCCTTCTTTAACAAAACGCAGTGCAAACTCTTTTCCCAGTCCCCTGGCGCTTCCCGTAATAATGGCAACTTTATCTTTCAGTCTCATCTCGATCTCCTTATCCAGGCTTTACTTTAGATTTATACGTTCCGGCTCATTCGAGTCCAGCACGTTTCGTACTGTAAAACGAAATTAATTCAGTATAGAAATCCACAGGAACGCTTGTCAAATAAAAAAAGCTGGGAGTAGCTTCCAAGACAGTATAAGTTTAATAATGTATAAGTCGGCTACTATTTTGCTGAAAATGGCATTTATGCTAGAATAGAGGCATTATTCAAGGCTAAACCCATTTTTTACCGGTTAATAGACGTTAATATCGAGCGTACCGGTTTGAATTCCCCCTTAGTGGTTGAGTGACTTATCATTGTTGACCGGAAGGAATCAGGAGTGAATCTGGAACAGATACGTTCAAAACTGAATGCTGGTTCAACACCAGGGAACAAGATACGCATAGCGGTCGGGGGTTCTTCGGAAACTGAGGTCCGGGGGCTGATCGACCACATATCCAGTGTGATAAAAAAACACTCCATAGATGCCCGGGTGATAGCTGCCGGTCCTCATGGCTACCCCGGTCTTGAACCGCTGGTCCTGATAGAAAAGCCCGGACAGCCCGGCATCCTGTATCCGCAGGCGACGCCGGAAACAGCCTCGAACCTAGTCGATGATTATGTAATAGGGGACGATCCGCGCCCGGACCTGGCCCTGGGTACCACGGGAGAGACGAAGATTGACGGTATTCGCGCCCTCTCGGACCTGCCTCTGTTTTCCCTGCAAGAAAGGGCGGTACTGGGCTACTGCGGCCGTATAGATCCGGAAGATATCGGCGATTATATTTCTCTCGCCGGGGGTTACAGCGGGCTTTCCAGGGCACTGGGAATGTCCCCTGAGGACGTTATCGGGGACCTGGCCGCTGCGGGACTGAGAGGCAGAGGCGGCGCCGGTTTTAATACGGCGGACAAATGGCATATCTGCCGCACGGCCGCAGGGGATGAAAAATTCATGGTGTGCAATGCGCTGGACTCGGACCCTCTCTCCGGTATATCCAGGCTGGTGCTGGAAGGCTGTCCCCATTCCGTGCTGGAAGGCCTCTTGATCGGTGCTTATGCCGTCGGGGCTGCCTGCTGCTACATCTGCGTGGAGGCCGAAAACAGGCTGGCTGTAAGGCGTCTTGAGACAGCCCTGGAACAAATGAAAGACCATAACCTGCTGGGCGAAAATATACTGGACTCCGGCTTTAATGCCGACATTATCATCAAGGAGGTACCGTCCTGTTTGGTGGCGGGGGAAGAGACCGCCCTGATATGTTTGCTGGAGAATAAACAGGCCAAGCCCTTTATTCGCCCGCCTTACCCGGCTGAAGCAGGTTTTAATAATAAACCTACCGTGATTAACAACCTGGAAACACTGGCCAATGTCGCTCTTATTCTTCAAAGAGCGCCGGAGTGGGCCTGCCCGGGGGGTACAGAAAAGAGCAAAGGCACCAAGATAATCACCCTTTGCGGTGAATTCAGCCTCCGGGGATACGTCCCGGTGCGCACCGGGGTCGATACGGCCTGCGGCTATACATTGGAAGTACCCATGGGAACGACAATACGCAACATTCTCGAAAAAACGACCGGAGCGGAATCAATAGAAAATATCAGGGCTGTGCAGATCGGCGGCCCCACGGGGGCTTTCCTGGCCGCCGGTTCGCTGGACCTGTCTATCGACTTCGAGTTCATGCGCCGGGCCGGGGGCATCATGGGTTCCGGTACAATCGAGGTCTTCGCCGGAGACAGATGCATGGTGCGAGCGACCTCGGAAAAAATAGCCTACCTCCAGGAACAGTCCTGCGGCAAATGCGTTTTCTGCCGAGAAGGCACCTACCAGATGGCGGATATACTGGCCGATATTACCGAATATAAAGGTAAAGAACAGGAGCTGGAGCTGCTGCGCAAACTGGGACAAATGATGCAGCAGGGCTCCCTCTGTGGGCTGGGGAAAAATGCCCCGGCGCCGGTATTAAGCAGCCTGGAACTCTTCAGTGATGACTACCGGGCGCACCTGAAAGGAGAACACAAGTGCAGCCCGGGTCACGGACCATAAAAAGATCGCCCTTGCAAGTCGCCGACAGGAGTATTTTTTGGATATAATCAAGATCAATATAGACGGACAGGAGGTCGAAACGCAGGCAGGGAAAACCGTGCTTGAAGCCTCGCTGGAAGCCGGCATCTATATACCTCACCTGTGTTATCATCCCGACCTTTCGCCGCTAGGCGCCTGCCGTTTGTGCGTGGTTGAAATCGAGGGCATCGAGGGTATTCCAACCTCCTGCACCACCCCGGTATGCCCTGGTATGGCAGTAAAAACAAAGACCGAAAAAACGGAGGAGATGCGCCGCATGGCCATGGAGCTGATGCTGGCCGGACATCCCTCCGACTGCGGAACCTGCAACAAGTATCTGAACTGCGAGCTGCAGTCTGTTAAACAGTACCTGGTAAGCGATCAGTTGAGTGTCAGGCGACGCTCGAAGTACTTTCCATTGAATACCGGCAATCCCCTTTTCGTCCACGATGCCAATAAATGCGTGGTATGCGGCCGCTGCGTCAGGGCCTGTCATGAGCTGCGCGGAGCGGGCGTTCTCTTTTATAAAAAGGAGGGGAAGGAGACATATATAGGCACGGCCTCGGGCCAATCACTGGCTGAGGCGGGCTGCCGCTTCTGCGGCGCCTGTGCCGAGGTCTGTCCAACGGGCGCTATTCAGGATAAGGAAGAGCTTGTCAAGGGGAAAAACCGCCGGGCTGCCCTGGTCCCCTGCAAGTCCGCCTGCCCGGCTGAGATCGATGTCCCCGGCTACATCCGCTTTATCAATAGAAAGGACTATTCTTCCGCCGTCGCCCTCATCCGGGAAAAAGTACCGTTCCCCGGAGTGCTGGGCTATTGCTGCGATCATCCCTGTGAAGCGGTCTGCCGCCGGGGTGAAATAAACCAGCCGGTCGCCATAAGAGAGCTAAAACTCTTCGCTGCCGGAAATGACAAAGAAAAGACCTGGACGAAAAACAGGCACCGGAAACCGTCCAGCGGGAAAAAAGTGGCAGTCATAGGCTCCGGACCTGCCGGCCTGACCGCCGCCTTCTACCTGGCTTTACAGGGACATGAGCTGACCGTTTTTGAGACTCTGCCCCTAGCCGGCGGGATGATGCGCTACGGTATTCCGCAGTACCGCCTTCCCAGAGAGATGCTGGACGGTGAAATCAGGGATATCGAAGAAGCAGGGGTCGAGCTTAGGACCGGAACGACTGTCGATTCGGTTGATAAGCTCTTTGAAGAGGGGTATAATGCTATCCTGATAGCCGTGGGTACGCATCGGGGACAACGGCTGAAGATCCAGGGAGCGGACAACCCCGCTGTGCTGATCGGAGTAGATTTTTTACGGGACGTCAACCAGGGCAAAAAGGAGACCGCGGGTAAAAAGGTAGTAGTCCTAGGAGGCGGGAACGTGGCCTTTGATTGCGCGCGCGTCGCACGGCGGCTGGGGGCCGAGCAGGTCCACCTGGCCTGCCTGGAATGCGAGACGGATATGCCCGCCTCGGAGGATGAAATCAAACAGGGGCAGGAAGAGGGCATTATTATACATCCCGCCCACTCTTCCACCCAAATAATCTGCCGGGAGGGTGAAATCAGCGGGGTCGAGTTCATGGATGTGGCTTCCTTCAGCTTCGATGAAGAAAAGAACCCGCAAATCGAGCTGGTGGATAACTCTCAGCATATCATCGAAGCGGACAGCGTCATTATCGCCATCGGGCAGAGTCCGGTCGTGCCGGAAGGTTTCAGACTGGAAACAGGTCCGGGTAATCTGATTGAAATTGACCCTTATTCTTTTACAACCAACCGGGACGGCGTCTACGCCGCCGGCGATGCCGTCAGCGGCAGCTCATCGCTGATCAAGGCCATGGCCTCAGGGAGAAAAACGGCTATGGCCATAGACCGTTATCTAGAAGGCGACGGCAAAATAGAAGAGAAGCTGGCCCCGGCGGCTGACCTTCCGGTATATCTGGGGCCGGGAGATGGATTTGCCGGGCTGGAAAGGGAGGAAGGAGACCACGAACCGGTGGAAAAACGCCTGGCCGGTTTTTGCACGGTGGAAAAAGAAATGGAGCAGGACGCAGCCGAATACGAGTCCGGCCGCTGTCTTCAATGCGATCTCCGGTTGAAGATAAAAGCCGTAAAATTCTGGGGCAACTATTAAGGAGGAAAAATGAACAATATTCCGGGCAAGTCCGACGTTGTGATTATCGGTTCCGGCGCCGCCGGCCTGGCGGCTGCCGCTACTCTGGCTGAAAAAGGGGTAAGCGGTGTAGTCTTTGAGAAACAGCGTTCCCTGGGAGGAACATCCAATTTCTTCCACGGTACCTTCGCAGTAGAAAGCGAAATGCAGCGGGCCGACTATATCACCTACAGCCGCGACCAGGCCTTTAAAAATATCATGGACTACAGTCACTGGAGGGCTAATCCCCGGCTGGTCAGGGCCACCGTGGACCTGTCGGCAGATACAATCGGCTGGCTTACCAGAGCAGGGGTCGAATTCCTGGATGTAACCATAAATATGCCTGACGCCCACCGGACATACCACCGTATCAAGGGCAGAGGGGAGGCCGTGGTCAAAGCCCTGGCTACCAAAGCCAGGGAAAAGAACACCGCCTTTGCCCTGGGCACAACGGTAAAGAGGATTATCAAGAGCGGGAACCGCATTTCCGGCGTTATCGCTGATGCAGACGGAGAAGAAATGCAGGTCTCCACGGGGGTGGTAATAATCGCCAGCGGCGGCTATGCCAACCACAAAGAATGGATCAAAAAATATGCCGGTTTTGATCTTGACAACAACCTGATACCGCTGGGAAATGTCGACAAAACGGGCGATGGCATACGCATGGCCTGGGAGGCCGGAGCGGCTGAATCGGGCATGGGTATGGTCGAGCTGCTGAGGACGGGACCTATCGGACCCGGCTTTTCCATGGGAGACCAGATAGAGAACGCGGCTATCCAGCCGGACCTGTGGGTTAACCAGCAGGGAGAGCGCTTCTGTGACGAGACCGTGGGCTTCTACGATACTGAGTCGGGATGGGCCAACGCCCTTCAGACCGGGGGCCAGACCTACAGCCTCTTCGACGACAGCATCAAGCAGCGCATGATGGAAACGGGTGTCGAAAAAACCATGACCATGGATTTTCCGCCCGGCAGCCGTATTGCCAACCTGGAAAAAGAGATCGAAGTCGCTGTCAGCCGCGGCTCGTCCGAGGTCTTCGCAGCCGATTCCTTAGAGGCGCTGGCTTCAAAGATAGGCGTGGAGCCAGCCACTCTAAAGGCGACCGTCGAGGAATATAACGGTTTTTGCAGCAAGGGCCATGACGACCTTTTTGCCAAGAATCCCAGGTATCTCCGCCAGTTGACCGGCCCGCGCTTCTATGCCATAAAAGCCCGTACCGTCTTCCTCGGCACCATGGGCGGCATCAAAATCAACCAGAATACCGAGGTCCTGGATAAAAAGGACCGGGTTATCCCGGGGCTTTATGCCGGCGGATACGATGCCGGCGGCATCTTCGGGGACAGCTACTGCATCAGGGTCGCCTCCGGGCTTTCTTCGGCCTTTGCCCTTAATTCCGGCCGCATTGCCGGGAGAAACGCCCTGAAATACCTGGGACGTTCTTAGAAAGAAAAAAAGAAAGACAGTTTATGAATAGAGTACTGACTCAGGTGCAAAAAGGTCTAAAAAACGAATTTTTAGCTAATTTTCGAAGCTAATATTCTGGACAAAATGTTCAGATAATACCTTTTTGCAGTACAGTCAGTACTTGTTTTAACTCGTTATTGCGAGGGGCCCGCAGGGCGACTGTGGTAATCTCTATCAGTGTACAGACACTGAAAGAAACGCCTGCCTGTGTGCAGGGTCAGTGCCTATCATGAGATCGCGACGCCGATCACTATGTTGATGTACTCATCCCATTCAGGACCGGCCCTGATCTCACGAATTAATGTTTGAGCAGATCAAAAAAAATCAAGGAGAAGAGCAGATGGGAAACTGGGATAAACGCTATTTTCTTACCGAGCTGGTCAACCGCGGCAACGCGGCCCCCTGGACGCCCAGGTTCGCCAGCCATGAAGCCAGGCTTCTGATGTCGCTTAACAGTGAAGTACTCCAGGGTGCTTTTTACATGGACGTGGCCTGGTTCTGGCCGGGGAAATGGCCCGAGACCAAGTCAGACGAGGGCGTTGTTAAAGCCCACAAGCACGACTATGATGAAGCGGTAGCTTATGTGGGCACCACCCCCAGCGACCCCTACGACCTAGGAGGAGAAATAGAATTCTGGGTGGACGGTAAGCAAAACATCCTGGACAAGAGCTTCATAGCCTTCATCCCGGCCGGTACAGAACACGGTCCCCTGACCATTCGCAGGGTGGACAGACCTATATTCCACTTCACTGCCGGGATGGGGAAGAAATATATTTAGTAGACAGCCTCCCCTTGGAGCTGAATACGGTATATAGAGGCAGAAATGTAAAATTACCGTAATCCCGGACATGTGTCTACGACGACATTAAATATTTCATGTTAATGAATTTGGCTCAGCCTGGGTTGCCGTCAAGCTGCGCAAGGCAATGAAGGAGTAATAGTGCTCGCTTGCGGCTCAACCAGGCTTCGCTGTTAGCAATAATTTACAATGTTACATATAGTAAAGGGAGGCTTCCGGGGCTCAATGACCAGATAAATCCTCTTCGCGGCTCTAAGTGTGGATAGCGATCGGCCGTAGAGAGAGACAGAGAATAAGAGGAGGTTCAGCCGAAAATGAGATTTGAAGGCAAGGTTGCCCTGGTAACCGGCGGCGCATCAGGCATAGGCCGGGTCACCGCGCAGGTTTTTGGCCGAGAAGGGGCCAAAGTGGTAATCGCCACGGATAAAAATACAGGCGGTGCTGAAGAGACCGTCCGGCTCATCAGGGAGGCCGGCGGTGAAGCCACCTTCATCCCCTGCGATGTTTCCAAAGCAGCGGATGTTGAGTCGCTCATAGCCAGAAGCGTTGAAACCTACGGGAAAGTGGACTTTGCTTTCAACAACGCCGGCATCGGCCCGGACGGGAAGCGCGTACCCGTTGTCCCGGTGGCGGAAATGCCCGAAGAACTGTGGGAACGGACCATCAATATCAATCTGACAGGCGTCTTTTACTGCATGAAATACGAAATCAGGCAAATGCAAAAACAGAAATACGGAGCGATCGTCAACACATCCTCGGTGGGAGCCTACAAGGCCGTGCCCGGATTCTCCGCCTACGATGCCAGCAAGATCGGGCTCTTCGGTCTGACCAAGGCGGCCGCGCTGGAGAACGCCACCAGAGGAATCAGGATCAACATTATTTGCCCCGGGCCCACCCTGCGAACGCAGTTAATTGAAAACCTGACAGGAAGCATAGAGGGACAGAAGGAGAGGATGGTGGAAATGCTCCCCATGAAGCGCATGGCCGAGCCGGAAGAGATGGCCGAAGCGGTGATGTTCCTCTGCTCGGATGCGGCTTCCTATATCACCGGCCATGCCTTACCGGTCGACGGCGGCATGACCTCGGTTTAATTACCTTAATATCAGGGAGGAAAAGACGATGACTGATACAAGCAACGGGAAAATTGTGGAAAGGTTTATCAACTCCGTATTTATCAACCATGATTTCAGATCCCTGGACGAAATTATGAGGGATGACTACATCCAGCATAATGCCGATGTAGCGCAGGGAAAGGCCGGTTTTTTGGAATTTTTCAAAAAGACCTTCAAGGCTATGCCCGATTTCAAATATACCGTTAATAAAATCGTGGCGGAGGGAGATATCGTGATGGCCTGGTGCACCACCAGCGGGACGCATAACGGAGGGGACTGGCTGGGCATACCGCCCAGCGGAAACCGGCTTGAATTTGACTGCGTGGACATCTTTCGCATACAGGACGGCAAAATAGCCGAGCACTGGGATGTAGCCGACAGCCTGAAGCTCTTCCGGCAACTGGGACACACGGACCGTCTGAAAGGCAAGGCCTGAGAAAAAACAAAGTAAGGAAGTAGAAAATTGAGCAACTATAAGCATATCTTTACACCGCTGAAAATAGGAAATATAACGGTTAAAAACCGCATAGAGACCGCTCCTGCCATGCCTTTCCTGGCTACCAGCGACTGCGATGTTTCCCGTGAACTTATCGAGTGGGAAAGGACGCTGGCAAAGGGAGGGGCGGGTATTGTCACGGTGGGTGACTCACCAGTATCAAGCGAAATAACACGTAATGTGGGACACATTCTCGACATGGGGTCGGACAAAATCATCAACGGTCTCAATAAGCTGGCCGAGGCTATCCAGCGATACGGGGCCAGAGCTTCCATCGAGCTGACCTACCTGGACTTCAGGGTTGTCCGCACTCCCATGACCCTCAGCCAGGCTGATATCAAATCGATAATCGATTCCTTTGCCATGGCCGCATTCCGTGCCATGAATGCCGGTATGGATATGATCATGATCCACGCCGCTCACGGTCACCTGATCAGCCAGTTCCTCTCCGCCAGGCAAAACCAGCGGACTGATGCTTACGGCGGTTCCTTTGAAAACAGGGCCCGCTTTATGCTCCAGTTGCTGGATGCCATCCGGGATAAGGTCGGCGATCGGCTGGCCATTGAATACCGCATCAGCGCGGATGAGCTTGCGCCTGACGGAATAAGGCTGGAAGAGCAAATGGCCTTTGCCAAAATGATACAGGACAGGATAGACCTTGCCCATATCTCTGTCGGGAACCTGTACGTACCTGAACTGTCTTCATTGATGATCCAGCCCACCTACGTTCCCAGGGGCATTAACGTTCATTACGCTGAGACCTATAAAAAAGCGCTGAAAATCCCGGTGACAGCCCTGGGATCGATCAATATGCCCATGGCCGAGCAGATAATAGCTGAAAACAAGGCGGACATGGTGGCCATGAACCGGGCGCTTCTGGCCGACCCGGAATCCGTCAACAAGTTCCGCAGGGGAGAGGAAAGCAACATCAGGCCGTGCATCAGGTGCAATACCTGCATCAACCGCACCCATCATTTTTATATACCCATCCGCTGCGTTGTCAATCCGCTGAACGGACGGGAAGCTGATTTCTTGAATCTTCCGCCGATAAAGCGGCAAAAGAAGGTGGTAATAGCAGGCGGCGGACCGGCCGGTCTGGAAGCCGCCCGAAGAGCGGCCGGGAGGGGACACCGGGTAGTTCTGCTGGAAAAAGAAGACAGGCTGGGAGGGACAATAAACGCCGCTTCAGCCGCTCCCTTCAAGGCGGATATGAAAGACTACCTGGAATGGTCGGTACGCACGGCCATGAATATACACGGCATTGAGATCAGGCTGTCCACACCGGCTACCCCCGAACTGGTAAAGAGTGAAAACCCGGACGTGCTGATCATCGGCGTGGGATCAGACCCCTTCATTCCCCGCATTCCGGGGATTGAGGGTCCGAAGGTGGCCTGTGCCGCCGATGTAGAGCTAGGGAAAATGAAAACCGGAAGTAGCGTCCTGGTGGCCGGAGCCGGACTGACAGGCTCGGAAACAGCCCTTAACCTGGCCCAGCAGGGCAAGAAAGTCACATTGATCGACATGCTTACCCCGGAAGAAATCAATGTCAACGCCCCCTTTATAGGCGTCCGAACGGTCTGGGACATGTTGAAAAAACACGATACCGAAATAATGACCGGCGTCAAACTGGAAGCCATAACAGCCACGGGAGCGGAAGTGACCGGTCAGGACGGGCAAAAGAAAGAAATTCCCTGTGATACAGTGGTGCTGGCCCTGGGTATAGAGCCACGCAGCGCATTAGTGACCATGCTGGACGGACTGGCCCCCGAGGTTTTCGTTATCGGGGACTGCCACAACCGCAGGGGCAACCTGGCAAGCGCTGTCAGGGAAGGATTCTTTGCCGCCATGGATATTGAATAAGGCACCTGATATAATTTTTATGACAGCCGGGCCCGGGGCCCGGCCCGGTCTCAACGGCCGTTTTACTGACACTTGTTATCAACATGAAACAGGAGGAACCAACAATGCAACTGGAGGGTAAAGTAGCACTCATCACCGGAGGAGGCACGGGGATCGGGGCAGCCATAGCCGAACGCTTTGTGGCTGAAGGGGCCAAGGTATGCATCACAGGCAGGCGGCAGGAGGTGCTCGACGAGGAAGCCTCCCGTATACCCAGGGGCTGGGTAATTACCTGCGCCGGAGATGTAGCCAATTTAAACGATGCCACGCGGATGGTAGAACGGACAATCGAATTCGGCGGGAAGCTGGACGTGCTGGTAAACAATGCCGGGGTTGATACGGCGGGATCCATCACTGAAATCGATCCCTCAACATGGAGCAGGGTAATAGAGACCAACCTGACCGGGCCCATGTATACCATGAAGGTGGCGATACCGTACATGAAGAAAGCCGGCGGAGGATCGATAATAAATGTGGCCTCGCTGGCCGGGCTGCGCTGCATCCCCGCCATGCCCGCTTATTGTTCCTCCAAGGCCGGACTTATCATGCTGACCCAGCAGGCTGCACTGGACTACGGGGTATATAAAATACGCTGCAACGTGGTCTGCCCGGGCGGCACCCGCACGGCTATGATAGAAAATTCCATGGCCGGTCTGGCCACCAAATTGAACAAGGATATGGACGGGACTCTGGCCTACTTCTCCAAAAACGTGCCCCTGCGCAGGATGGCTTCTCCCCAGGAGATGACAGGCGTCTGCGTTTACCTGGCCGGGGAAGACTCCACCTTTATGACCGGGGCCGTGCTGGTACTCGACGGCGGCGCCGCTATCGTAGATGTAAACGGGACGGTTGTCAGCGATGCCGGCATGAGCTGGGGAGGGTAGAATAGCGGTACTATAAAATGAATGATTGACCCGCTATATGTGATTCCTTTTTCGCGCATTACAGGTGACTTAGACCGGTTCGTTCCCATATAAATAACATCCTGCGGGAACGAACTGTATTTTCACCCTACTATGGGCACACCATCGCCCAGACTGATTGTACCGGGCAGAGTGAATGACTTTGTTTCCTTCTCCAGGATTAATCGGTTTTCACAATGTACACTGCCTTTGCCTTTACATTCCCCTGCGGATATTTCCCTGATTTTCCCGTCCCGTATCTTGAGGGCTATTCCCTTGAGGGTCAGGGACAGAGCGATCTCGAAATCTATGGTATCTACAAGTTGGTCATTAACCCGTATTTCGATAAAAGGCTGGTGCATCGAGCGGAAGGTATGCTCAGCCAGATGGACCAGGAAAGTATCGTCCGGCGGATATTTTTCCTTATCCTTGTATTTAAGGAGTATTTTGTACTTGTTCCAGGCGGCTGTCATTATGTCCGGGATATCGATATTCAAAATATCCCTGGTCTTCTCCAGAAAAGTATCCAGCACAAGCGGCCAGGTGACTCCGGCCTGCTGTAAAAGCAGCCTTTTCACGGACAACATCTTCTCACACGATTCCACCGGTGAGAAACTTCTGGTTGAAAGCTGCGTCTGTGAAGAGAAAAAATGGTTTAGCGTAACCTGCTCTTTACTCATTCCGTCTTCTCCTTCTGCTCATCAACAACCTGGATTTTTCCCGGTTCAATATACTGTTTACCGGGGTCCGCAATGATACTCAGCCGTATTTCATGATCCAAACGCACGGGCTTATCCGAATCGATGCGATGATTACGGAGAGCACTGCGGGCGCGTATCTCAATATCTTTGGGAAGCCTGACTTTCCTTTTATCCAGTCTTTTTTTAAGGCAAAATCCCGCAGCACCGGCGGCTGCCGCCGGAATGACGGCTATCCAGGGCCAGGGCAGTCCAGGCTGTGGAGATTCGAGGTCCGGTTCTACCTCCGGCCCAACTTCTGACTCCATTTCCGGTTCTTCTTCCGGCTCAGCGTTCGGTCCCGTCTCCGGCTCCGGCAAACTGATTTCCATAATCCGGCTGTTATTGTCCCTGTTCCGGTCGGCGATCTGTGATTCAGGATCAACCTCTATCAGAAAAGAATGGGTTGTTCCGTACTCATCTCCGGGAATCTCCAGCCAGATTCCAGGTGCCACTGCTTCTTGCGGTAACAGGCCACGGAGCGAGCCATAAGCTGGAGAGAAAACCCTGCTTTCATCGCTAATGAGGACCTGTGTATCGCCGGTTTCGGCGTCACCCTGGTTAATTACCTCAACCGAGAAGACCAGCACCCGGCTGTCTTCTTCAAACCGGTACTCAGCGGACATGATGGCCAGATCGGGTATCCCGGTACGGGGTGATTCCTGCGGCGAGGCCAGGACATTGAACTCGGCGACTGCCTGTCCCGGGTTGGCGATAACCGGCTTCATTCCGGGCGGCAGACCGGGAACAAGTGCACTTGTTGAAAATGTTCCTTCAGTGTCAGCCTCGATATCGGCGATCTCCGTTTCGTCCATGGTGACAGTCACCCCGGAGAAAGGTTTGAAACCGCTTCCCTCCAGTGTTATGGTTGAGCCGGGCAGGCCGCTCGATGGAGCCACGCTGATGCGGGGTGAGGAAGGGACCTCTTCCTGCGGGACTCTAAAGCGGGCCAGAGCCGATACCTCACCGTCGTCAGCCGTGACAGAGTAAACGCCCGGCGACAGCGACGGGACGGGAAGGGTCAGTGAGAAGGTGCCATTCGGGGAAACCTCTGTCTTTCCCCATTCTTCTCCGTCTATACTGACAATTACCGTATACTCCGGCATAAAACCGGCGCCGGAAACAGTCAGATCTGACTCCGGCGCCGCACTGGACGGTAAGACCTTGATTTCAGCGGCCTGGGCCTGAATTGACGCGAAAGCTGCTATCAGCAACACCACGGCCAGACAAACAGCCGGAAATAACACGTACGGATTCCTGACATCCCGGCAGACCGGCCGTGACCGGGTATAGCGTCTGACGAACAACCACCATCTTAAAAACAGATCGATCATCTACGGGATTGATCCTTCAAAATCGTTCTGTCACCCTTCACCGATTAAAGAACGGTTGACCGGCAGGCCGGCCGGAGCGTCGAAATACAAGTATCAGAAAAGGCACTTCATGATAACCATATTTGACGAATCGCCTGTCAGGGCTTTCTATACCGCTATTTTAGCACTATTTCGATCCGGTAAATATAGTATTTTGGTAAAAACCTACAAAAATACGGATAAACCGGGGTGGATGAGTAATTGTACGTTAGACCACTTCCTATCCGCTTGTTGTCTTAGATCAAGATCATCAGTGATACGTAAATAGTGTCACAAATGTAAACTGCTTAACAAAATGATCGTTTCCGGCCGGTTAATATCAGTATGTTCCCTAAAAATAAACCCTTACTGGATAATCAACTTTATCCGTCCAGACCGGAAAGGAGCATTAGAAATGAAGCGAAAAAACAATATAGTCATTTACATAGGGCTTGTTTTGATCTGGGTCATCCTTTTACTGGTTCAGAATTACTTGAAAATATATACAGGTAATTTATATATCCTGATTTCTGCTGTAAACGGGTTGGTAGGCCTTCCGTTGATTGTACTGGTAATGGTATTCCTGGTCGGTCAATTCGTAAGGAACCAAGAAAAAAGGGCAAGAAAAAGGCAGTTAATGCAGATAAAAAGCTGGATGTTCCGATTAGAAATGAGAAATCTATTCATTTCTAATTTCCAGGCTTTGAAATCGCCAATATTGACTCTATCTGCTATCAAACATGCTTCTTTAAGCGAATTGGTTCATATGAGAGAAGCCGCCAATAATATTCAATACGATTCGCTGGAGAAAATGGAGCCGGTAATAATGGAGTACGCAGCCTCTCAGACAGTCTGGAGAAGCTTCATAAGTCTGGCCTTTGAATATGGTTTTGAAGAAATATTCCAGGATATACTCTATATCCTGCATTTTGAGGGTGATGTAAAAACTTTTAAAGAAAGCCATCCTGATAGACTATTTATCCAGGAGGCCGCCGGAAACAGCAGGCTCATGCAAAAAGTCCACAAGATCCTGGGCGATGGCATCCGCAAGTTCCTGGACTATGCCATTGAACTAAAAGAAAAACAGCCGGAGTTATTCAGCCAGATAGTTGCGGACTTTGAGCTCTCTACTCAAATGAAAGGCTGAGCCCCGGGCCTTTTTAACCAGAAATTAGCCGACTATCCAGGACTTATAAAAAATATATCAATATAAAAATACTAAAGCCGGGGCTGGCAATACGGACAATTCCAGTATGAACAGCGCAGGCTTCCAAAGTCTCCGGGCATGATTTATAAATTGTAGAGAAGAACGGTTTTTACTCCGGCATCAATATTCAAAATGAGCCAGGAGGGTAAGTTGTTTGGGATTGATGATGGATATTTTCTTCCTTGCGAGTTTAAGTAAGCCCAGGTCAACGTACGAGTTAAGAATCTTGTTGGTAATCACCCGCGAAGCGCCGACCAACCTGGCAAGCTCCTCCTGGCTAAGACCGCAGGTCAGGTTATATTCAGAGCTTGAATCCGATAAAGATGTATTACCTGTCAGTTCCACTAACTTGCGGGCCACCCGGCAGGAGACATCCAGAAAGGATACCTCCTCCAGATGTTTGTCGGTTTTCCGTAAACGCCGGCATAGCATCGAAATAATATCGATACAGGCCTGGGGAGAGGTCTGCAAGAAATCTAAAAAGTCCTGTCGTTCGATGAAAGAAGTTTCAGTTTCCTGTACAGCGATAGCTGTAGTAGAACGAGGTTTCTCATCCAGTATCGACATTTCTCCTAAGATATCACCATCGGACAAAAAGGCAAAAATGAGCTCCACACCTTCCGGATTTACACAACAGATTTTTATTTTACCGTGATGAATAAGATAAAGACAATGTCCTGGGTCCTGCTGAAAGAAGATAGTCTCATTTACTCCAAATGACCTGGGTTTAAGGATCTGAGCGAGTCGCTCACGGTCGGAGGATTTCAGCGTACTGAAAATACCTACGTTTGTCAGTGCAGTCTGACTGGCATTACCCATCATTTTCGCCTTATCAACCCACAACTAAAACACAAATAACAACTATTCCATATTCTAAATTCCGGCGTTTGAAATGTAAACTATTTAACAGAAACATAAGACTATATGCTGTATTACTTGTAATAACAGAGTAAAAAGACGGCTTAAAGAAAGCTTTTGACCAGAAGTAGAGGCAGTCTCCAGTATGTAACCCATGCAAGTAAGATACGGAGGTCTTTTCCTTTAAAGACAATTCAATTAAAAAATGAGGCGGCAACTAAAGAGACGGTGAGGACGAGAATATGAAATTTTTAATGGCGCTCGGTGGCATGGCTATTCTGGTTATCGGGTTTTTCCTGATTTACCATTACGTCCCGGGCGGCAAAGAGGAACTTGATAGAGAACTGGAGAATTACGGAGGCACCAGAATTTTAAATAATACGACACCAAGTCAACAGATGCAATCACAAGCCAACAATTCCCAGCCGGCGCCATCGTTGTCGGTGACCATTACCGCCCTTTCTGCGGACTGGGATAATATGCCGGTTTATCCCGGAGCGAGACTAAGTAACCAGAATTCCACCTCGAACGGAGAAGAGCGGTACTATGATGTTACGGCTGATTTTGAATCAGTCGTGGCCTGGTACCAGCAAGAGATGTCCGCCAGGGGATGGGAAGAGACCAAGAGTTCCGAAACGCCAGGTAAATATATCGAGTCTGTTTACGCAAAAGGAAGAGAGGAGGCAAGTGTGAGAATAACAAATAACGGAGACCCTCAGGTTCTTAAGTTATTTGAATATACGTATTGATCGGGAGGAGATAACCAGATGAAAACCAGGCTGACTGCTGCGCTTCTTGGCATTTTAGTCTTGATACTATCTTATCCTTTGCCCGCTCGTGCGGCGGCCCCGCTGCTGTCTATCAATCTTGTCAGTCCGGTCGACCTTGGACTTATCACCGGGCCGGTTGATACAACATTAACTATCAAAAACGCCGGAGGAGGCAGCGCCGTCGCCTGGACTATTACCAGCAACGCAGCCTGGCTGCGGGCTGATCGCAACAGCGGCTCAGCCTCCAGCTTGAAGGCAGCGACCGTAAAAATAACCGCCGATCCCACCGGGTTAACGCCGGGCGCCCATAGCGGCGCTATTACCATCAATTCCGATGGCGGGAACAAGACCCTCATATTTACAATGGAGGCGGGTGTCCCTTCAGGTAAACCCGATTTGGTAATTACCGATATAACGTGGAGTCCGGCAAATCCTCTGGTGGGAGATAAAGTAACGTTCTATTATACGGAAAAAAACCTTGGTAACACCGCTACCGGGAATTATGTTGTATGTCTTTTTATCGGAGGAGTATCACTGGGTATTATGGAAAAGGATAGTCTGGAAGCAGGGCAGGCCAGGAGCAATGAGAAATTTAGCTATCAGTGGACACCTGTAATAGCTGGAGAACAGAACGTAACCGCTCAGATCGATATTTCTAGTCTCGTCAATGAAAGCAACGAATACAATAATGACCTGCGCCGGACTATCAGGGTGGCTGCCCGAATGTCACCGGATATTACGGCAATGGTCGACCTTAAGCCCGGTATGGTCACACTGGATAAAACAAACGTAAAACCCGGGGAAAGCGTGACGGTCAGCTTCGATATCCAGAACCTCGGTACTACGGCTAGCGGAATTTTTACTACCGGCGTTTACTTTACGACGTACCAGCACCTGGATGAAACGCTGCTGACCACCGTTTCCTCAGGATTAATCCCAGCAGGCTCCAGCAAATCGGTCAGCCAGACCGTAACGATTCCCTCGAATATCACTATCGGAGGATATTACCTGTTACAAGTATGGGTGGATAATTCCCGAACGGCTATTGAAACCAACGAGGAGAACAACAAAAGCGCCACCGGCATCACCGTGACAGTGGACACACAAAAACCTGACCTCCAGTTGACTGATGCTTCTATATTGTTAAGCAAGGACAGCCTTCCTCCTGATGGATACTTAATGGTTTCCGCTACTGTCCGTAATCAGGGAACCCAAATAGCCGGCTCATTTTACGCCGTGATATCAATATCTGAAAAAAAAGGAATTCCCGGTGTATTTCTCGGAACACTTTCTTTCGGTGACACCGCGGTGGGGTCTTCGAGTACTGCTATGCAGGGGATAACTTTACCTCTCGATATTATTGTTGAACATGACTACTGGATAGTTGTTTCTGTCGACCCGGAAAATAATGTCACGGAGAATAACGAAGGTAACAACATTGCCAGCGTTATTATCCATGTTTGCAAACCAAAAATAGACTTGGAACTCGATGAAGTCATGATAAACAATGTAGTCTGTGAAAATATGGTAAATTGCATTTCGGGAACTGATATGGATATCAAACTAAAGGTCAACAACCTGGGGCCTGATCCATCTGGCTCTTTTACTATACAAATTCGAATGTTCTATCAAGAAAATATGCACCACGAACCCCCTTTAATGTTTAATGCGATCTACGAGATTGTTACCTGTGATTCAATTTACGGAGGTGGTACGACCTCTGTCAATAAAACAATAAATATACCCTATTACTTAGGAGCATTGGGCGATTTTAACGAAGATCTTTCTGAAAGTGAAAAACTGTATGGGGACAAAAATGGATATAGTTACTGGATAAGTATAGATATCCGGTTAGATTCGGAGGCCGAGGAGATTGGCGAAGGGAGAAATAACAGCCTCCTTCTTGTTGTTGTGAAACGAGGAACCCCACCAAGCCTGCCGGACATTGAACTTCGTGACATTACGTTGAGCAAGCAAAACGTTTATTTCGGGGAGGAAATCATTGTAACGGCAGAAATTGCCAATCTGGGAAACTCTCCCTCCGGTCCATTTCCAACTCTTATCACGATGACGTTTTTTGACAACCAGCAATTTTTTATCGGGCCTAAAGACATTATTACGACCGAATCAATACCGGGTGGGAAGAGTATTTTTGTTAGTCAGAAATATACCTGTTGGGCTTTGGTTTTGGATGAGGATCATAGTGGAGTCTTCGACCAGGGGATACTGGTATGGGCGAATATAAGATCTCATTTAACTCAAGATACTTATATAACCGAACAGGACTATCAAAACAACAAGAAAATTATACCCATTCGCATATCTGCAACCGGAGAACCACCTGGAAGCGGACCGGACCTCCATCCTTTGATATTATCTTTAAACCATCCACAGCATGGTATCAGCCCAGGGGATAAAGTAACGCTGGATATTAAAGTCCAGAATCTGGGGAACTCGTCTTCCGGTCCTTTTACTACTCAAGTCCGGCTTGGATCGACGACGCTAAGTAGCATCGCAGTCCAATCGATTGCGCCGAATACCGAAATCTCTCTGATATCCAAGGTGACCATCCCCAATGATCTTACAACCGGTTATTGGTACCTGGGCGTCTTGGCCGATTCAGGTAACAACGTGATTGAACCTTATGAAGATAACAACATTGCCACATGGTATGATCCTATCCATATCGAGTACATTACCGATATCCAGGTCGGCCCTGTCAGATTAGGTAAAAGGGACATTAAACCGGGAGATACAATACCAGTGTTGTTCGATATCCAGAATATCGGGCCTAATACATCCAATCACTGTTTCAGCCATATATATCTGTCAGAAACCGAAAATATGCCCGATTTGAGTTTACACAAAGATATGATCTTTACCCCGTGCCTCCCGGGTGGTTCCAGCAAGACATATTCCATGACGGTAACCATCCCTTCAAATATAGCGGGAGGAAAGAACTGGATAGTCGTCTGTGCGGATTACTTGAACCAAAACGACGAGAGTAACGAGGAAAACAATATCCGCAGTGTACCGATCGACTTAAGTGGACCAAATATAGCCACGCCTGTACGTCCCCTTGGCGGCGTCTATCCTTGGATAACCACCGTCACACCACAAGTGTTTTTATCTATCAGTCCGGAGGTTACTGAACAGGTGATAGGCGATACCTTTAAAGTTACCGTTACGGCTGGTTCTGACAGCGTTGATGTAAACGCCTGCGATCTGGTATTAAGCTTCGATGCTTCTGCTTTCGAAGTCGTCAGTATCACGCCGGGAAAATCATTCGGAGACAACCCTCTGGAGCTTGAAAAAAGCTTGGATAATTCACGGGGAATAGCCCGACTGGCAACAGCCCGCAGCGGAGGCATCAGCGGACTTGAAGGAACCGATTCACTGGCCCTTGTCGAATTCAAGGTGAAACCCGGAGCTATCCCCGGAAAAGCCTATCTTGTCTCAATAATAGATATAGGGCTGGCAAATGAAAAAGGACAGGAAATAGAGGTCGGGCAGAAAAACGGCGCTGTGATACAAATACAAAAAAACGGGAGTTCAATATCTGGTGGCAAAATAATATCGGAAGGTTCGCCAGCGGGCGGACAAAGAACAACATTTGAAAATACTGATTACCAGAAAGTCGGCGACCTCAACAGTGACGGCAAGGTTGACTACCGCGACCTGGGGATGTTCGGGCGGGCTTACGGAACATCCCGGGGAGATAGCAACTTCAATGAAGCAGCCGACATGAATAGTGACGGCGTCGTTGACTACCGCGACCTGGCTATATTAGGAGGCAGGTACGGATCATAAGTCCCGCGGAAAGAGTATGGCGTACTTATAGAAAAACGGGTAAACAATGGAGGTAGTAAAATGAAAACTTGTTTAGTGGCGGCTGTCCTGGGCATTTTGTTGTTTATGTTTGCTTTTTCTGAGCCTGGTCACGCAGCCGCATCAGAGATCGATTTAAAAATTGGATACCTCAGTTTGAGCTTAAGCTTCTGTCGTCCAGGTGATAGTATTAAAGTAAATATTGATATCAAAAATTCTGGATATAATGCATCAGGAGAATTCAGTACGCGTATTATACTGACCAAAGAGGAAAATGGAAGCCGGCCTTTCGTAGCGGTACTGGATACTTTTAATACCGAATCTATTTCAGGAACATCAGGCAAACTGGTCAATAGAGTGGTTAGTATCCCACCGGATACTCAGTATAACAAAAAATATATAGTATCCGTAAAGGTTGATAGTAGTGATAGTATCCCGGAGATCAATGAAGACAATAATATTAAGGAGGCTGATCTTAGAGTTATTCCGGATATAGATCTCAGGGTTGGTACGATTATGCTAAATACAAGCAGCGTATTTGCTGGACAAAGCGTAACGGTAACCTGCGATATCGCGAATCTTGGAACCGACCCTTCCGGCGATTTTACTACCGCTATCTTCGGCGAAGTTGGTGATACACTATGCCAATTTGCTGTCAATTCCATTCCGGGAAATTCGGATAAAATAATCAATCAAACGATAACTATCCCGTCACAAATAACCGAAGGGTTGCACTGGATATGTGTTTTGGCGAATTCAGATAACTCTATAGAAGAAACAGAAACAGGTGGAGGATTTGTGAATAACGTACAGAAAGCTGAACTTCGGGTGTTTACTCCAAGCCTAGCTGCAAACCCGACCGGGGTATTACCTTATACACCCAAAATATTTTCTGTTGCTCCAGCGGCCACGCTGGTTCCTCATGTAGTATTGTCCCTGGATCCTGCCAGTACTGTAATAATTCCCGGCAGCTCTTTCTCTGTTTCCGTCATAGCTGATACCGCGGGCAACGATATAAGCTCAGGCGATATAGAGATCAGTTTTGACAAAGACGCTCTGGAAATCACCGATATCACGCCGGGTAACGTTTTCGCAGATAATCCGCTGGTACCGGAAAAAAACATAGACAACGCGAAAGGCATTGGCAGGCTGGCAGCGGCCCGCGGTGGTGGCTCAGACCTGCCAGGCGAATCTGTTTGCCTCCTCATTATTGAGGGCAAGGTAAAACCGCAAGCAAGCCCAGGAAAAGAATACAAAATCTCCATTTCGAAAGCGGGGCTCGCAAACGGTCAAGGTCAAGATATCCAGGTAAATCTAGCGGAAAATGCAGTTATTACCATCAACCCCATTCAACAGAAAGTCGGCGACCTCAACAGCGACGGCAAGATTGACTACCGCGACCTGGGGATGTTCGGGCGGGCTTACAGGACTTCAAACGGGCAGAATAATTTCAACGATAGTGCCGATTTGAACAGCGATAAAGTAATAGATTACCTGGACCTGGCTATATTTGGCTCAAGGTATGGTAAAACGGCACCGCAGGCAACCACCGCCGCCCAGGCTGAGTCCTCTTCCTCAGTATCCGGAACAGGGTCAGTGTCACTGGCGCCACAGCCCCAGGTTTCGTCGCCGCCCGGCACCCAGCCGGGGATTGAACCTATGACCCAGGACAATCCCGAAGACGAATACGACCCATTCTGGATGGACGTACCCAAATATCCCAACGCTACCTTTAAAACAAAGAATGTGGACTCTCCTTTCTACGGTGGGACGCCGACATCGGAGTTCCGTATATACACGACAACCGATTCTAAAAGTTCAGTCTATCAATACTTCGACCAGGAAATGCCAAAGAATGGCTGGAGACTTGAGACGTTATCGGGTATGTACGGGCCATACTTGAAGGACAAAGACTCCCAGAATGAATACAGGGTTACGGTTACCGTAAATGTTGCGCAGGACTCTGACGTAAAAACTATTGAAGTGAAAAAACAAGTATACCCGAAATAAATACGGAAAATAGAAGAGTGAGAAGTATATATGAAAAATAGCGATCATTTTCCAGCTAAAGTCTGTATAATCACGGCCCTACTGTTGGGAATATTATGCGCTTCCTGCGCCACAAATTCTCAGCCTGCTTCGGAGTCTGTCGTCGAGGCAACCAAAGCCCGGTCCGGTGCGGCTGCCAGTCAGCAGTACACCACCAGCCAACAGCAGGCCCCTGTCCAGCAACCGGCACCCGAATATATAACGGGAACCCCCGGGTCGGTTGTTATCAACCCGAAGTCCCAGTCGGCCGTGCTCGCAGGCCAGTTTAACTTGAAGGTGGAAGTAACTCCCGATGACTGGGGCCTGAGCGCCGCTGAACTACAACTCAGCTTTGATGCCAATGCCCTGGAAGGGTTGAATATCCAGCCCGGTGACGCGCTGGGCGACAACCCCATCACCGGCGCACAGAAGATAGATAATGATTCAGGGACTATTACATACGCTCTGGCCAGGGTGGGCGAAACGCCAAAGCCCGGAAGTCAGGGAGTAATCGCTTCGATCGACTTCAAAGTCAAGAGCGGATCGGCGGGCATAACCGAGGTAAAAATTGTCAAAGCCGGCCTAGCCGATGAGAGCTTCAAAGATATCCAGGGAATCAAGTGCAGCAGCGCAGCCATCGGTTTGAACGGCCAGATTCCGGCAACTGCATCCGCAGGCAATGCACCGGCAGTGCAGAACACTGCTTCTTTAAAGCCTGTCCAATTCGCATCCCCTTCCAGTGTTGAATCAATCGTACCATCGCCGGTTCGATCATTTGAGTCCGGTACTGCCGTAACGATTCCCGCCATACCGCAAGAAGGAACAGCCGTCCAGTCCTTCGATTTGGGAAATATCCCGGTCTATCCCGGAGCGAAGCTGACCTCTAAAAAGCTGGACAGACAGAATGGTGAAGAAGAGCGTTTCTACGAATCCGGAGATGATTTAAGTTCGCTTGTCGTTTTTTATCAGCAGGAAATGCCGGCTAAAGGATGGCGAGAGATTGATAGCCTGGAGTACCCGGGAGAGTCGTGGGACACCGATTATGACAATATGAACGGAAATGAGGCCAGGGTCAAGCTTTCATCCAACGGGAGGACGGTTGAAATTTACCTGTACCTGCATGTTGTTACCGGGTCCGAAGAAGCGGTGAGCGCTGTGACCCCTCCCGATGTAGGCTCTGATGCTCCGCAAAACTGGATGGACATGCCGGTTTTCCCCGGGGCTAACCTTACATGTAAAAAAACTCTCAGTTTGGAAAACGAAGAAGAACGGTATTACGAAACAAGAGACAATCTTGCTTCACTCATCACTTTTTATCAGCAGGAGATGCCGGATAAAGGATGGCGAGAGATTGATAACCTGGAGTACCCGGGAGAGTCGTGGGATACCGATTATGACAACAATAACGGAGACAAAGCCAGGGTGAAACTTTCATACGATGGAAAGATGGTAGAGTTATATCTTGATAAAAAGACCGTCAGGAGATAGACCTCAGTCTTGCTTTCAAGAATCTCTTATTTTGTAATATATTTATATTCGGAGAATATCCAAATCGACATACAAAAATCAGTCAAAAAACAGCACGAGTAGAAAAAATATCTCATAGTCCAAGACCGGTAGTCAGGAGGCTTGATAATGAAGTGTCCGAAGTGCAGTTTCGAAAACCCGGAATCCAACCAATTCTGCGGTAAATGCGGACAAAGGCTTGAAGTAACGATTATCGCCTCAGAAATGCCAACAGCCATTACCGGTGAGCGCAAGCAAGTAACCGTGGTGTTCTCAGATCTTTCCGGTTATACTTCCATTTCCGAAAAGTTGGACCCGGAAGAAGTCCATGATTTGATGAATAAAATTTTTACCCAGGCTACCAAGATTATAGCCAGGTATGAGGGTTATATTGACAAGTTCATCGGTGATGCAGTCATGGCTCTCTTTGGCGTCCCCAGGACACATGAAGATGACGCATTAAGAGCTATCAAAGCAGTTCAGGATCTGCATTCCTATGTAAAAAGCCTCAGTCCCCAATTCGAGGACAAGCTAGGCAGCCCCATTCTTATGCACAGCGGCATCAGCACCGGCCTGATAGTAGCTTATAATACTGAGAATGAAGAAGAGAATGAGAAGGTATTAGGAGATACGATAAACCTGGCTTCTCGCCTCACTGGACTAGCCAAATCCGGAGAAATAGTAGTAGGTGAAGCTTCATTTAAGTTGACCGAGAGATTCTTTAAATTTGAAGCTCTAAAGCCCACCTTAGTCAAAGGCAAGGAACAAACCGTTCAAGCCTATAAGGTGATTGAATCCAAAGACAATCCTGTAACAATTCATCGCCTTACCGGTATGAGATCTCATCTTGTAGGTAGAAACCAGGAAATCCATATCCTAAAGAATACGGCCAGGAGACTCATAGAAAACAAAGAGAGTTCCTTAATCACGATTTGTGGGGAAGCTGGAATTGGAAAAAGCAGGTTGGTGAGTGAATTTAAAGCTGGTCTGGATAAAGGGCAGGTTCAGTGGCTGGAAGGACATGCTTATGCATTCGCTCAGAACACTCCTTACTTCCCTCTAGTTGATCTGTTCAGTCGATTATGGAATATCAAGGAAAATGAGCCTGTACAGGTAGTAAAAGCGAAAATTGAAGAAAAAATATTATCGCTTGGTATTAAAGATATGGAGGTTATTCCTTATCTTGGTAGTCTCTTCGGACTGGAATACCCGGAGACTGAAAAGATCGAGCCGGAATTATGGAAGCACCGTCTTTTCAGATCTATATACTTGACTCTCCTGGCCCTGGCTGAACAAAAAGCAATGGTGATTTTCCTGGAAGACCTGCACTGGGCAGACCCCTCCACAACTGAACTCTTTCTGTTTCTGTCAAAAGAGTTGAGAACCAGTGTTCTCCTTCTGGTCACTTACCGGCCGTCTTTTTCCCTTTTCGATAAGGTAAAGCAACTGAATGAAGATATGAATTATCAAGAAATCAGGTTAAGAGATTTTACCCTCACTGAGACTGAAGAGATGCTACAGGCCCTTCTTCAGACTGCACGTGTCCCCCAGGAACTCAGACAATTTATTCAAGATAAAGCCGAGAATAATCCGTTTTATCTGGAAGAAGTTGTTAACTCACTCTTAGAAATGGATATACTTATTAGCGTCAATGGTGAGTGGAGATTGACCCATCCAATTAATGAAAGCGTTATTCCCAGCACTATAGAGGGAGTGATTATATCCAGGCTGGACCACCTGGAAATAAAATTGAAAAAAGCTCTTCAGGAAGCATCGGTTATCGGCAGGATTTTTCTCTACAATATCCTGAAGCGTATCACTGAGATTCAAGATCAGATTAATGAGTCTCTTTCCGGGCTGGAGGATGCTGATATGATCCGGACACTTTCTTTAAAGCCTGATCTGGAGTACATCTTCAAGCATGCGTTAACCCAGGATGTAGCGTATAACAGTCTACTGAAGAAAGACAGGCAGGCCCTTCATGAAAGAATCGGCCAGGTAATTGAAGAAATATTTATCGACAGATTACCTGATTTCTATGAGACCCTGGCTTATCATTACAAACAGACCAATGCTATTTACAAAGCCGTACATTATTTAATGAAGTCAGCCGAAAAAGCAATTCGCCAGTATTCATCCGAAGAAGCGCACAGATATTGCCGGGATGCATACGGACTCCTGTCCAATAATTCTATCGCATTGAATAAAGACCACAAATACCTGACACTACTTTTCGATCTTATCAATCAATGGTCCATGGTGTATTATTTACGGGCAGATGTCGAAGGAAAACTCAAATTATTACAATCTCATCTCAGTGAAGCACAAGGCTTAAAAAATAATTCTACGCTGGGTATGTATTATTTCTGGCTGGGTTTAGCTTATTGGGATGCGGAAGATTTTGAGAATGCAGCCCGATTCGCCAGCGAAGCTTTAAGACTTGGTGAAGAGATGAATAATCAACTCGTTATCGGTTACGCCAGTTCATGTCTGGCCTTCGCCAATGCCGAGTTAGGTTTCACAGATGAGGCCTTATTCTGCGGGAAAAAGGCCAGGCAAATAGCTGTATTATGCAAAGACGACCCGTATAATTTCCTTTATGAGATGGGCACCAGTTCTCTGGGCTATGTGTCACATATCAGAGGAGATACCCAGAAAACTCTCGAATATGGGTATGAGCTGATAGAAACCGGAACTAAAAATGCCAACATTCGCGCCGAAGCTTTAGGGAACGTATATGTTGGCTGGGGTTTTTTCGACGCAGGAGATTATCTTCTTGCTTTCCAGTATTTTGAAAAATGTACGGCTGTTTCCCGGGCTCATCCCTGGTATTCCCAGGCAGCCAAGTTGTTTATGGGATTATCTCTTCTTTTACTCGAACAGTTTATTGAATCTAAAAAGTACTTTGTTGATATTTTAACTCATTCCGAGTCCTATGGCGGTGAGTTATTGAGTACCGCCGCAAGAACATGGATTGGATGTGTTGATATCAACGAAGGAAACTTGAACCAGGGAATGAAGAAGATCATGGCGGGTGGTGAAGTTTGGGTAAAAAGCTGCAAACATCGCTACGCCTGGTGGAAATGGGGATTAGGATGTTTGATGGTCAGTATAGCGAAAAAAAAGCAATCTATCAGTCTAATATCTTTATTGAATAACTTTAATTTTGTTCTAAGATATGCTATCTTTGCCCGCAAACTTGCCAGAGTGCATTTAAATGAAGGACTCATAGTTGCAAAAGAGATTGGAGCTAAAGCTATTATAGCTAGTTGTTACCTGGAATTAGGTTATTTAAACCAGATTGAAAAAAAGTATGAACATGCCAGGATGTGTTTTTCAGAAGCTATCCGGATCTATCAAGATACAGGAGCAGACTTCAACCTGAAATTAGCCAAAGAAGCACTTGCAGCTTTAAGATGAAAAAACTCAGGATGGAGGAGCGACGTACCAAAAGCCTCCAGGGAGGAAAACAAGTTGAGTGCAGTCAGACAAGCGGGAAGGATTAATGACATTACTGTCCTGATTGATACCGGTATGGATGGGATCGCGGGAGGTACCGCCGCTTATCTGATAGAAGGTGATAAAAAATGTCTTATTGACTCGGGGCCCCGCAACAAAGCCCGTGACCTTTTTAATACTCTGAAAAAACTTGGTGCTTTTCCTCCTGATATTGTCATCGTCACCCACAGCCATTATGATCACTCACAGGGTATTCCATTTCTACGAAGGGCAGCCGCCAAGGAAGGGAAAAACATTCAGGTACTGGCTTCACCCCACGGAGTGCCCCTTTTAGCCGATCAATCCTGGAACAATATTTTCAATGCCGGCTATTGCGAAGGAATACCTGAGGTTACATCAGTAAAAGAAGGCGATATCATCGACCTGGGCAAGACCTCTCTCAGGGTCTACGAGATACCTGGACATTGTAAAGACCATATTGCCATTCTAGATGAAAAAAACAAAAACCTATTTGTGGGGGATGCAATAGGAAACATTTTTGGGGATAATACTTTCTTTCCTCCTTTTATGCCTCCTTTCTGGGATCCTGTCGCTTATCGGTCCTCATTGGACAAGCTTAAGGGTATCGATTTTGATACCCTCTGTATCGCACATTTCGGCTGTTTTTCTGGAAATGAAGCCAGAACGATTCTGGATAAAGGATTACGGATTTACGAGGGCTGGTGGGCACTTTTTGAACACAACAAGGCTAAACTGGCTGATATCCATTATATGGCTAAAACCGTCCTGGCTGAAACAAGACTGGATATTCCCGATATGAAGATAATTTCGCCCGTTTTGAGGTTATTATTTGCTATTATAACCGGTTGGCGGAAACTGACGCATCAAGAATATCGATCCACCGGTATGTTGCTTCTGCACATTATGATCACAAAACTTGCCATTGGCTACCAGGTATATCAGAAAGAAATACAACCAGATTGATCGCTGACAAGAATATACGAAAAGCTTTTATCCCCTTTATTGGTGACCCATTTTGCTCCGGAATACGCATAAAAAGAATGCAAACAAGTTTAAAGTTTTCAGGTTTTTATAACAGGTTGCCATTCCCAGCCCTCACCTTTCCTGTTGATGTAGCCGAGACCGGGGAAGGGGAAGTGAAAAGCCATAACCATAGATCTTTCGAGCGCAGCTTTTTCCAAAAGTTTGAGCCTGTTGATGATAACCTGTTGCGGAATGATATCAGTAGCGCCAAACCAATCAGGTTGAGCGATATGTATCGTATGAATAATCGCATCTGAGAGACAGAGGAGATGTTGTTCTTCGCTGGACACAGAAATCGCTATTAGCCCCGGAGTGTGTCCAGGAACAAAAATGGGACAGATGCCGGGAACGATCTCAACTTCTCTATCTACCAGGTCTATTTTTCTCTCCAATGGTAAAAGGTTCTTGCGCGCGATGTTTATAAGAGTATCCCTTCCGTGTTCGCCCAGTTGTCTTTCAGCCTGATCCGATATCCAAAAAGCCCATTCATTTTTGCATATCATGTATGTAGCCCTGGCAAACATAGGTTTTCCTTCCAGATTGAGGTTTCCACCTACATGATCAGGATGAGCGTGGCTCAGGATGACAAGATGGATATCTCCTGGAGCAACCCCTTCCTGTTTCAGGTTTTCTATCAGTCTCCCGGTACTGGGAGCCAGGCTTCCTGCGCCAGTATCTATCAAGACTATATATTTTCCGGTATCGACTAATAAACATGCATAAGAGCTAATCCATTCTTTCCATTCTGCTATTTTTATCCCGTGTCCGCTGAGAATTCTATTAAGCTTATCTGTGTTTGCGTTTACAAAAAGGAAATTTGGTGGAGGCGGAAAGGCCGGGGGGGCGTAAGTCATAGTGCCATCACTGACCGCGACGCATTTAAACGAGCCAATATTGAAATGATAATTTGTAGCTTTCATAAATCACCTCCTGACAATCAATCTCGCCGATGTAAAATTATTCGAAGTCTGCTGTTCCACAGATGGTCGTGGCATACCAGGCGTGGAACTGAAAGCAGTATATGACCGTCGTAAATGCATGTCAATCAGTTATAAGAAATGGAACGCTGACCGGATATAGCGTCCGCTGAACAACCATCATCTTAAAAACAGATCGATCATTTAGCCGATTACCTGTCAGGGTGTTCGATGCTGCTATTCTAGCACTATTTCGATCCGGTAAATATAGTATTTTGGTAAAAACCTACAAAAATACGGATAAACCGGGGTGGATGAGGAATAACCACACGGAATACGGGATAAGTGATGATCCGGAGACTATATGAAAGCATATTAAACGTAACAAGCGGGTAATCTGTTGGCCTAAATTATTCAAAGACTACTTTCAAAACGGCCTAACATCAGTGCGAATGACGGCAAGACGATACGACACGGTTGATTCTCCCTCAATTAATACGGACGTGATTTGAAATCACATGATTCAACAGGGTTACCGCCAGTCTCACAAACAGTCCACATATTCGGTGAAATAATTTTAGCCTTCATGTGCAAATGGACATTTCTACACATAGTCGGTTGAGCTCCCTGAAACAAATCATCCACTATTTTAGCCACATCCTCATTTTCTCCTATTGGAAAAGTATTGCCAAAATCAGCTTCATGAAGACGATCGATGTCATTATGTAAATTGACCAAAGTTATACGTACTCTATTTATGTAAGGATTGTAACAACTGGTTTAAAGTAACAGTACCTGCACCTGTAGCTATAGCCATCGCCGGCAGTGATTTAACAACATCTTTGGCACTTTGTCCAAATTTCACGCTTTCCTCAATGTTTTCAAGGTAAATTTTACGTAATTGATCATTTTCGGTGATATTGAGCTCTCTTCCTTTGTATATTGTGTCCAGAGTACGCATCGTAGAGTCAATATCAACGGCAGCGTTAGTAACATAGCTCAACTCTGGATCCTTCAGCTCGGAGGCCCTTTTCTTAATATTCTCCAGATTATTTTTTGCGTTGGAAGCGATCATCTGAGATTCAGGGCTATTTACCGAAAAGGCCCCGGTTAAAGCCCAGGCCAACCTGATTGCTGTTGAAGGAGGTAATAAACTTGCTACGACCTTACGGTCGGAGTTTTAACCGATTCAAACTTCGCTTGCCCTGTATCTTGAGAAGATAGGAGGACGTTAAGAATAACCCCGAATCTCTTCATACCCAACAAAACAAGCTAAAGTGTCACCGGGATAATTGAACAAGTAAATTCGCTTGTAATTCATCACCGACGGTCGTACAATTTCCATGAGTAATGGAATCTCTAATTTCTTCCTGGTTCCGGAGGAAAAAGCTATGGATAAACCGCAGACGGTACCTGATGGGGCCGCTATAGCTATCTCGGATATGCTTGAGCATTGCGCCCGGATTCACCCCGGCCAGGAAGTAGTAATTCTGGCGCATATTGACGGCCTGTATGGAAGCGACAATCTGGTCGACCCTGAAGCAATTTCCTGGATTCAGGCCTCCGTGCAAAAGTATGGCGCCAATGCGTCGGTACTCTGGATAGACGAAACTGCCAGGCCTCACTCCTGGCGTTTTCCGCCTGTGGTCAAAGCAGCTCTGGCAGCTTGCGATATTATTATCAACCATTCCTTTGATATTACGGTTGAGGAAATAATGGAGTTCAGGCGTTTTATCGAGGAGCGCAAAATTCTCATGGTGCGCAATTTTGCCACGACAGCCCCTTTGCTCAATTCCACCTGGGCACAGACCCCTTACGAACTGGTGAGCGAAATCCGCTATCAGGCTTCAATTCCCTTCAAGGATGGGATTTCCTGGCAATTAACCGATGATAATGGGACTGACCTTGAGGGGACTATCCAGCCTGCGCTGGGCCCCCATCATCCCTGGTTCCCGGCTTATACCACCAGGCGGGAAGAGGCCGGACATTACCGACCCTGGCCGGAATGGGTAATTCCCCCCATCAATTTAGGAAATACCTCGGGAATTCTGGTTTTCGATCGCATGCTTAGCTGGTGGTCACGCTATATCGGCATATCCCCCTATTTTTCCAGGTCCATCTATCTAACTATCAGGGATGGACGAATAACCGGAATCGAAGGCAGAGATGAAGCGGAAGCTCTAAGCCGATTCCTGATTGCCATGCAGCAGCGTCTGGGAGAAGGGGTATATCAATTCAACTGTATGCACTTCGGCGTCCATCCCCAGGCCGTGGTAAGTACGGAAGAATGTCCGCATCTGCTTACCCGCCGTCTAATCGAACATTCACACACCTCCAATATTCATTTCCATATTGGAGCTCCGCCGGCCACTTCCGGTTATCCTTACTGGATGCACTGCACAGGAGACACCCGGACAGCCACCCTGCGGGTCGGGGATAAACTGTTACACGATCGGGGCTATCTGACTGTTTTGGATCATCCTTCGGTTATTGCTCTGGCGGCCGAATATCCGGGACGCCCCGGTCTGCCACAGCATTGAATAATCATCGCCAGGAGGAGAAGTGAAATCGCAGTAGATGGAGCAATGCGATATCTAGAGGAGGCAGCGTCATAAATTACAGGCTTAAATACCGTGATATTCTTTACAATGATGACCAGCTTGGACCATATCCTGACCACAAGTTAAAAAGGGTTGCCGGACCAACCAACAAGATAACCGGGGAAATCAAAAGACGAGACCCCAGAGAACACGCCATGGTTCGAGCGCGCCGTGGAGATTATGGTCCGGCGGTTAAAAAAGGTATGTCCGGAATGACTATTCGCGAGCCTTTAGGTGCGGCATTAGTAGACCTGCAAAGACATATCAACACCATCAAATGTAACCCGATTGGGCCAGTAAAAGCACCTTTACCGGAAGACCCCCGGGCAATCAGCCGCCATATCAAGAGTTCAGGATATTTTTTAGGCGCTGACTTGATGGGCATTTGCAAGCTTCCTCAATCAGCGGTTTATACTCACGATATGGCAGGCAATCCCATCGAGATTGATTACGAATATGCCATCGTATTTGCGGCCAGCAAATCCCTGCCGACATTGAATGCCTCCAACGGATATGACTGGGTCTTTGATCCGGTGAGTTTCCAGACTTACCAGCGCCTGGCCTGCCAGACTGAGACCATGGCAAATTACATCAGGAGATTGGGGTATGACGCGGCGGCATCAAACGCCAGCAGGTATCTGACTTTAATGCCTCAACTGGTACTCATGTCAGGCCTGGGTGAGATCAGCCGGACCGGAATCATCCTCAATCCTTTTCTAGGTTTAAATTACAAGACAGCGGCAGTATTGACAAATCTTCCGCTGGAGGCAGACCAGCCAGTTGATTTTGGGCTACAGGAATACTGCCGGAAATGTACTATATGCGCCGACCAGTGCAAAGCGAAAGCAATCCCTTATGGAGACAAAATAACCTACAATGGCTACGAAACGTGGAAACTGGATGAAAAGAAATGCGTCAGTTTTTGCGCATTGAATCAATACGGTAACATTTGCGGGCGCTGCAACAAAGTCTGCCCCTGGAACAGGCCCGGAGCAAGCCCGAGAGAACTGGAGAACTGGGACGGTTCTTTAGAGAAACTATATGAAAGTGTAGATGCTCAGGCTGAAAAAATCAAAAAGGACCAATTTGTGCATAAGTCGGAGAAGACGCGAAAATGGTGGTTTGATTTTGAAGAAACGGACCAGGGACTGGTCATCCCTGAAACCACTATAAGGCATTTTACGGACAGGTAGATTCCACGGCTTCCCTGGTGGATGAATAATCCGGAGTGCTTTGAGCCACGGTTACGGACGTTGAGAGCCAGGCTTCTGGCGTTTTGAGGGCCAACATTCCGGATACTTAACGGCCTTTTTCAAATGGACTGTTTTCTGAAGACGTACGTTAATGTTTTACGAAAAATTGATGAATCCTGGAGTAGGGGCGGGGGTTGCCTACCCTTTCTCGACCTGAACTTGTTCAGGCACCCGCCCGCCCTGGGCTATTGTAATCAGGAGGGAACCCTGTATACAAAGAAATACCACTTCATTCATTAGCTTGATAGTGTTAACCGGAATATTCATGTTGATGTCCAATCATATTCCCAGTTTGATCTTAATTCAAGAGTCAGGGCTGGCCGGTTCGAAACCGGCCACTACAGACCATATCTGCTACAGACCGTATCCGCTATCCGAAATAGACCGTGCCAATAAAACCTTTTCTATGCGCAGAATCAACAAATTCAGGAATGTACAAGAAGTACTTATCCAGCAACGAAAACTATGAATATCTCAATCAAAATCGAAAGTAATACTTTTCCACCCTTCGAAC
>JAFGOB010000097.1 GCA_016926695.1 Dehalococcoidales bacterium | reverse complement strand
TCCCTGCCTGTTTCTGTGATTCTTTACCCCACCTCCATGTATGTCGATGACGTGCCGCTACACCCTTATCACCTGGCTCAAAACTCATAACTCATAACTATTATTCACCGGCCAGCGCCAGGACTCCCACGGCCTCTACTACTACGGGGCCCGTTGGTACAACGGCGAGGTACTACGATGCCGATATAGGCCGCTTCATCAGCGCTGATACCATCGTGCCTGGTCCTGACTCAGGAGACTGAAGAGGAATATCGCGCAGAGAGCGGCGTTATTGTTCTTCGACCGGTATAGTGAAGGAGAAGGTGCTGCCCCTGCCCACCTCACTGCGTACAGTGATGGTCCCTCCATGTGCTTCAACAATGCGTTTGGCGATGGTCAGACCCAGTCCGCTTCCTCCACCTGCCCGGGAACGGGACTTGTCCACCCGGTAAAAACGCTCGAAGATGTTGGGAACATCTTCAGCAGGGATGCCTTCTCCGGTGTCGGACACACTGACCTCAACCCACTGTCCTTTGTTTTCCGCTGAGACCGTTATTTCCCCACCGGAGGGGGTATGGGCAATAGCATTGGCCAGGAGGTTATGCAGCACCTGGCTGATACGTTGGTAATCGATATTAACAGGAGGAAGTCCCGGCGTTAGGGAGGCGGACAGGCCGAGCCCTTTTTCAGAGGCCTGTATTTGCAGGGCGGTAACAGATTGTTCAATCAACTGGGCGATGTCTTCTCCCTGGCGCATCAGGTTAAGCTCTCCGGAATCGGCCAGGGTCAGTACCTGAAGATCGTTTACCAGCCTGGATAACAGGTCAACCTCTTCACTTAACGAAGCGATGGTGGCGGAATCCGCCTTGACCAGCCCGTCCTGTATAGCCTCAAGATAGCCGGCCACATTGGACAAAGGCGTCCTGATCTCATGGGCTACCTCAGCCACCATGTTGCGGCGCAGTTTCTCCGTTCTCTCGATGTCGTCGGCCATGGAGTTGAATGTCCTGGACAGTTCACCCACCTCACCCCGGTCCCTGACCTGCACCCTCTGTGAAAAATCCCCGCGGCCAAGCTTCCTGGCCGTAACGGTCAGAGCCCTGATGGGCTGTAAAACCCGCCTTGAGAGCAAAAAGGCCAGGACGACGGCGACGGCAATAGCCAGTATCCCGCTCCATAGAAGATAGCGGTTGATGCTGCTTGACAGTAATATCGCCACTGTATTGGGAGTATTGTCCGGGAATATATAGAGAGTTCCGCAGAGGTTAGCCGTTTCGATGGCCGACATGCTTCCCTGATAAGGCACATTTCGGTCGAAATAAAACCTGTTTACGGATACATACAGGGCGATACCGTCGGTGGAAGGCTGATAGCTGTTGCCCACGACTTCTTCCTTTGAATCAGCGACCACAACACCATCAGTGCCCACCAGGATAAGCCGTTCCTCTTCCATCGTGCCAAGCTGCTCAATCAGGGGTTGTATTCCGTTCCAGCCTCTGTTTACCAGATAATAGCGGGTTAAGACTGTCTTGGCCCTCTCAGTTCGCAGATCGATAACGCGCTGCTCGTACTGACGTATCTGATTCAATGTAGTCCAGGCAACAAAAGTAAAAACAGCGCAAATAGTTATCACTATTACCAGCACAAATGAGAGGATCAGCCTGAACTGAAGACCATGGATCACTCGTTTCCTCCGGTAAACTTGTAACCGGAGCCATAAACCGTTTTAATATAGCGCGGGCGCCCGGCATCCGGTTCCAGTTTCCGGCGTAAATTCAGGATGTGAACGTCTATGGTACGATCAAAGCCATCAAAATCATAGCCGAGAACCTTCTCTATAAGCTGGGTACGGCTGAAAACCCTGTTGGGTTCACGGACAAACACACCCAATAGCTTGAATTCAACCGGGGTCAGATTCAAGGCCCTGGTATCAAAACAGGCCTCGTGCCTGGGGAAGTTTATGCTTAACTTGCCGAAACGGACTTCTTCCGGCCCAAGCTGAAGGGCCTCATCGGGTGAACGTCTCAAGACCGCTCTGATCCTGGCAGCCAGCTCTTTGGGACTGAAGGGCTTTATGACATAATCATCCGCCCCCAGATCAAGTCCGATAATCCTGTCCTGCTCAGTGGTCCTGGCAGTAAGCAGTATTATGGGTACGGATGACTCCGAGCGTAAAATCCGGCATACCTGTAATCCGTCTATACCGGGAAGCATAATATCCAGCACGATCAGGTCGGGATTATACTCGCGTGCCATGCGCAGGGCTTCCTTGCCGTCATAGGCTGCAAGAACGGTATGGCCGTCACGGTTCAGGTAGAGCTTTACCAGCTCGACAATTTTAACATCGTCATCCACAACCAGTACTTTTTTATTCGCCATATGCAGGTACCTTCCAGTTAATAGTATAACGGAATTATTAAGGAAATATTAACTCCGGGTCTACAATATTTCATCAAGAAGGTCCGCCACACGCCTGCCGATAGCCGGAGAAGCTGTCAGTCCCGGCGATTCAATACCCAGCACATTGATAAAGCCGGGCAGGCCTCTGCCATCTTCATGACGGATAACGAAACTGCGGAATTCCTCATTCCGGCCGTAAGCCCTGGGCATAATGCCGCATGACTCAGGCTCAATGTCTTCAGGCTGAATAAACGAGAACAAACCGCGCGCCCCTTCCAGAAACACAGGCTTACGCCTTGCGTCCATGGTATAGTCGATTTCTTCCACCGGGTAGAAATCCGGGCCCAGGCGGACCCTGCCGTCAACATCCAGAACGGTATGAATTCCCACCAGACCGCCCGTTTTCAGCATGGGATAAATCAGCCTGCGGTCCATTCTTTTCGCCACGGATGAACAGAGGCTGTAGTATTCCCCCTTAAAATAGGTCAACCGGTAACCTGCATCATCAACATTTATTCCCGCCAGAGCGGCAATCGAATCGCTTGCCAGTCCGGCGCAATTGATCACTGTCCCGGACTCGAAAGAGGAAACGCCGGTGCGGTCCCGGATGAAAATACGGTAACCGCCCGATGTTTTTTCGATTCCCGTAACCTCGCTGCCGCATGCCAGTTGGACTCCCTTCATAGAGGCCAGCCCCAGAAAGCAGCGCATCAGTCCGTAGGCATCCACTACACCCGCAGCGGGCAGCAGGACCCCGTCCTGGGCCCGGACATCCGGTTCCAACCGGCGCATCTCCCGGCTTGAAAGACGCTCCATTTCTATACCTTCATCCCGCCGCTGATAGAGGGCCTCAAGCGCAGCGGACTCAATATCTCCCGAAGCAACCAGCAGTTTTCCGGTGCGCCGGTGCTCCACACCATGCACCTCGCAAAACCGGTACAACATGGCGTTCCCTTCCAGGCAAAGCCTGGCATTCAATGAGCCCCCCGGACTGAGAATACCGGTGTGTATCGTTCCGCTGTTGCGGCTGCTGGTCTCGCGTCCGAAGCCCTCATTCTTCTCAAGGACATAAATATTCCTTCTTTCCCGTGCCGCATGGTAGGCCACCGACAGACCGACTACACCGGCGCCGATGATAACGGCATCAACCTCATTCGACATGGCTTTCTCTCCGCATATTAAACTGTTGTATGCATTATAACCTTTTACCCGGCATATATTCACATTACGGAAAAGCGAATATGTCCCGGGTACAGACGTCAACTTTACGGCATACAGGTAAAAATCGTACAATGAACTCGATAAACACGTTGATTATCAATTTTTCTTTAAGTAGTTGAAAGCTACCTGCGGGAGGACATGCCATGGCGGTTACGGATGCGGTATTCCAGCAACTAGCGGAAAAATACAGGCTGGCAGGAGATGATTATTTTCTGGAATTGCTGGCTACGGTAATGACACCGGAAGAGGGGAAATATCTCCTCGGACTTGAAGCTCCCCTGACACCGGCGGAACTGGCACAAAAGCTCAACCTGGATGCACAGGCAGTTGCCGAAAAACTGGATAACCTCGCCCGCAGGGGACTGGTCTTCCGGGGTCAGACCAGCTATCTGGCCTGGATGGACTCCCATCAGCTTAAAGCGCGCATCATGTTCAGCAAGGATGAATATACCGCTCCCGGTTACCTGGAACTGCGCAGAAGAGAAATGCGCTACGCCTCCTCACCATATGCCGAGATCAATCTGTGGCTCAAGATGTACGAGAGGACTAAAAGCCCGCTGATCAGGATATTACCCGCCAGGAAAGCTATCGCAGCCAACCCGGACATTAAACCGGGACAGGTACTGTGGTACGAGGACGTGGCCGAGATGATGAAAAGGGCGGACAAAATAGGTGTTGTGGACTGCGACTGCCGCAGGATTTATCAACGCTGCGACAAGCCCCTTTTTAACTGTATACATACCGGTAAGAATATGGTGGAATATGAAACCGGCCGGGACGGCAGGATGAGAGAAATCAGCGTTGAAGAAGCCATTGCCGCCTTCGATGAGGCGGAAGAGGCCGGACTGGTGCATAATACACCGGGAAATTTTGCCGCCATGACGGGCGTTATCTGCAACTGCTGCAATGACTGCTGTTCGACCTTCGAACCCGCTATCCAGTCAGGCAGGCTGAACGAGGTAGCGGCGCCCAGCCGGTTCAGGCCCCGGGTACGGGAGGAGCTGTGCAAGGGCTGCCAGACCTGTTTAAAACGATGCCCGTTCGAGGCCATCGAGATGGTCCCCGTCCCCAACTCAAAAAAAATGGTCGCCAGTGTAAACAACGATAAATGCCTTGGGTGTGGTGTTTGCGTGATCGGCTGCAAGACGGGAGCCCTGCTTTATGAGCTGGTCAGACCGCCCAGCTTCATTCCTCCCAAACCTAAAATGGGAGCGCCCATGGTCTACAGCACGCTGTAGTCCGTTTAACCCACCACCCATCCCTTCTCCCTCGATGTTGATCTTTACCCATAAGTCCCCGCTGGAGACAAGGTATTTACCTTTAAGTTCCTTAACTTATGTTCATTTGAAATGCGGTTTGCTCTCAGCTTTGTTAAGTCAGACGGCAGGTTATAAATAAACAGTAGCCCTGTAGCTGTCACTTTACCAAGCGGGCCGGTTCGAAACCGGCCCCTACACATGGCTTTTTATTCGTTAATTCTATTGCCTATCATCCCTATCCGTCCTATCGGTCCTATCTGACTTATCCGTCTTATCGTCCCTATCTTTCCCCCTCAACCCTCAACCCTATTCCCTAAACCCTCACCACTCAAAACTCGCAACTCGCAGCTTGAAACTGGTCATTGGTTATTTTTTGTATCTTGTACCTTGTACCTTGAATTTTTATATCTTTCCCCTATTCCCTCAACCCTGTTCCCTGAAAAAAGTGCCATCAAACGCTTTACAATATTAGAACATATGTGCTATAGTATACCCCGGCTGTTTATAATCTGCGGCGATATGCCTTCTTTAACCGGTGAAAAGGCCGTGCTATTTAAAAAAGTAATTTTTGCGAAAACAAATCCATTGAACCTGAACAGCTCTGAATTAACTGACCGCCAAAACATGATGGTAAAGCATAGGTTGTCACGCAGGTTCATTACCTTCATGGGGCAGCCTTCAATCTTCCTGCTCTGGCTCGCGATGATGAATTGGGATTTATGCCTGAATTCCCAGCCCACGGTGTTATATGTATGTATAACGATGAGCACAATGGGCGAGGAAGGTAGGGGAGAAGGATGGGGTCGGCACATAAACATCTGCCGGTTTAAAGCGGATCAGTTGCAGGCGTGGATGCCCAGTCCTCCGCATACGCGGCAATAATCGAGCTTTTCTGAAGACGGGTCCCTCCCGCTGCCGTCACAGTGAGTGCACGTACAGAAGTCCTTGCGATCAGCCTGAATTTCAACCACTCCGCTGCCATCACAGGCGGGACAGGGTTCAAAATCCATGGAATCCATCATAGCGGGATGTACACCGGTCCCGTTGCAGAAAGCACATTCTTTTTTGAAAGGTCCGGTCAGGCTCTGGTTTTCGTAATCCTGATCGTAATAGTCCAGAAGTAAAGGATCGTGCATTACCCCCATCCCCCGGCACCGGTAATTATCGCAGCGATTGACCGTGTATGGCCGTACCCTGTATCACTGCCGGCGGCAACAGGCCCGGTTTCAGTCTCCGCTTATATACATTCATTATACCATCTGCCCGCGATAATCATCAGGCTTGATACGAAATTCCTGAAGCGGAGACACTACACTGGCCTGCTGCGGGCAAACAGGTCTCTTCCGGTCAGCAGGCCGTTTTACTATGGGAATACCGGTCAGTCACTCCTTCCGGCGATCTATTCCTCGATAATGGTAATGGTATTAATAACCGGGGGATTTTTAGGTTTGCTCTCCTCGCCCGAGGCTGACATACCCACCGGTACGGCGGCGATTTTATTTACTATCTCCATTCCCTCGATAACCTTGCCGAATTGAGTATAATTGGGATAGTTATCAAGCGATTTGGCTTGTACCCCGGTACAGATAAAAAACTGGCTGCCGTTGGTGTTGGGTCCGGCATTGGCCATGGCCACTATACCCGGCTCATAGCTGTGTTTGGGAGGAAGCTCGTCAGCGAATCTATAACCCGGACCCCCCATCCCCGTACCCTTGGGATCACCGGTCTGAATCATGAAGGTCTCAATAATACGATGGAAAATCACACTGTTGTAAAATCCTTCCCGTGAAAGGAAGACGAAATTGTTAACGGTCAGGGGAGCTTCCGAGGCAAAAAGTTCTACCTTGAAACTACCCAGGGTGGTGTCCAGTACAGCATAATATTTTTTGGACTTGTCGATCTGCATGGAAGGGGGTGCGGTATAGGTCTTGCGCACGGCTGCCTGACTGGTTTTGGCAGCAGAAGAAGTGGCAGGAGATGAGGTTTTAGCGGAAGAAGAAGGCATGGATGCCGCTGCGGTACTGGAAGGAGTGCCGGGCGGCGTTGAGGCGGATGGCGTGGTAGCCGCCGCCGGCTGCGACGTAGCCGGCTGGGCGGAGCAGCCGCCGATCAGGATGGTGACTCCCAGGATAAAGACTGCCAAATATTTTCTTAATTTTCTGATTTTCATCTGTCCGGTTTATCTCCTCTGGTTCATTTATTAACCATTCTAGCGGATTGGGATTAAAGAGGCAATCGGCGGATTGGGATTGAAGAAGCAATCGACGGATTGGGATTGAAGAAGCAATCCGACGGATCGGGGGCAAAGAATCAATCCGACGGATGATCGAGGCGGCCCGGTTCTCTTGACGTTCTTATGGTAATTATCAATAATAGGTGGATACATCCAGGACGTGACAAGCATATATTATGTTTCTTTCACACCCCGGATTAAAAAAATCAGTGAGAGGCATGAAATGATGACGCTGGAGGAACTTGAAAAAGAAGTAAAACAACTGAAAGAAGAGGCAGCCGAGGGACGATATGCCAGGGACTACCTGGAAATCTGCCAGGTACAGTCCATGTATTCTCATCTTTACCACATCGGAATGAGGGAAGAGATACCCGCTCTCTTTGCCCGGAAAAATCCGCAGATAAATATGGAGATAGAAGACAGCGGGGTTTACATCGGCCTTGAGAGTATTACCCGCTTCTGGAATACCGTTTTCAGCCGCAAGGCCCACATGACAGCCGGCTTCCTGGCGGTGCATATGACTATGAATCCGGTAATCGAGATCAACCAGGAAAGGACCCAGGCTAAAGGACTGTGGCATTCTCATGGTTTCGCCACACTGAGAATGGACGGCAGGCTGACGCCCTTTCTCTGCCTGGGGAAATATGATATGGAATACGTCAGAGAGGATGGACGCTGGAAGATCTTCAAGTTTGCTTACCGGCAGACGTTTATGAGTCCTTTTGAGAAAGGATGGGTGGCGGAGCCGGTGGCAGGGAGCATAGCCGGTTCCCCGGAGAACCGGCCGGACAGGCCTACAACTTATCATATGCCCTACAGTCCGTACCGGATCAATATCATGCAGCCCCCACCGCCTGAACCGTATGATTAGAGATATTGAACATTTCAGGGTTTATACCGGTATGCTGAGTTTAATAAAAAATCCCGTTGCTTCCGTTTTGCTTGTACTGGTACTGGCTGTGTCCGGCGTACTTTTGGCAGGAAGTTGTTCTAGGACCACATCTCCGCCGTCCGACCGCGCCGCCATAGTGGACCAGTTGGAGCCATATGAACCCAATGCCGAACTGATCAGCAAGATAACCACCCTCCTGGAGAATAGCGGCCTTACCGTGGACTATTATCATGGAGAAGAAATCACGGTAGACCTGTACCGTGATTTGCCTTCCAGGGGGTATAAACTGATACTATTCCGTTCACATGCCGGGCTGCTGGGTTCCGGCGAAGAGGCTATTCAGAGGACCTGTCTGTTTACCGGCGAAGATTACTCCTCCGGGAAATATATCGGGGAGCAGCTTACAGACCAACTGGCTATGGCGCGTATAAATGAGACTTATCCGTGGGTCTTCGCAATCGGTTCCAGTTTTGTCGAACGCAGCATGCGGGGCCAATATCCGAATACCGTTTTACTGATGATGGGCTGCTCTACACTTCATATTACCGATCTGGCCGAAGCCATGGTGAAAAAGGGTGCCTCGGCCTGTACCGGATTTGACGCCAGCATCGGGGCTGAATACATGGATGACGTTATCCTCTCCCTGATAAGAAAATTATGCCGTGACAAGCTTTCTTTAAGCAAGTCCGTAAACGGAACAATCATGGAACACGGGGGCGATCCGTATTTCGGAGGATCGCTCAAATATTATCCTGAAGACAGGGAAAACATGACCCTGGCCGAGCTTACCAGTATAGTGCCAGGTAATTAAGTATACAATTTTTAGTGTGTTTTTGAGTTTAAAATACTGTAAAGCTGTTTATAAAGCGCTATACTAATATAAACGCAAAAACAATTGAAGCATATAGCACGAAGCATGAAAATTGAAGTCATGCGAGATACCGACGCCTCCTTCTCTCCCATCGGTCATGGCAACCGCTGGTTGCCGCAACAATATAGCCTGCCCGCGGGCTTTTATTATATGATTAAAATATAAGGTCAGCTTGCTGGTATGTAACGGGGAGCGGTCCGGCTTTGCCGTTGTTTCCATATGAGATTTCATGATATCGACAGTCCCTTGATCCGCCATCTGACGAGGCTGATCGAGCCTGAATATTTTCACCAAATTGGTGCAGAAACCACATGCCTATTTGAGGCTATTAGATGGCGGATCAAGGAGTCCGGATTCCTTTTTGTTTTTCAGGATCCGGCAACTTGAAGGATTCACCTGTTATGAAGGTAATAAAACGGGCACTCAGTATTCTGGATATATTTCTGGACCATACAGAACAGATGTCTCTGGACGATATGGTCAGTGTCTCCGGACTGAATAAAACCACCGTCAGGCGAATGGCTTCTACACTGGTGGAATGCGGATATCTGAAACAGACCAGGAAGAGAGGAAAATATTCGCTGGGAACAAAATTCCTGGATTTCAGCGGCATCGTAAAAATGAACAATATCATCATACCCGTCGCCACCCCCTATCTCATTCATTTGAGACAGTTGCTCAACGAATCCGTCCAGATGGCTGTCTGGGATGGAATGAGGCCATACCTCTGCCAGCCGTTCCTGGCCGAACATCCGCTCAAGGTCGTGCCCGAGGAAGGCAACAGGCTGGTCATGCACGCCAGCAGCCTGGGTAAAGCCATTATCGCCACCTGGCCCGAACAGGATATGGAAAAGCATTTCAACGGGAAGCTTGAAGGTTATACCCCCAATACCATCACCGACCTCAATGACCTGAAAAAACACCTTATGGCTGTCAAAAACAAGGGTATAGCTTTCGATGACGAAGAATGCTACCTGGGAATAAGGGGTGTCGCCGCCGCCTTATTCAACTCGGAAGGAAAAGTTGTAGGGGCAATAAGCATATTCGGACCCACTATCCGCCTTACCCGTGAAAGAATAGATGAATGTATTTCACCGGTTAAGGAGTGCGCACTAAAAATTTCACGCGATCTGGGGTATAAAGGTTAAAACACTTTATGATAGAATAACCTTGTACTCATATAAAGTCCGTTTAGAAGACTGCCAGTAAGAGGTACCGCACATGGAAGAAACCGGCTATTCAAGATATATCATTTTTGAGTCCGTTTACAATTTCCGCGATCTGGGAGGATACTCCACCGGTGAAGGAAAAAGTACAGTCTGGAGGCGGCTTTTTCGCAGCGCTGAATTCAACCGTATAACCGGCCATGATATAACGAAATTGAAGAAAGATATCGGGCTGAGATCCATCATCGATCTGAGGAGCGGTATAGAGTTGGAACAGAGACAGCCCGGGCTGATAGACCGGGCCGGATTCAGGTATTTCAACGTAGCCCTGATGGAGGACGGTGGAGACAGAGAAGCGGACAAGCAACGCTACACGACATTTACCAATATGGGACAATTTTACCTGGACCTTATGCACCGGGAAGGCTTCCTTAAACGCATACTGGATGTGCTGGAGATCATCGCTGAAAAGGGAAATTTACCGCTGGTATTCCACTGCGCGGTAGGAAAAGACCGGACAGGCATTATCGCGGCATTGCTGCTGAGTATCCTGGGAGTCCCGGACCAGGTAATCATCGAGGATTATGCCTTATCAGCCGGGCCCATGAAGGTGCTGCGCGGCATGCTGGAAAGCGGCCCCTTTCCTCCGGCAGGAGCTGAAAATCTGCCGGAATATTTCTGGCAGGCCGACCCGGCTTCCATGTTGTTTTTCCTTTCCTCTCTTAAAAACGAATACGGCTCCATACAGGAATGCCTGATGGCCGGAGGCGCTGACCAGACCCTGCCGCAGCGGTTGGTAAAGGCGCTCCTGGCTTGATTGCATCCTTTTTCCCAATCGGGGCGTGAGAACCTTTAGTTTTAACGGATGGGTTTGATACAGAGAGATTCCTTCGTCGTCCCCGTCATGAAGAAAAGGAGATATCGGGGACTCCTCTGAATGGTCTGTAAAAAGAGCAGTAACCGGATACCCGGAAAGAAAATTCAGTACTCATTCAGTAGCTGACCGGCTTTTAACAGTTGTACACTGATAGAGTTTACTACACTCGTCCTGCGGACTCGTTCGTAATGACAGAATGAGAAAGACGTATGGCGGCCTGATCAGGCCGCCATACGTGACGAATAACTGAAAAAATATCAGGCGTACTGCTTGCCCTGCCCCGTGGCAAAGTGAAACACCGGACGGGTAATTTTAAGAATGTTCAGGGGACAGTGCACAATGCCTGCAGGAATAAAGGCCAGGAAGGTCTGGTTCATCAGGTTACGCTCCCCGTCGATATACAACTCGATTTCGGCTCCCAGGTCGTTCAGATTGGTAGGGTCCGTGCCAAAAAAACCAATCACCTCATCATAATCGTGAGTATGAGGGTCCGGACTGGCTTTATCTTCCTTATCCGTCGGCCAGAACCAGACGCATTCCACGTAGAAGGCCCCCTTTATCACCTCGCTGTCCAGGTACATCACGCGGGTACTGGTCTCGGCGGAGAGGTTTCCTCCCCACGAGGGAACGACCAGGTTTTTCTTGGGCTGGGTTACGATGTATTTTCCATGTGTGAATTTGTCCATTCGCTTCCCTCGATACTTACTTCTTACTCCTATCAAAGGCCTGGCCCCAGCCATCCTTGATATTGCCGCATTCCAGCATGATAGCCATCTCAATATGGGGTTTCCTGACCTCTTTCCAGATCAGCGGTCCGTGTTTGGTACCCCTGGGTATCCACATTCCGAAGCAGGTATCGAAGGTCAACAGGTCGTCTCCCATGCCGAACTGCATGGTAGCGCCCAGGTCTTCAGGATTCTGGGGGTCTCCCCCGATATGTAATACTATTTCGTCGTATTTGGGATGAGTCATGGCCGGAATCGGAGGATTGGGGACATCCCAGATCCAGCCGAATTCGAGGTAATAATTGGCGATGTTGATCTGGGACTTGCTCATGTAAGTCATGGTGGGAGTCTGACGTCCGGTGGTAATCTTTTCTCCGGCCTCTCTCATGGGGCTGCGGATAACGTACTGCTCGTAATCAAAATTTTTATCCTTCTTGGGCAGAGTGGTCTTGGGGTCCTTGATGCCGCTCTGGCCCCACCCTTTTTTCGAATCGCCCGTTCCCAGCATAAAGGCCATTTCGATATGGGGAAAATCGAATTTTTTCCAGGTAAGCGGCCCGTGAGGGGTCCCGGCGGGTATATAAATGCCGGTGGTGGTGTTGAATGTGATGGGTTGGCCACCGATGTAAAACTCGATTTCTCCTCCCAATACCTGGGGAATATCCGGGTTTCCGCCCCAGTGCAGCACAATCTCATCATAATCGTGGACGTGCTGGTGAATATGCGGGTTAGGGTCTGGTATACCGTAGATCCATCCCAGCTCGATGTAATAGGGCACTCCGGGGACCTGTTTTTCACTCATGAAGGTCATGGTTGGACTCTGGCGGTTTTTTACTCCCGGTCCCGCCTCGTATATAGGCTTCCTGACAGCATATTTTTCATATTCTGAGGCCATCTGCTTCTCTCCTTTTAAAAATACTTATCTTTGATTATAGCTCTTCCTATGCTTGTTATTGCGGGATTTGATCGATTTTTAACCCGACGTTGACCGGACAATCCGTCCCGCAAAAAAACTTAATCCCATTCTCCAATCAGAACATCTTATATGATGTTTTTTCACGGGTGAAAATAGTATAAAGACATAAAGAGAAAAAAGCAAACAGAGCTGTTTATTTCCTGATAAGTTCACCCGCCCAGGCAGCCGCGCGCTCTATCTCACCGTCCAGCAGAGGGCCTTCACGCCCTTTGACAAAGAATCCCTGTGCAGGAGCAACCAGTGTTCCACCTTTGGACTTGAGAACATCGGCGATGCGTCCTGCCGCGAATCCGAAAATTTTGACGATGGCTGTTTTTATTCTGGTATCGAAAGCGGCTACACTGACGTTTTTCAGGGCGACGGAGGGGACCCTGTACAAAAAATCCTGGGTGCTTTTCAAGGCCCTGCCCCCCTGGGTGGGCGATCCGACCACAACCAGGTTATATGAGGACAGTTCCTGTATATCTGCCCTGGCCGTTGACACGACCTTCACCTCGTGGGCTGGAGTGAGCGCTCCGGCAATAGCCCCGGCGATTTTTTCGGTATTTCCGTAGACCGAGTCCACGATAATTAATACTCTCACGGCAGTACCTCCGCTCTATTCTTGATTACCCAGTATACTCTTTATTACCCGCGGTCTCAATACGGCTTGCTATTTGGTCTGTTTTCTTTGATAATTAGTCATATTAACGCCATTATCAAAAATCAGCCATGACGGTAATTCCCAACAATCTTTATCAGATTACCGGGCAAATCGAGAGGAGAAAGCGACGGGATGCCGGCTGTTGAAGTAAACCATATCGCCAAGTCCTTCGCGGGAAAAGCGGCTGTCAAAGACCTCTTGTTTTCAGTGGACCAGGGAGAGGTATTCGGCTTGATCGGGCCTAACGGCGCCGGCAAGACCACCACCATCCGTATGATGATGGATATTATCAAGCCGGATTCCGGGTTTATTACGATCCTGGGGCAAAAACTGGGAGAAGGTACCAAGAACAGGCTGGGCTATTTACCCGAGGAAAGAGGGCTTTACCGTAAAATGAAGGTAATAGACTCATTGATCTACCTGTCCTCTCTGAAAGGGGTAGACAGGAAAACGGCCATTGCCAGGTCTGATGAGTATCTCGATCGTACAGGCCTGTCGAGTAGTAAAAACAAGAAGATTGAAGAGCTCAGCAAGGGCATGGGGCAGATTATCCAGTTCATCCTGACCATCCTGCACAAGCCCCAGTTGATCATTCTCGACGAGCCTTTTTCCGGCCTCGATCCGGTCAACACCGAGCTATTGAAATCCATGTTGATGGAACTGAGAAACCAGGGCAATGCCCTGATCCTGAGCACCCACCAGATGAGCCAGGTTGAAGAGCTTTGCGACCGTGTTCTGATGGTTGACAACGGCAGCGCCGTCCTGTACGGGGGGCTGAGAGAAATAAAGGCCGGGTACAGGCAAAACACCGTTATCCTGGATATCGAAGGCCAGCCGGTAGACCTCCCCGGGACAACTTCCCGGCGCACTCAACAGGGGCTTTTAGAACTCACTCTGGATGAAAATACGACACCCCGGCAGATCCTGGCTGAGCTTTACTCCCGGGGCCTGCAAATAAATCGCTTTGAAATAGCCACCCCTTCACTAAACGAAATATTCCTTAAAGTAGCGGGAAACAGGCATGAACAAGACATTTCTGATATTTAAACACGAACTGGCTATCACACTGAAGAGGCCGGGGTTCATTATCATGACGCTCTCCCTGCCTGTTGTAGCCCTGCTGGCTATTATTATCGCCCTTATCGTTACCAGTGTAACCGGTCCTGCCGTTACAGAACTAACCCATATAGGCTATGTGGATGAACAGGGAGGTTTCGACAGCTTTACCACCCAGAACAACATTCAATTCAGGGCCTTCCCCACACAGAATGAGGCCCTCAAAGCCATGGTTGAGGGTGATATACAGGAATATTTTGTGATCCCGGCCGACTACACTTCAACCGGGCTGATCAACCGCTATACGCTTGAAAAGCAGCCGGCGGCCCCGGAGAGTGTAATCGGCGCCGTTAAGGTATTTTTGACCAGCAATATTCTGGAAGGGAAATTACCGTCCTCGACCATTTCAGTGATTGAATCACCGCTGTACATGATTACCACCAGACTCACTCCGTCCGGAGAAATCGCCCCGGAACAGGGAGGTTTCGGCAACCTTATTATTCCGGGTATTTTTGCCTTCCTGCTGATAATGTCTCTTTCATTTACTTCCGCCTACCTTATCCAGGGCCTGGGAGAAGAAAAGGAAAACCGGCTGATAGAGGTGATTTTATCCTCCGTTTCCACCCGCCAGTTGCTGTCGGGAAAGGTACTGGGACTGGGCGCGGCAGGCCTGGTGCAGGTAGTGGTCTGGCTGGTTTCCCTGCCTCTGCTGTTGGCCCTTGCCACGGCTGTTTTCGGCGGTGTATTTACCGGTATACAGATACCACCTAACTTCTTGGTGCTGGGGCTGGTCTATTTTATCCTGGGCTTCGGCCTGTTTGCCATTCTTTCAACAGCTACCGGCGCCCTCAGCCCCTCCGCCCGCGAAGGGCAGCAACTGGCCTCGATTTACACGCTAATCGCGATCTCGCCCCTCTGGTTCACCTCGGCCCTGATGCTCTTTCCCAACAGCCCCATATGGGTGGCATTAACCATTTTCCCTCTAACCGCCCCTGTAGTAGTGATGTTCAGGCTGGGACTGACGGATATTCCCGCATGGCAGCTGGCAGCCAGTATCGCCGTGATGCTTCTCTTCGGAGCCGGACTGCTTTTTATTGCCGTGCGTATTTTCCGCACCTACCTGCTGATGTACGGGAAACGCCCCGGCTGGAGGGAGATCGTGCGCAACCTCAGAAACGCCTGACCTCTCCGGCGCCGGCCAGACACCATTTCCGCAATACCTGTATTGACATCTTATAAGGGTATAAGATACTATTGCTACTGTAGTGAAAGTCAATTAAGTTTACAGTGTTAAGCGCGCTTTTAGCTTCAAGCTACTACCAAGCTAATTATGAAGCACTACACTACCAATCATGAATACGAATAAATTGAGCAGCAGGAGACGTTCTGCCGCATTTAGGAGGGAAAAATGGGAGATCTCTTGAAGGGCAAAGTGGCCGTGGTCACCGGTTCAGGCCAGGGAATCGGAAGAGGCATAGCCATCGGTCTGGGCAGGGAAGGAGCAAAAGTAATTACCAATAACCGCAAACCCGGTTCCACAGGCCTGGCTATTCTTAAAGATGCACAGCTTCAGGCATTAACGCCCGAGCAAAGAGAATGGGTATTCAAACTGGAGAAGGAATATACCGGGGACGCTGGTACTACCGCACAGAAAATTAAAGATGAGGGAGGGGAAGCAACCCCCTTTTTCGGTGATATACTGAAATTCGATGTAGCCGCCCAGTTGATCCAGTTTGCCATTGATACCTACGGCAAGATAGACATCCTGATCAATGTAGCGGGGACATTCCGCTTCTCTCCAATATGGGAAACCACGGAGGAGACCTGGGACTACGTGGCCGGTCTTAAACCCAAGGCCTATTTCAATACCATCCGCCATGCCGTACCTCACATGATGAAGCAGAAATGGGGACGCATACTGAACTGCACCTCCAAGGCCTGGGCTGGAGACGGTCTGCCGCACGCCCATTATGCAGCCGCCAACGCAGGTGTGGTAGGACTTACCCGCGGAGTAGCCAACGAGCTTTACTCTTATGGAGTGATGTGCAATGCATTTTCTCCCTGGGCCAGGACCAGGGCATCTTTCGAGCTGACAGCCTTTACGTTCATCAAACAGGGAGAAAAGGGCATTGATCGAAGCAGCCGGAATGTGGCCATGTTTGAGATGACGCCCGATCCGGAAGACCTCGGCCCGATCATGGCCTACCTCTCCTCGGACAAGGCAGAGGGAATCAGCGGCACGGTTTTCAACATCGGCGGCAACTATGTAGGCATCCATGAAGACCCGGAGATCAGCAGGACTATTCTTAAGGGCGACGGGCGATGGACTGTCGAAGAGCTGATAACGCAGGTGCCCAGGAACCTTCTGCCCAACTATCACAGCCGGTGCGAGAATCCCTAAAAACCCGGACTGGTCTTATAAAGGAATATTTACAGCCTCTCAGGTACTGTCCCGGGAGGCTGTAAAGCTTATATTAAGGTTTGTATACTTATTGAAATGGCAACGCCAATCACAAGGAAGGAAAAAGGCGCTTCGTGAGGATCGCCATGACAAACTCATGCTGTCATAGAGTCTGGGATCATGGTGAAACTGTGAAAAGCCGATCAAAGAGTAAATAATCTCAGGCCCGGCTGGATTCCAGGTACTGCCGGTACCAGGCCAGATGGCGTATTACCCGAGCCGCCCGGCGCTGGTGCGGGAACTCTGGAATCCGTTCTGAATTCAAAGGGGGCAGAGCAGCGGGTTCTCCCGCAGGCGGAGGTATAAAGCGGTTTATCAAATAGAGGGGTTTGCTATATTTTTCGACAATCGCAGCCAGGCTGTCAAGCTGCTTGCGGTTCTCCACCTCCAGTGCCCTGATCTGCTGGGGGCTGAAGTTTATTCCCGGTCCTGGGGGAGGCATTAGCGGCGGCAGAAGGGATATAACCGCGTCGATGTTGGGGTCAGCCAGCAGGTGATCATGGCAGGCAATGACAGTATTGCTCTCTCCCATCATTTTCATACCCACCATGTCCACCGGATTAGCGTGTGACCAGCGCGGCGGCAGAAGGGCGTTAAATTTTTCCAGCGTACCCGCTTCCAGCGGAGCTACCTGGAGTCCCTCTTTCTCACAGGCTTCGGCAGAGACTACCCCGAAACCTCCTCCAATGGTGAGTATACCCACCCGTTTTCCGTGTGGAAGGGGTTGATAAAGCAGTGCTGAGGCTACATCACACAGCTCTTCTTCATCTTCGGCCCGGATCACCCCGCACTGTCTGAAAGCCGCCGAATAGACGGCATCCGAGCCGGCCAGGGCCCCGGTATGAGACTTCGCCGCCAGGCCTGATTGTCCGGTACTGCCTGTTTTTATAACGACGATGGGTTTTTTGAGTGTGATTTCCCTGGCCAGATTATAAAAACGGCGGCCTTCTCTCAGGCCTTCGATATAGGCCGCGATAATCCTTGTTTCCGGATCTTCAGCCAGGTACTCTATATAATCCTCCATATGAAGGCTGGCTTCATTTCCCGTACTAACCAGCTTGCTGAGGCCGATGCCGCTTTTATTGGCGATCTGCATGATAGTAGCCCCGAGGGTACCGCTCTGAGTAAGCAATCCGAGCGGACCCGCCCCTGCCCCGGCGGTGAAAACAGCACTGGAGACAGCGGAATGCAGATCGGCATGACCGACACAGTTGGGACCGACGAAAAACAGCTTTCCCTGCCGGGCGATTCCGGCGATTTCAGCCTGCAACCTTTCCCCGGCTTCGTCTACCTCGGCAAACCCCGCCGATATGACAACCGCAGCCCTGACCTTTTTCTGAACGCACTGGCGCATTACAGCCGGCACTACCCCGGCCGGCACCACGATAACAGCCAGATCAACGGTCCCGGGAATATCAAGGACGGTGCTGTAACAGGTCATTCCCATGACAGCCCTGGCAGCCGGGTTTACGGCATATATCCGCCGGTCCGGCGATGCCGCTTTCGCTCCCAGGGCCGAGCGGAGGACATCGAATCCCCATGTACCGGGAATATCCTTTGCCCCGATCACGGCTATGGAACCAGCCTTGAAAAGCGCCTGCCAGAAGCTGTTTCCGGGTTTATTTGAATTCTGAGTCATATTATGTTTAATATTATACTTGATCGTATCATCACGGGCAAAATCCTTGACCGTCACCATAGCCTCTGCTAAGATTTTAGCAACACCTCATTTTTGCCTTCATCCTTTACGAACAGCTACAAGGAGTATTCCGGTATTCCGGTTGCGCATAAGGAGGATAAAATGGCAGCAAAAGAATATTCTAACCTGATTAAAACGATGCAGATCAACGCCGGTCCTGCAGGGCTCTATCCTGAACCGAGGGTCTGGATGGAGGGTAAAGACCTGGAAGGGTTCAACGCCCATTTCTCCTATGGATTCATCAAAAAACCCACGGTAGTTCATCCGGTTGAGGGAATGGTCGTCCATCCTTACAACGAACTCCTGGTCTTTGAAGGGACGGACAACTCCAATATCCTTTACCTGGGAGGCGAAGTCTCTATCGTACTGGGAGAAGAACGCGAGGAGTACGTATTCAATGAACCCTCGGTGGTATTGATACCTGCCGGCCTGCCTCACGGACCGGCCGATATCAGGCGGGTGGACAGGACCCTGACCCATTACTCTATCGGCCTGGCGCCTGACTACAAGGCTACGGTCATACCCGCAAAAGAAGGGGTACCTACTCTGCTGGGCGCCAAATACCGCCATCTGGTCAAGAGAATGGTTACCTGTGTCGATCCCAACCCCGCAGCAGCCGGAATGTCCGTTACCGACCGGACCGGCGTGATGAGGCCGGCGGAAAAAGGGGTCGGACCGGGAAACGGCGATCAGATCGTCTGGCTGTACGGCAGCGACCTGGAAGGATTTGAGGTAAACTTCACCTGGGGATTCTACAGCCGTTGCGGGAAATGGCACCGGGGCGGAGAAGCCCATACCCACCCTGAGGCGGAAATCCTCTGTTTCGCGGGTCTGGACCCGGATAGACTGGACTACCTGGGAGCGGAGCTTGAGCTGGGTCTGGGTAAGGACTATGAAAGACATATCTTCAACAAACCCACGGTAGCGGTCTGCCCCGCCGGATTCCCACACCTCCCGCTGATAACACGCTGGGTAGACAATCCCTATGCCTTCTTCGTCATCTGCCTGAGCGGCGAACACGCCTCTCCCTGGGTGGAAGCATAAGGGGGTACCATCGTCTTTGGAAAAGCTGATCTTTACCCATAAGTCTCCACTGGAGACAAGAATAATTTAAGGTAAAATCCTTGTTTCCGGCAGCCGGAAGGCTGGACGGGGAACGTACAAACGGATCCTGCATCTCATGATCGGTGGTATGAGGATATAATATATAGAATATCAAGTCATATGCCTGTATAAATGTCATTCTGGAGCCCCGATCCTCCTTACTTCTTATCGGGGCGAAGAATCTCAGGGAGGGGTGGCAGAATTGTTATACCAGCATGTTATGGTGTTGAAAGACCTAAGCACAGGCTGGTATGATCAATGCCGGTTACAATGTCCCCACCGCCCTGATGATGCAGCGGCAACCGCTGGTTGCCGTCCCCGACAGCGAGAAAAGTAGGCGTCGGTATCCAGCATGACAGTTGAAGGACGGCTGGTGGTTTATAACCTGTCGTCTTGCTTTACAAAAGTGAGAATACCTTATATTTTGTATTTTAACCGGACACAGGGAGAATAATTAAAGGCAACCCCCTTAATGTGGGATACGCTCAGCTCTGAAAAATGAAGACGGGAGATGGATTTGGTTGAGAGACAAACTGAGGTGCTTTTTCAAAAGGGGAGATTGACAGAGTGAATTAAAATCCACCGGAGGAAAGGCCGTCATGCAATACCGTAAATTCGGCAGGCTGGATTGGGAGGTATCCGTGCTGAGCCTGGGCATTATGAACCCTCCCCTTGATCCAGGAACGCCCCGCAAGATCGATCAGGCTGGAATGATAAAAATAACCCGCTACATGATCGACAACGGGGTCAACTACCTGGACCTGGGATTTCCTCTGGATATGGCCCGGCATGAGTCCGCCCTGCGCATTCTCGGACAGTGCCTTAAAGACGGCTACCGGGATAAAGTCCGCCTGGCCTTAAGGATACCCTCTCAAATGATCAATACCAAACAAGACGCGGAAAAATACCTGGATGCCAGGCTGGAATGGCTGGCAGTCGACCGGATCGATTTCCTGGTCCCGGCCTGGCTGGACCGTGAGACCTGGCCGAAAATAGAGGGCCTGGGCATCCTGGAATGGGCGGAAAAAGCCATAGCTTCAGGCAAAATCGGCGGTCTGGGCTTCGCGTTCCGCGACCAGTACCAGTACCTAAGGGCTATTATCAACGCCTTTTCCGACTGGGTCATGGCCCAGTTCCGCTTCAGCTTCATGGAGGCGGATAATAGTCCGGGCATAAGCGGAATAAAACTGGCCGCTGCCAGCGGTCTGGGTATCGTGGCCGCGGAAACACTGTGCGGCGGAAGGCTGACTCGGTCTTTTCCTCAATCCGTTTCCGCTGTCTGGGCGGGCAGCACCTCGCAGCGACCGCTCTACCGATGGGGACTGGAATGGGTCTGGAACAACGCCGAGGTCTCAACCGCCGTGGTGGATGTAAGCTCATTCAGGCAGGCGGAGGAAGATATCGTGCTGGCCGCAAAAGCCAGAGCTGACAGCCTTTCGATACAGGAAGAGATAATTATCAACAATGCCAGGGACGCCTACCGCAGGCTAAAGGCCCTTCCCTGCACCGCCTGCCGCTCGTGTATGCCCTGTCCCGCGGGAATAGATGTCCCCAGGATATTCGAGCTTTACAACGAGGCTATCATGTTCGGAGATGCCGCCATTCCAGGCCGTATCTACCGCTTCGAAGGACATGCTGTCGATGCCTGTACCGAATGCGGTTCATGCACCAGGCTGTGCGGCCGCCATATTGATATTCCCCTTCAGATCAGAGCAGCGGATAAAATATTGAAAGAAAAATAGAAAGGAGACAGATATGTTTAAAGTAAAAGCCGTAGTAGTCGATTTCCTGGGAGATAAAGAAAAATATCCCTGTCATCACCAGTATAAGCTGGGTGATGAGTTCGTCTTCGACGGGGCAAATTTCATCGGCGGGATTTGTCCCAGCCTGGCACTGGAGGTAGTACCCATGATGATTAATATACACGCCGCCGGACCCAGATACAGGGGCTATTTATACTACTACCCCTTCCTGTACGCGCCTCAGAGCGTGGATGCGCCTGAGCTGAAAAAGTTTGACGGACTCGGCTATAAAAATATCTTCACCAACTACACCGATCCGAAATACAGTATGGCCAGTCTGGCCTCATCCAGTGCTTTCAACTGGCCGCCACCCGAAAACAGGATGCCCGCGACAAGTGTTTCTATCACCTGCCCTGACTTCCGGACCTCCGTACGGGTAAAAATAGAGGCCTTTGACCTGAGCGATACGGGAAGGAGCATTCCCTTCTTCAGAAGAGACATGACAATCCTGGACAAGGTGCTGCGCAAACCGGGTATCGAAGCAGATAAAATCCTGGGTGAATTTACCAAGACACAGATCGAGGATATCTATCCGGCCCTGAGTCCGATCATGGTGAAGGTCTTGCTGGAGGAGCTTGAAGCGGTGGGCTATGTTGAGGTACGGGAGGGGAAGGTTTTTCCAGAGCCTAAAGCAGCGCCAAAGCTGAAGGAATTCAAGGACAGTCTCAGCCAGGAAGAAATCAGCGCACTGGGTATTTGACCTCAACCGGAGGGGAACAACTATTCGTCAGGGAAGCTGCCGCCATAGTCACGGACCTTTCTCAGAAGAGAGGCGCTATCATCAATATTTGCGGCGGTTTGCTTGAAATCGTGAGCTACGAACTGGTATATTAACCATAAACTAATTTCGGGAGGTAAATATAATGCTGTTATCCGACAGGGTGGCAATCATCACAGGTAGCGCCTTGGGCATTGGAAAAGCAACAGCCGTAAAATTCTCCGAAGAGGGCTGCGCCGTGACAATCTGCGACATTGCCGAGGCAGCCGGAGAGAAGACCGCGAATGAGATATCAGCCAGAGGTGGACGGTGTCTCTTCGTCCACTGTGATGTAACCAATGGCGACCAGGTACAGGAAATGGTAAACCGCACCATCGAGAAGTTCGGCAAGGTTGATATCCTGGTCAACTGCGCCGGCGGGGTATCGGGAGCAAAAGCCAGCGGGGAGGGTGAACGGAAAGCCGGTGGTATTGAAAATATCTCCGAGTGGCAATGGGATAAAATCGTAAACCTGAATCTGAAAAGCCAGTTCTTTACCTGTAAAGCGGTTATTCCTCACATGAAAGCTCAAAAATACGGCAAAATCGTCAACCTTTCTTCCATGGGAGCGATCCATCCCCCGGACGCTATAGCCCATTATCATGCCGCAAAAGGGGGCGTCATAGGGCTTACCAGCAACCTGGCCTTTGAGCTGGCCCCTTTTAATATCTGTGTTAACGCGATTTTGCCCGGACCGGTCCGCTCCGAATTTTTCAGCGAAATCCTGAGTGGAGTAAACCAGGCTGACAGTGAGGCTTTTTTCAACATGCTGGCCAAAAAAGTACCCCTGCGGCGCATGGGTAAGCCGGAGGACATTGCCGGAGTAGCCCTCTTCCTGGCTTCTGGACTCTCAGACTACGTTACGGGAGAAGCTATCAACGCCGGCGGGGGATTGCCTTTAACGCCGGAATAATAGTAATATATTGCTAATGTGTATAAATTAGACAAGTTATTTTTGGTGTCCGGGAGGTAAAAATTGGCCAGAGGCTGTATGGAGAAAATGCTGTTTGTTGATCTTTCCACGGGTGAGATCAGGGTGGAAGAACCCGATGAGAGTCTCTACCGTGACTATATCGGAGGTTATGGTATCGGTTCTCGCATTCTATATAGCCGCCAGAAGGGAGGGATAGATCCTCTCGGACCCGAAAATATGCTGGGGTTTCTATCGGGGCCGTTCTCAGGCACCATGGTTACCTTCGGTTCACGATGGGAAGTAGTCGCCAAGTCGCCCATGACCGGCGGGTGGGGGGATTCCAACGGGGGCGGGCAGTTCTGTCCTCATCTTAAATTTTCCGGGTATGACGCTGTCTTCTTTACCGGGATTTCCGAAAAACCGGTCTATTTGTTTATTGACAATGGAAAGGCTGAACTCAGGGATGCCTCTCACCTGTGGGGAAAGGACAACTTCGAGACTGAGGATAGGATTAAAGCCGATCATGGGAAAGACACCGAGTGCGTTACTATCGGCCCTCCCGGGGAGATTATGACCCTGCTTGCCTGCATTGTTACCGACCGTGGAGCGGTAGCCGGACGCTGCGGAATGGGAGCTGTCATGGGCTCCAAGAGACTGAAGGCCCTGGCAGTGAGGGGGAATCAAAAGGTGGTGGTGGCGGACCCGGAAGGGGTCCTCAGGTGGAGGAAGAAACATATCGACGCCATAAACGGCCCGGTACCCCCCGGAGCCTTTGTTGACAAGCTGCTGTCAAAGTACGGAACATCCAATGTGGCGGAGATGTTTGTTAAGGTCGGTGATACCCCGGTTAAAAATTGGGGCGGCATCGGCATCAAAGATATGCCGGATGCTTCCGGCTTGAACGGTGAGGCAGCTCTGGCCAATTTTGACAGGAAGGCCGGCTGCTGGCATTGTCCGATCGGCTGTGAAAGCCGATTGAAAGCCGGCACCGGGGAATACAAATACCCCCGGGGCACCCGCCGGGTAGAATATGAGACCCAGGGCTCCTACGGCGCCATGCTTCTCAATAACAACGCTGAGTCTCTTAACATGATCAACCATCTGTGCAACTGCTACGGCATAGATACGATCTCAGCCGGCTGCACCATCGCCTTTGCCATGGAATGTTACGAGAAAGGTCTCATTACTAAAAATGATACCGATGGTATCGATCTAAAATGGGGAAATCACCGGGCTATTGTCGCCATGACGGAAAAGATGATCAAGAGAGAGGGCTTCGGCGAAATACTGGCTGACGGGTCCAAAAGGGCGGCTGAAAGAATCGGCAAAGGTTCAGAGCAATACGCTATGCACGTAGGGGGAGAGGAAGTAGGGATGCACGATCCCAGGTTCGGGAACCGTCCCGGATCGTTTAAAGCAGCCCGCTATCAAATGGACGCCACCCCCGGACATCACACCCAGGAGGAGTTCGGTCCCCCAAGCTTTCCCTACCACCTGATGAACTCCACGGGCTTTTGCCTGCTGGCAGATATCGTGGCCGCCGATTTCATGCAATACATCACCGGGTTTATGAGCGCTGTCACTGGCTGGGACCGCTCACGCGAGGAGCTGCTCAAGATCGGAGAGCGGATCGCCAATGTAAGGCATTGCTTTAACCTGCGTGAAGGCATCAGCGAGCTGAACTGGAAGATGCCGGACAGGATAATCGGCAGACCTCCTCATTCGGAAGGCCCGCTGGCCGGTGTGACGGCAGATCTCGAGGCCCAGGACTACTGGTGTCTCGGCGCACTGGACTGGGACCGGGTCACCACCGTACCCAGCAAGAAAAAGCTGCTGGAGCTTGGACTGGACGATATCGCGGAAGATCTCTACCCGCCCCAGACCGATCAAGGCGGACATGGGCCACACTAAGGTTGACGCACTTCTGAATGGTATAAAAAAGGGGGATGAGATGGAGCAGTCTTTCAAATGGGATATGGAATATGACGTGGTGGTAGCAGGCAACGGAGGCTCAGGTATTTCAGCGGCCGTTACAGCCCATGACCTGGGTTCGAGTGTTATCATCCTGGAAAAAGCCCCACATCCTGGCGGCGGCCAGACCCGCACCTCCGGGCTGGGGGCAGCGTTCGCTACCGACCCTGAAGGCGCCGCGCAGTACCTTTATGCCGCCTCTTCGAACGGGCTGGAGAACGCTGACGGATCCGGACGCATATCGGTCACACCCTTGGAAGACTGCCGGGTATTCATGCAGGAGATGGCCCTCACCCCGCAATGGCTGAAATCGATGGGTATAGACCATAACATCCGTACAGGCAGCTCCGCCTTCTATCCCTTCCCCGGGGCCGATTCTTTCGGACACGTGGTCATGAAGGGCTGGGGGCAGCGCTTCCTGGAGGTCATGCAGGACCACCTGGATAAACGCGGCATCCGGGTGCTCTATGCTACTCCCGCCGTCGAGCTGATACAGGACCCGATGACCAGGGAAATTGCCGGCGTATACGCCCTCCGGGAAGGCCAAAAGATAGCAGTCAAGGCCAGGAAAGGCGTTGTTCTTTGCACCGGGGGCTTTGAGTTCGATGAAGAGATGAAGGCCAATTACCTAAGGCCCTATCCCATGAAGTTCTCCGGCTGGCCGTATAATACCGGCGACGGCATCAAAATGGCACAGAAGGCCGGCGCGGATCTCTGGCATATGAATACCATTTGCGGTTATTTGAATATCTGGGTACCGGAATCCCCGACCGCCTGGCTACTGCGCTTCCGCTACGGGGTCTGGGTCAACAAATACGGACGGCGCTATACCAATGAAGGGACCAAGCTGAATCATAACTGGTGGCTGAAGTTCTTCGATTACGACCTGGATGAGCCTGGTTACTTGGACGTACCCACCTATATGCTTTTCGACGACAACGAGAGGCAAATGGGCGCAATCTCGGGCAACTGCTCCACCGACCCTCAGCATGTCCTGGGAATCCAGTCCTACCCTGCCGAGCTGGGAGGTGTGCCAGAGGGATGGAGCAGGGACAACCTGCGCGAGGTTGCCAAAGGCTGGATCAAGAAGGCCGACACAATTGAAGAGCTGGCCGGTATGCTCGGCAACAGGATGGACCACTCCGTGCTGAAAGAGACAATTGAACGCTATAACAGCTTCTGCGCACAGGGGAAAGACCTTGATTACAACCGGGACGCCGATACCATGCGTCCCGTGTCCACCCCCCCCTTCTATGCCTGTGTGCTCTATCCGGGCGGCATCAACACCCTGGGAGGACCACGGCGTAACGGCTACGGACAGGTACTTGACCCCTATAAACAGGTTATTCCCAGATTACTGAGCGCCGGGGAGATGGGCTCGATTTGCGGCAACCTGTACGCCATCGGAGGTCTGAATGCCGGTGAGATGCTGGCCTCCGGACGGCTAGCCGGCAAGACCGCTGCCGCCCTTAAAAACCGGGACGGGTAGTGAATTTAAAGTTATAACGAGGTATAACCCAAAGACCACACTTATAGACTTTGCCAGCGCAGGACTGTTCTCCCCTGGAAAGCGGTTCAACTTTCACAGCATGTCCGAGGGGAAGGCGATGACGTCGTCGATGGAGGCGGAATCGCACATGAGCATGGCCAGGCGGTCTATCCCTAGCGCCATGCCCGTGCATTCCGGCATGTTCCTGATCGATTCCAGGAATTTCTCCGGTAAAACGCAGGGAATACCGTTAAGCTGCATTTCCTCCATCTCCAGCCTGAAGCGCTTCTCCTGTTCATCCGCAATATTCAGCTCGCTGTAACCGTTGGCAATCTCCAGCCCCCCAATAAAGACCTCCGCCCTTTCGGCTACCCCCGGGCAGCCCGGCTTCAGCCTGGCCAGGGAGGCACACCCGGCTGGATAGTCCAGGATAATGGTGGGACGGTCAAACGGAAAAGCGGGAATTACCTTATTCACCAGGTCTTCATCAAACCTCAGTGCGTCGAAGTTCCTGACGGGGTCCCACCCGGCCCACTGGCTGAAAGCCCGGCTGACGCTGATGCGGGGCCAGGGTGGAGAAAGGTCTATCCGCCTGCCGCGATAAGGCAGTACCGTGCCGCAATCGAAAAGCCGGGATAGCGATAATACCAGGTTTTCGGTATCCGCCAGGATTTGCCGGTAATCAGCCCCCGCTCTGTACCATTCCAACATGGTGAACTCGGGGTTGTGCTGGCTGCCCCGCTCATCCCTGCGGAAGCAGCGGCAGACCTGGAATATCCTTTCATAGCCTGCTGAAAGCAGGCGCTTCATTTGAAGCTCCGGCGAGGTGGACAAAAACCAGCCTTCCGAGGTATAGGGCCAAATAAACCGCTCGGGAGCAATGGCAGGCACACGCAGAGGGGTTTCCACTTCCAGGAAGCCTTCACGGCAAAAGAAAGCCCGCATGCCGTCCAGCATCCGGGCGCGGTATTTGAGATTGCTTTTTATGCGTGACAGCCGGCTGGACTCTTCCAGCGACACCCTATTTCCCGCCTACTCGCTCTATGTAGGAGCCCGACCGCGTATCCACCTTTATCACGTCGCCTTCTTTGATAAAAGCCGGGACTCCAATAACCATTCCGGTCTCTAGCTTACCCTCTTTGTTCTGGGCAGTGATGGTAGCGCCCTTGAGGCTGGCAGATGTCTCGATAACCTTCAGTTCTACCACTTTGGGCAACTGTAAGTCTATCGGCCGGTTCTCCCACATCATAACCACTACCTCCATCCCTTCCTTCAGGAACCCCCCCTTGTCGCCGACCTGATCCCCGGTCATCGGCATCTGTTCGAAGGAAGAACTGTCCATGAAAATATAGTTATCGTTCTCCGTGAAAAGATACTGCATTTCATGCATGGTTACACTGGTCTCTTCCACTTTGTCGCCGGAATGCAGGGTAATATCCAGGATATTGCCGCTTAAAAGGTTGCGTAACTTGAATTTGTAGATAGCCCGGCCTTTACCGGGTTTTACAAACTCGACTCCCTCCACCGAAAAAGGAATGGAATCATACAGAATTTTGGTGTTCCTGGTCACTTCTTCAACATTTACAGACACTTGTTCTCCTTATCCCCGTCAACCCGGGATGCAGCATCTTCCCGCCCTCCAGTTTGATTTGAGAGCCTGTGAGTAATCAGTATTTCCTGTGCCAACAGAAACGGCAACAATAAATATCATGCCATTTTTATGACAATTTGGCAACATGACCATTCGGCAATACTGTTTCTGATCGAAACAAAAGGTTATAATTAATTAAGAACCATATTAAGGAGGTCAAGATGCCGGTTGAATTTCCTTATACCTCAAAGCCGGAAGATATAGCCGGTCTTTTCCAGATACTGGATAATGAAGAAATACCGTCCGGTGCGGTTGACGCGGAATTTTTTGAGTCCCGGGGTTTTTCCGCTGATTCCTCCGGATACCTTCCGGAAATCCTGAAAAAGCTGGGCTTCGTTGACGATACGGGTAATCCTTCCCCGGCCTGGCAGAGCTACTATGCCGCCGAAAACAAGGGGATATTGCTGGCTTCCGCCGTTAAAACGGCTTATGCGGAGCTTTTCTACGACTGCCTTTGCCCCTACCTGATGGATAACGAATATATAATGGACTTTTTGGAGCATAACGTTCAGGCTTCACCCGAAGAGATAGAGAATATGCTGATGACATTCCGCAACCTGATCGAACCGGCTGATTTTCAGGACCTGCTGCCGGCGGATGATCACCGGGAGGATGCACAGCCTGCCGGAGATACAGTCCCTCTTCCCAATGTTAAAATCGATCCCAATCTCCAGGTGAATATCCAGTTGCATATTGATCCGGCCACGCCGGATGAGAAAATCGAGACTATTTTTAAAAATATGCGAAAATACCTGCTGGGCAAAGATGATTGAAATACCCGCGGCCTCATTTATGTCTAGGATTAAGTATGCCGGTTCTCCCCGTACTGCCAAAAATGCTATAATTAGCATATCAAACTTATACAGGCTGAAGTTGGCTTAGCATATGAAAAACATCTTTTTAGAGTCTTTCAGACCCCAAAATATCATTGATAATCCCTCAATCCAGGAACTGAAAGAGCTTTCCATGCAACAGTGGGGAATTATTACCGAATTCGGTAATTTTTCGGTGGTCACCCCGGTACGCAACCGGATAGCCAAATTCACCGGGGTTATCCTGAATGATCCCGCTCTGAACAGCCTGGTAATTTCAAAGGACTGTACCCGGAAATAGTCAATACAGTAAAACTCTGGACGCATCGGAAACTGAATACTGAGCTAAGGAATTATTTATGTACCGCAGAAACCGTGGTTTAAATTTGAATCCGCTATGGGTAATAATCGCTGTTAATGTAGTCATTTTTGTTACCACCCTGCTGGATAGCCATGGTATGATTTATACCCGTTTTGCCCTCTATCCTGGCAACGTCCAGGAGCAGCCCTGGACCTTGCTGACCTATATGTTTTTACACTCCAGGAATTTTACCCACATCCTTTTTAATATGATCAGCCTGTATTTCCTGGGCACTTTTGTCATACAACTGGTAGGTGAAACGGCCTTCCTGCTCACCTATTTCATCGGTGGTATATTTGGTGGGATTGTCTTTGTACTGTTTTCCTTTATCCTGCCTGATGCATGGGTGGTAGGGGCCTCCGGGGCAGTTTACGCCCTGGGAGGACTGCTGCTCGTGATGCGGCCCAATGTCAAGGTGGTCGCTTTTCCCATACCCATACCCATGCCGCTGTGGGTCGCCATCCTTATCGGATTTTTACTGGTAGCCTTTTTACCGGGAGTGGCCTGGGAGGCCCATCTTGGTGGAATATTGTACGGCGCCGCTATCGGGTATTACTACCGCCAGAGAGAGAACAGGAGTAGATACAGATAAGAACCGGGGGCAACGAAACCGGTTCATTTGCCTTTACTTACCATCAGGAGGAAGCCATGAGCTCTTTAAGTCAAACCGATCGTGAAATCGATAGTATTCTCCAGTGTGAGATTATACGACAGAAGGAGACGATCAACCTGATCGCCTCTGAAAACTATGCCAGCCGGGCAATTATGGACATCCAGGCCTCGGTTTTTGCAAATAAATATGCCGAGGGTTATCCGGGAGCCCGCTACTACGGCGGATGCCGCAATATGGACTCCATGGAAACCCTGGCGATAGAACGCGCCAGGCAGCTTTTCAAGGCCGAATATGCCAATGTTCAGCCCCACAGCGGGGCCCAGGCCAATATGGCAATCTACTTCGCCCTGCTTAACCCGGGTGACTGCGTGATGGGTATGAGCCTGGCACACGGGGGGCATTTGACGCACGGCGCTCGCGCTAATTTCTCAGGGCGTATGTACAACATCGTGTCTTACGGAGTGGATAAAGAGACCGGCCGTATCGATTACGATGAAATAGAAAGGTTGGCCCTGGAACACAGGCCCAGGCTTATCATGGCAGGGGCCAGTTCATATCCCCGCATCATCGATTTCGAACGATTCAGGATTATCGCCGACAAAGTAGAAGCCAAGTTCGTAGCTGATATCGCCCACATCGCCGGACTGGTGGCGGCAGGCGTACATCCCTCTCCCGTACCCTATGCCGACCTTATCGGCAGCACCACACATAAGACCCTGCGAGGGCCGCGCGCCGGTTTCATTGTGGGCAGAAAAGAATACGCATCAAAAATTGACTCTTCAGTCTTTCCACGTACCCAGGGCGGTCCGCTGATGCATGTTATTGCCGCCAAGGCAGTATGCTTCCATGAAGCCCTCCAGCCGGAATTCGTAACATACCAGCAGTCTATCCTGGACAATGCCTCAGTCCTGGCCTCCGAACTGCGGAAAGCCGGTCTGTGTCTCGTCTCAGGAGGGACGGACAACCACATCGTACTGATAGACCTTACCTCCACCGGCCTGACCGGTTGGGACGTCCAGAATGCGCTTGAAAAGGTCGGCATCGTGGCAAACCGTAATGCTATACCATTCGATACTCAACCGCCAAAGGTTGCGGGAGGACTCAGGCTGGGCACACCGGCTGTAACCACCCGGGGAATGGGCAAAGAAGAGATGAGAACAATCGCCGCCTGGATCATCAAAATCATCTCTCATATGGACGATGAGTGTGTACAGAAGCAGGTAAGTGAAGAAGTAAGCCAGCTCTGCTCCAGGTTCCCGGTGCCCGGTATAGACTGCTAGACCATAAAGCCGGCGCCGGTCTTCTTCAGCCAGCCGAGTGCCTTGGTGGTATCACTGGCTACCCTGGCCTTTTCACAGGTCTTCAGGCGCAGCTTGAAGCACCAGTAGGCGAACTCTTTCATCTCCGTAAGGTCGCTGGTGTCCTGATCGGGGTACGTCTTTTCAAGGCGGAACTGCTTTAACAGCACCTTTTCCGTATTGTCGTATATACGGATGAAGGTCTCGTCTTCCTCTCCACGTTGATAGCTCCATCCGTTAGCTCGCCGCTCCTTGCGGACCTCTTCCCTGACCACCTGCACCAGGGCCTGTTCCACCGTTACTCCATAAAAATAGTTGAGGAATTGATGGTATTTTTTCACCCCGATCAGGTTTTTGAACTCATCTCCGGACAGTTCCAGGGGCGGCCGGCAGCGGAAGAGAAGGGCCGTTTTCTCATTCTCCGGCACCAGGCCGTTGACGGTATTACACAGGCGTTCAGCCAGGAGAAGCCAGTCAAAGGCCTCTCCTTCAATCAGATAGCGGTAAAGACACCCGCTGATCACTTCAGTCTCCTCAGTCCACAGCCCGATGGATTCCAGCAGGGAAGAATACCAGTGTTTACCGGAATAAAGGCTTTCCTGAAAATGCCGTATGACAGCCCCGGCATTGGTTACCGGCACCTGTTCCTGATCTGGACTGTCCTGATATACTTCTTTCTTTTCCATCCGGTATCTATTTTACCCAAACATATAAATTGGAATCAAATGTTAAGGAATTGTTAACGGAACATTGTCCGGGCTGTTGACATGCGGCATGAGCCTCAGCAACATAAACCATCCGGATAAAATAGCAAGAGGATCAGCCTCTGCCGGCAAAATAGCTCTTGAGATCTTCCAGAGGGAGGGTGTTCAGAATATCCTGCGCCCTGCACCAGCCGCGCCTGGCGGTACCTACTCCCAGGGCCATATAGTCCATGTTACTGCTGCGGTGTGAGTCAGTGCTGATCACCATTTTTACACCCATTTCCCTGGCCTGAAAAATATACACGTCCTTCAGGTCCAGCCGGCTGGGCTGTGCGTTAATCTCCAGGGCCGTACCGTATTCCAGCGCAGCTTTAAAAACAGCGTCCATATCCAGATCAGAGGGCTCCCTCTCTCCTAACAACCGGCTGGTAGGATGAGCAATGATATCCACATGAGGATTTTTCATGGCGGAAATTACCCTGGCGGTTATCTGCTCCCGCGGCTGGTTCATGGCGGAATGTACCGAGGCCAGGACGATATCCAGCTCTGATAATACCTCATCCGGCATGTCCATAGCGCCGTTGGCCCGGATATCCACCTCCATACCGCAGAAAACGTATACACTGTTCGACCGGGCATTTAGCTCGCGTATAAAGCGTACCTGTTTTTTTATACGCTCGATGTCCAGCCCCCGGGCAATACCCAGTCCCGCTGAATGATCGGTTACGGCAATATAGCTGTAACCCCTTTTGGCTGCCTGCTCCGCCATGACTTCCAGCGACTCCAGGCCGTCACTCCAATCGGTGTGAATATGCAGGTCTCCCCGGATATCGGAAAGCTCCAGCAGCCGGGGTAAGGCGTCTTTTTCCGCCAGATCTATCTCATTACGTCCTTCCCTGATCTCAGGCGGAATGTATTGCAGTCCCTGCCTGCGGTAGAAGGACTCTTCTCCGGCGAATTTCTTCATTTCTCCGCTGGAAAGGCTGGTAATGCCGTATTCGGAAAGGCTCAAGCCCAGGCGTTCAGCCCTTTTCCTCAAATCGACATTGTGCTGCTTGCTGCCGGTGAAATATTGCAGAGCGGAACCGAAGGCATCATGCTCCACCAGCCGTAAATCCACCTGAAGACCACCGGTATAAACGACACTGGCCTTGGTAGTACCCTTCTCTTTTACCTCCTGTATTCCGGATAAGGAGGTAAAAACGCGCAGCACCTCTTCAGGATCATCGGCGGTTGCCAGCAGGTCTATGTCCCCAATCGTTTCCCGGCAGCGGCGCAGGCTGCCGGCCGGAGTCAAATTTTTTATTCCCCTGACAGCACGCAGTCCTTCCATCAATGACCCAGCGGCTTCCAGCGCGGCATCAATGGTAATACGTTTTTCGCTCTTCTTCTTGCGCAGGGCCTGAATCTGGTGCAGGATGTTTTGCGCCGTTTTTTCGCCCATACGGGGCAGAGCGGCCACACGTCCGTCCTCCACGGCCTGTTCAAGGTCTTCCAGGGTAATCAGCCCCAGGTCGCGCGCCAGTACCAGGGCAGTACGCGGACCGATGCCCGGCACCTCGAGAAAGGTATATATGCTGGGAGGAAATTCGGAGCGGAGCTTCTCATAATATTCCAGGCGGCCTGTTTGTACCAGCTCCGTTAATTTTTTGGTTATAGCCTCGCCAATTCCGGGAATCTCTTTGAGCCGGTCCTCCTTTGCCAGCTTGTCCACACCTTCAGAAAGGAGTTCAATCGATCGTGCAGCCTTCTGGTAGGCCCGGGTTTTGAAGATACTCTCACCCTTCAGTTCAAGCAGAAGGGAGATATCATCCAGGACTCTGATGATCTCGGAATTGTTCATGATTTTAAGGCCACCCTCACCTTCTTATTCCTCTCCCATCAAGGGCTGAGGAAAGTAGGAATGTATAAACCTTCCTATTTCTGAATTACATTCAGTACATCTCACATTAAGCTAAACGTACCCCATATATTCACTGGATCAATGGATTTGCCTTCAATCTATTCTCCTTGTATCTGGAAAGAATATAGAGTACTCTCACCTTTGTTAAGTAAGACGACAGGCAATAAAGCACCAGCCGCCTTTAAACTGTCATGTTGGAGTCCCGATTCTCCTTACTTCC
>JAFGOB010000096.1 GCA_016926695.1 Dehalococcoidales bacterium | reverse complement strand
CCTATCCTCTTTCCTCTCAAGTCAGTGACACGGGGGGCCGTAATCCCCATTATCTTTTCTGGAACGACCATCTCTGCCCTGGGATTACGACATGTCAATGAAATATTACTCTTCACAATTCCTCCTTTTTACCGGATTTTTTGCTCGCCTGATTCTCTAATTTATCAAGGTTGCTCGCAAGATTATTCACACTATGACTCTTACCTCGAAAACAGGAACAATCAAAATGCAGTTATTGGTTTTTCCCAGCCCTCTGTATCTGACGATATGGCACCGGCGTCACATTGTCAATTACGGGCAAGTGGATATATAGCTTCCTGGTACCTGCGGCATTCCTCTCCGCGCAATACCGATAGCACCCTGGCTTCAACTTCCATTGATGCCAGTCCGGGGTAGCAATCTGTTACTGCATCGTCCGGGGTATTTGCCATTTCAAGAAAAGTGTCTTTCCACGAAAACGGCAGTAATCAACCAACGCTCCAGCTGTGGGGACTCGAACTATGACCCGAAGATTTTGGTATAACTTTCCTACACACAAACCTTGAACGGCAAAGCTACGCACCCAGTTTATTTATCACGATAGGGTATCGTGATTATTTTACCCTCGTACACAACCAGCAAGACATCATTGCTGAGGGAATTTTGTACCTCGCCCGCGAGTTTATCGATTTCTTCATCGGGAATCGCGACGGGATTTTCGGCGTGTTGTCCCACACGATAAAAGACCTGAATCTTATAGCCGAGTTTGTTTTCAAGACGAGAAGCCAACTCCCTGGTAAGATCATCAGCCATAAACGTGATATTCCGACGTACCGTTACCGATTCACCCCCATGAAGCTGATCAGCTCTCAGAAGCCGCCAATGATACCATAACAATGGAGCCGCTACGATCAGAGTCTCTATGCTCCACTTCGAACTCCTCACTACGTTGATGCCCAGATTCCCCTGAAGCGTACCGTTCAGTATCTGGTAGATAATATTTACCAAGTCAGCCGCGAGCGCAACAATAGAAACGCCTATAATCAGATACAGAAAAACACGGCGCGGCAGAGCGTGTCTTTCTATGATTCCTCCTGCCTGAACACGCTTGAGAATGCCATTCCAGTAATAAAGCCAAATCGGTGTACCGACGAGCAGTAGGGCCAGACATATCGCCAGTTGATTCGACCACCAATATGTTGTTGGAGTTAGTGGCGGTCCAGCAGCATTTATAATCAGATCAACCAATAAGCCGAAGATCATACTCAAGCCAGTTACCAGTGTACCGAGACCGAGAAAAGACATCAGGTAGTTGTAACCGCGCTGCGCTGATTGGCGCTTTTCCCCCATGCTGCCGGCCTCTTCCTCCGCTAAGCGCCAATGGTAGCCCCAAATGGCTACCCCTATCAAGAAAGTAGGGACCGCCCATCCAAGAAACTGGAAGGTTGAGCCTGTCGCCGTGAGAGTCCCGCCAAAAACCCAGTTAAAAACCCGGTAAAGGGCAACCGTCAGGGCTACGAGTGCGGCTATAGCGCCTCCTGAAATCGCCAGTAAATAAAAGTATACCTGCCGTAACGTAGAATCAAGGTCGCCCTTGGCCATGCGAAACCAGTGGAAGTACCAGGCAACGCCGCCAAGCATTATCCGCGCGATACTGAACCGGGCGTCATCGCCCCAGAATGGAGCTTGTACCAGCGTACCCTTGCCCAGTGGTAAGCTGATAACCGCCGAATCAACCAGTTGCACAAGACCCACCGCCAACCATACCATGCTGAATCCCGAGAGAATGTAAACATACCACCGTCGCAATGTCTTCGCGTCACTTGAAGGATGTCCTTCATGCTCAGACAGCCACCAGTGATATCCCCATATAAAACCTGCAACAATCATAAGTGCCAAGTTAGAAGGTGAAAGCTGCTCCGCCGGTACTCCTGCCATTAGCCACTGCAGAAAACTACTCGCGGTAATAATTCCCATGAGTGCGGGTACTACGAGAACGAGATTAAGGTAAAGCTTGCGTATGATATCGCCAGTTTCTGCCTGGTTTCCCGTGGTACGGCGCTGGACCACTCGCCAGAAGAAGAACCAGAGTGGACCGCCAATCAATGTCATTGCCAAGCCAAGGCTCAATTGTTGCTGATTGAATGCTGCTTGTCCCACCTGTGTCAAACGGGAGCCCTTAATGGCTACCTCAAAAAGAAGAGATAATAACTGCTCTACTCCCGCAGCAAATATTCCCAGTGAGATGAGCGTAATCAGATACAGCCAGACACGCCTTGTAGCCGAACCTCCTTCAGTCCGGGACACGTGGAAACCTTTTCGGGATCTGCTTAGGAGAATCACAACAACGACAATAATGACAATAATAATAGGCACCAAACCAAACATTATCTTGTCCTCCCTAATAGATCCAGTAGATATAGGTAGGCGATGTGATAAACCACTCGCCGCTGATTTCTGCTAGCCGGAAGAATATCAGCTGACTGCGCACAGGATCCGAGAAAGGCCCTCCCGGGCGCAGAGTATCGATAGTGACTTCCACGGATGCACTATCGTCATATCGAGTGGCAGTACCAAGAGTGGCTTTCCATACAGTCTGTGAAGTTGTCTGGGGTATACCCCCCGTCATTCTAAGCCAGGCATCATAGCTTTCTATGTTCTGTGACGGTTCGAAGGAAAGATAACCATAAGCTTCCTCGTAATCCTGGTCCTGTATCGCAATCAAATAGCGCTGGACCGTGCCCTGGGGAGTATTGTCCGGTAATAGAACTACCTGGTCGTCTTTTGTCAGCAATACGAGAAACACGGTGGAGATGGCTACTACCCCGATAATAACTGAAAAGAAGATCAACCAGCGGCGAGATGAACTCAACTCTCTACCTCCAGCAGGTACTGCAATGCTAATTCTCCCGTCATTCTTTTGTCAAGCCCTGTTTGTTCCTAAAAATAAACACCTAACCTTGACCAGAGAAACCCAGTGCTACACTGTGGACCCAACCGACGAGGAAAGCTGAGGTCACAAAGAAGCAACCGAAATGACAAAGATTATTGGTATAACAATAGATACTGTTTAAGGCCGCGTACCACACATATGAATTCGATCTATCGAGTTGTGATGGGGGGTAGCTTGTTCATTCCAAATTAATAATGTATACCATATTGAAAAGAGGAAAACGAACTACTTCAATTAAACAAACTCGAGCATTGACACGGTTTCTAATTTTCCTGCGTCTATTATACAGTCAATCTGAAAGGCAAAGCTGCGCACGTTCGTATAGTCATGCCGATGAATGTTTGGTGATGAAGTTGCGACTTTTTCATACAAAGCAGAGCATTGTTTCAGGGAGAGACCAACTCTCCCCCCCAAGACTGAAAATGATAGCTCCCGGTTTTCACCGGGAGTTTTGGGGGACAAATACTATGGCCTTTAACTTTCCCTTTTTCTTTCAATATATAACGAGGATTGTAATGAGCGCGATAAGTAACTAACGGTAAAGCTATCAAGCTGATAATCCTGGCTCGTAGAAACGTGGGAGGAGGGAAGGTCAGCTATTCTCCGTTTCTTCAGCTTTAAGAGCGGCTCCTAAAGCATTAACCACTGAGGGAATGGGGGGTACATGAAGCTGGATTCCTTTTTCTTCAATTCTTCTTGTCAAGCCCACGTTCAGACCGGCTCCTCCGCTTATGGCACAGGGCTCTATCATGCCAACCCTATCAATAAGTGAGAATATTCTCTCTACCAGGGATTTGTGAACACCAGCCAGAATTTCCGCTTGAGTAAAGCCTTCCGATACTCGGGAAATTGCCTCTGATTCTGCGAAGACGGAACAACCGGTTGTGAAAGTTACGGGATTATCTGATTGGAGTGAAATGGAACCAATATCATTGAGGTCGACTTGGAGTATATCAGCGATGACTCTGAATAAGTACGCTCCGCCACTGGCACAGGCCTCCCCCTGAGCCACATTAATTATCTCCCCTCCTTCATTAAGCCGGATTACCTGGCTGGATAAATCCTGTACATCAATAATCGTCCGAACGGACGGAAAAAAATACCTGATTCCCCTGGCACAGCACTGAACATCCAGTACTTCCATATCGCTGAAGGGAATCATGCGAGCGCCGTGCCCTGTAGCAGCAATACGATTTATATCCTCCGTCTTTACATTTGCTACGGATAAGAGTTCTTTGTGCAGCGTCTGCGCCGCTATTCGGTAATTCGCACCGGAGGGAATCACATGAGATGAATGCATCTTGCTATCGTCAGTAATAACACCTTTGGTGGTTGTTGAGCCGATATCGATTCCCATATACAGGGCCATATCAGATTATCCTTAGCTATAAAATTTGACCCCGTCCAGATTATGTTCAACTCTTGAAAGCGGCTTTCCCTCGGCTTGCGCTTTAAACACGATTTCCTTAGCCAGCAGGGCAGCCCCGGTAGCACCGCTGAGTAAGGGTTCTTTCGGGACGGAGACATTACAACCTAGACTGGATTCCAGTGCCCGGACCATCCCCGAGTTCTTGGCCACACCCCCGGTGAATACGACTTCCGGTTCGATTGAAAGTCTTCCTGCCATTCGTGTAATGCGGTTGGCGATAGAATCATGGACTCCGGCTAGAATGTCTTCCAGTGCGGTCCCCTCGGAAATTTGCAGAATCACCTCCTGCTGGGCAAAAACAGTACAGGTACTGCTGATTTGGACTTTTTTTGTAGATTCCATGGAAAGCGGGCCAATATCTTCAATATTGAGTCCAAGTGTAGCGGCGATTATCTCCAGATATCTACCTGTTCCGGCAGCGCACTTATCGTTCATGGCAAAATCGATGAGTTTGCCGCCTTTTATTTGCATTACCTTTGAGTCTTGTCCGCCGATATCGATAGCCAGTCTGACCCGAGGGAAAAGGCTGAAAACACCCCTGGTATGGCAGGTCAATTCGGTAACCTGTTTGTCTGCAAATGGAACCGTCATCCTGCCATAACCGGTCGCTACCAGGTAAGATATATCATCGAAACCAAGACCTGAGGACTGAAGTGCTTGATCCATGACCTGATGGGCAAGTTGACGATGTTCGGCACCGGTATGACGGATTATGCTGGCACAGGTTTTCTCATTACCATCGATGATAACGACCTTGGTCATAGTGGAACCAAGGTCGATACCTGCAAAAAAACCCCCCGAATTCATGGTTGCGTTCCTGCGGATTTTGACCGGCTTACCATCATATCTTTAAAAACTTGCAGTTTCTTCCTGTATTGCTCGTGATGATAATACCGGGGATCATAATTCTCCCATTCGAGCTCCAATGACGGAATACCCAGCTCGTTGCCCAAGGCATTCTGTATTAACAAGGCATCGCCGACGACAGTACGGCAACCGGAATGATATCGATTGAAAACGCCGTCGATTTTCAGTTCTTTACACAACTCGATGAGAAGTGGGATTTTTTGCGCCGGGCTGATAAACAGTGATGCCTGAAGAGGTGCGGCTATCTGTTCATAGGGGCTATTGGAGTGAGCCGGAGAAGGTGCCGCGAGAAGCGCATCCGTCCCGAGCATGGCGATCCCGGTATCATTGATTAATTTTTCCACCCTCGGATCTATATGATGTCCCGGGCACATTGCCAGTATGCGGGGAGCGCCTTTCTCGACAACGCCGATGCCTTGATCGACCCTTTCCTGCAATTCGTCGACCAGTGTGTTAACGGCATCAACGGCGTCTCGTAATCCTTCGGGGGTTAGCGTAAGCAAACCAAGAACCATCCATAAGTTTTCATGAGTCGGACTCAATGGCAAAGGATCACTGGTGACCAGGATCTGCCGCAATTTTCGCATTGCCTGTTGCAGTCCCTTTTTTGCATCAAGTGTATCTGTAAGCAGGGCATCGGTGATTTCATGATCGATAACGCCCTCAATGCGTTCGACCATTTTTCTCAGGCTTTTTGCTTCCAGTTCGATGGCTCTCAGAGATGCAGTATCAAATTCCTGTTTTTCCCTGTCCTGACATGTTTCATAGAAACAAACCGGGATATCGTACAATTCATGGAGCAAATCAAATGTCTTGGGAGCTGTCTCGCACAAAGTACCGGAAGTAATCATCAGGTCCGGCTTGGGAAACAGATTGAGCGTTACTGTTCCCAGGAGTGTTTTGACGTTTCCGCAATGGGCGACAATCCCTGATTTTAACCAGGCCTTCTCCGCCGCCTCGAATACGGGCACCATCTTATCAAAGATACTTCCGAAGATAAGCATGAACGCCCAGAAATGATGGATTACATATATTTCGCGGGAAATGGACATAGCTGCCGAACCCACGATATCGAAATCAGGCGCCATGAATCCGTAAATGACTTTCGTGCGGCCTTCTTCCCGCACCAGTACCGAATCCACGAATTCCTTCATACATAAGCGCAGCACCCCGCGTATTCCCCGCAACTCCAGATCATAAAACGTCCGCAATCGTTGTTTGCCGTTTTCTATATCGTTGTCACTGATTCCTGTCTTGTTGAAAGCCTTCTTCACCCGTGGTAATTCACGTTGTATTTCATCTTCCCCATAGCCGCATAATTCAAGTAATTCAATCATCTTTTTTCACCCGCTTACGATCTCGATGAAGGCTTCTATACGGGTCTGGAATTGAGCGGAATCCGAGTTGCTGTAGTCGGATTCCAGAATCAACATCGGGATATTCACTTCTGCCAGTTTCTTACTCAAATAGTAGGATTCAGTATCAAATGTCTCGCAGCACATTAATTCATACCAGATCACGCCGGAAACATCGTAATCACGTATCAGTTGTAATATGTTTTCATATCTTTTTCGAGCGGAGTTCCTCATCAAGGCGCAAGGAGTTCTGTCGATAAGATAACCCCGGGTCAGAGATTTCATCAAGTCACCCTCATTGGAGATAGTATGCCAGTAATCCCGCATACCTTCGTATATTTCTTCTATTACAATCTCACCGCCAGCCTTTTTGACAAGCTCAAGGACTGAATAATCCCCGTAACTCACATTGGGGCCGGTCAGTAATAACTTGCACCCGTCCGATCCGGGAGATTTGACTTTACCCTTCAATTCACTATAGAGCGAACTCAGATAATCGGTCATGAATACCGGGTCGGCATAAAACGAGGCATGGTTCAGTTGAATGAAGTCCAGAGATGTGATGATACCGGGGTCCGATACCCTCAAAAGACTGATCTGACGCAGCAATTCTCTCATGCGATTGTACAGATCGATAGAGTGGCTTAATTCCAAATGTGAAATAGTGTTACCGGTCAGGTGCTGTAATCGCTCCTTCAGGGCCTCGAGCCTTCCTGTATAGTACTCCAGTTCGAAATCATTATCGTATTTTTGGGGAATGCCCAGCTTAAAAATATCGAGATTTCCGAAGTATTCCCATACCTCGGCCACCTTTTTCAAATGCTGACACGTAATCGGTGCCACCAATAAATCAATCATATTGTAATAAGGATTATTCTTGAGTAATTGTTCACCGATCTGATATCTGGCGAACGGGCAAATGAGGCGCGGAACCACCGAAAGCGCGGTATCGGCTGGAGCGGAATCCCCTCCGTGGATCAAACATAGAGGTATGGCACCAGCAGCGTGAATCATCTCTTCCGGTACGTAATTACCGGGGAAATATCCTACTACTTTAATCCCATTTTTACTAGCTTCCTGAAGCTGGTTCGGCCTGTCTCTCAAGTGGTTTCGTAAACGTTCGTCCATTTTTAATATCGCCTGAATGTTTATATTATTTGTCCCGACATTTCATTCAGTATAACTTTGTATATAATCTATTTCAATGAAAAATATCGCCAATCAAACGAACAGCACACATTATGATGTCTTAAAAAAGGGAAGAACTAATACAAAAATGATTGTGCGCCAATTTCCGAATAGCGCCAGCTAACCACAAAGCACGGCACCGTTTCAGGGGGAGTCCGACTCTCTGGTTTTTCGGGGTAGTCCGAGCAACGGATGTTTTATTCTGAAGGCGGGTAACAAGGCCTTACGGTTTCGACACGATCTCTGGCTATTAGGCTTTACTTAAAAACTACGGGGCCGACCACATGTTGAATGGACGGAGTCATCATTGTACGTCTTTTATTCGCGCTAGACTGAGAAAATGGGTATAATTGACGGTAATCTTGGATAATCCGTCGCCAGTGGCGGAGATGGAGGGATTGTGCGCGCACAGGTGTCACTCTTACCAAACGAATCGAAAAAGCT
>JAFGOB010000095.1 GCA_016926695.1 Dehalococcoidales bacterium | reverse complement strand
TAATGGTCCGGCCGCCCTTGCTCTTTTCGGGAGGGGGCCATTTGATTTCTCGATGTTGAAGGTACTCCGGCGGCCTCACTATTTCATATCGCATAGCCTTCTGTTTACACCCGACGATACAGACACCACATCCCTTACAGTTCTCGCTGATGACTTGTGCCTTTAGTTTCTTGGAGCCTTCTGTTTTGACCATCTCGATGGCATTAAACGGGCATTTTTCGACACAAACCTGACAGCCAACGCAAGTATCCTCGTCCACCACAGCCTCGAAACGGTTTGGCTCAACCAGGTCGAACCTGTTGTGTTTTGTATAAGAATATAACATTTCACAGGCATCCGCACAGCAATAGCAGACACCCCAGTGAACAAGCCCTGCTTCCTCGTTCGCGCGAACAATATCGAGTGTTTCTTCCAGGGAGTACTCTTTAAGCAAACGTCCCGGTTTGTTCAGGTAGTACTCACCCCGGGAGTTATCGAAAACAGCGAAACAGGTCATTAACGGATGGTCGCATTTTCCCCAGAGAACCCGGCAACCGCAGGGAGCGATGATTCTCCTTTTAGCAAGCTGGATTTGCATTTTCCAGTTTTCCTGCGGCAGAATTTCTTCTGGGCTGATATTCGTACTGATTTCGAGAGCCCCGATAGCAGGCGTTATCATAATACCGCGCCCTCCGGCCTGTTTCCTATCGCTGGCCATTTTTACCCAGATGTCCGACCATTCATTATAAAAGAAGTCTGACCACAGGTCTTTGACTTTTTGTGATAGTGCATGAGGCCCCGTATGCACGCCGGTGTCTGCCAGATCATGGTGGAATCCCAATAAAGTAGAGTGGAAGGCATACTGTGTTTTACCTTTAGTAAGCACTCCTCTATCTACAAGGTTCTCACAAGTTTCGGTAAGTGTCTTCTCATCGATTCCCAGGATACCAGACAGTTCCTGACAGGTCCCCGGAACAGTTAATTCCTGGCAAATAGCCGCCTCTTCCGGAGTAAACATTTCTTCGATAATTCTTAAAAAACGTCTGGACGCAGGCGCGCCCAACTTCTTTGCCAGTTCACTGTAAATATCGTTTTCCGCCATAGTTCTCCTTCTTTTTTCAGTAGATTTGGATGCTAACGGGTCAAAACTTGAATCTATTATCTAATGTCAGACTACTATACTCGCATTTTCGAGCGCCAGAGCTAATAGAGATCCAAAAATACTCTGTTCGTGCATTTTTAATGAGTGAATTCGGCTATGATTCTATGCAGTTTAATGTCTCTCTGCATAGAACCTGTTATTCTTCAATAATCGCCCGGACCGGGCAGAAATATATTTGTTGATTATAACAGGTTCCACAACCGGTGCATTTTTCCGGATCGATGCTGAAGTTATTATTACATTCGATAATCGCCTCTTCAGGACAGATACTATTCCATACGCAAGCATGACACTGGATGCATTTATCACTGATTTTGTATGCCACTGATATCTCTTGGAAAATCAGGCCCTTTATTACAGCCAGTTTTTCCCGGTTATTTTTACGGTTCTATTGATTCAAGATATTAACGTCGATCCTCCCGGGCTGTAGCATCCCCTCCTGAGAATACATCGCCGCCATGGCCCCAGGGGCGCAGGACGAGAAACATCCAGGGCTTAGTTTGCTTTAGGACTCTTACCGGACAGTGCGGGGTCCCTTTTGGCTGGATAGCAACGGTCGGTTTGGTAATAAGGTGTGCTTCCATCTCTTCACCCCAGCATGCTTCCACTTCAGCAGGGAACTCATTCAGGTTGTCACAATCGCACCCGATGAAAACCAGGAATTCGGTATAGGGATGTACGTGTGGCTTATCGGGAGCCGGCGTGAATCTATAAGGGGCTATATTCATACTTTCGTATGACATGTTGAATTCGAAACCCTTGGCATTGATGTTGGTTATATAGCCGCCATTAGTATCCGGATTGAGGGGACCATAATGCCAGGGACCGTTACGTATAAATGCGAGCTCCTCGAAATTATCCGAATATTTAGCGAACCTCCAGGCAGCATAAGGGCCTTCCGGTTTATCTGCAAGTGTCGGTTTAACCTTCACGGTGGGCGCTATGGCAATCTGCATAAGAATAAACCGTTCCTCCATCGGGCCGATGGTTATCGGACCATACGGGAGTCCCTTTGGGATGGAAACAGCCTGGGAGGTGGTGATCCGGTGCTTTTCTTTATCTTCACCGATGCAGAAATCAACCTCAGCTCCAAGATAGCCCATGTCATAGGTGTCTGTTCCCATGAAGATCATGATTTGATCATAGTCACATACTTGAGTCTGGTACGGCAGCTGTCTTCCGGAATTATAGAAAGTGCCATATCTCACATTGAGATCGTATCCGAAAAACTTACCGTTCATTTCAATTCCCTGCCGGTAAGAGCCGGATCCGTAATCTTTAGACGTGGGAATGGTCTTTGCTAAATGCCCGTATTTTGTTTGTGCCATTTTTACTGTCCCCCTTTCTTATCAATGTTCTTTTTACAGTTAAATGTAACGTATTTTAAAAGCTATCTAATTCTGAATTTAATAAGACTTTCAGAAAATATTGTGGGTTCTCCGTATTACTTCCCTTCTATGAGCGTAAATAATGATATTAGTGATTTTGCCAGTGAGTAAATCTTATACCTTCAGACAAGCTACCTGATGGGTACCATCAACGGAACGCAGAGGTGGGATTATAGTTCTGCATTCAGCAGATGCAATAGAACATCGCGGGTGAAAATGGCAACCAGCTGGTGGATGTGCCGGGCTGGGAACCTCTCCCTTCAAGACAATTCGTACACGCTCTCTTTCAACTATAGGATTTGGTACAGGCACTGCCGACAGCAATGCTTTGGTATATGGATGCAACGGATTCTGATAGAGTTCCTTCGAATCTGCAATTTCTACGATACGCCCCAGATACATAACAGCTACGCGGTCACTGATATGCTGTACCACAGAAAGGTCATGCGCAATGAAGAGGTAAGTGAGCCCCAGACTCTTCTGGAGTTTTTCAAGTAAATTGATTATTTGAGCTTGTATGGAAACATCGAGGGCTGAAATCGGCTCATCACAGACTACCAGCGACGGGCGACAGGCCAGGGCACGCGCTATTCCGAGTCGCTGCCGCTGCCCGCCACTAAACTCGTGGGGCACACGGTCCATCATACTCGGGTCCAGTCCTACAAGCTTGAAAAGTTCGGCTACTTTATCGCTCAAATCCTTTCTACCAGCCATATCGTGGATGATAAGGGGCATGCCGGCAATGGTACGTGCCGTCTGGCGCGGGTTAAGAGAGCCGTAGGGGTCCTGGAAGACAGCACCCATATGGGTCCGGAGAGGCCGTACGCGTTTCTCCTTTAAGGAGGAAATATCGGTTCCGTTAAACACTATATTCCCCGACGTGGGTTTATACAGGCGCAGGATACATCGACCGGTTGTAGTCTTACCACATCCGCTTTCTCCTACAAGACCGAGGGTCTCGTTTTTCCTGATATCAAAACTGATGTCATCAACGGCCCTAATATCACCGACCTTGCGGCGTAGCAGTCCTTTGGTGATAGGAAAGTACATCTTTAGATTCTTTATTTCCAGCAGATTGTTATCCTGTTGCACGTTCATGTTTTCTCCCGGGTATCAACGTAACATGATACATAATGCTGTTCGCCTGCAGCCTGAAGTTCGGGCCACGGTTCTAATCGGCATTTTTCAGTAGCAAAAGTGCATCTTGGCAGGAATGCACATTGTTGAGGCATCTCAATCAGGTTGGGCGGCAAGCCTGAAATCGGAACCAGTACTCTTTCACTCTTTGTTTCTCCCAGTTGCGGCACACATTTCAGCAGTCCAATGGTGTAAGGATGACGGGGATCCAAGAATATATCTTCTGAAAGACCCGATTCTACGATGCGTCCGGCATACATCACGTATATTCTGTCGGCATAGCGAGCGACGACACCGAGATTATGCGTTACGATGACCAGCGATGTATTGAATTGGTCTACCATTTCCTTCATAAGCTCCAGCAGCTGGGCCTGAGTGGTCACGTCTACGGCAGTAGTCGGCTCATCGGCAATGAGTATTTTGGGATTGCACGAGAGTGCAATGGCGATCATCACCCTCTGTCTCATGCCGCCGCTGAACTGATGAGGATAGGAATCCAGGCGGCTTTCGGCTTCGGGGATGCCTACCAGATTTAACAGCTCGGCTGCCCTCTTCCTGGCAGCTGGCTGGTCCATTTTAAGGTGCAGTTCCAGCATTTCGGTAACTTGGCGGCCAATAGTTAAAACCGGATTAAGCGATGTCATCGGTTCCTGAAATATCATGGCTATCTTGGCGCCACGTACGGAACGCATCCTTTCGCCCTTGGGTTTATATTTCAATAAGTCCTGGCCATCGAACATAGCGCTGCCGCTTACAATCTGCCCCGGTGGAATCGCTATCAATTGCATTACGGAAAGCATGCTTACCGATTTTCCACACCCGCTTTCTCCCACCAGGCCGACTATCTCTTTCTCGTTAATATGGAAAGAGACACCATCCACAGCCTTGACCAGTCCGCGGTCAGTATGGAAATGGGTTCTCAGGTTCTTAACATCCAGTAGGACTGTCATATCTACTTCTCGCTATTCTTTATACCACTCCCCTCAACCTGGGATCCAGCGCATCCCTTAGTCCGTCTCCCATCATGTTGAAGCCAAAGACTACCAGCATTATGGCTACGCCGGGAGAAAGCGCCATTGCCGGGTTGGAGAGTATGTATTTGTAACCCTCGCTGATCATACCGCCCCAGGCCGGATTAGGGGGCATCACGCCCACGCCCAGAAAGCTCAGGCCGGCTTCTGCCAGAATAACCGCCCCCAGGCCTACAGTCGCGACCACTACCAGAGCCGGGAAAGCATTGGGCACAATTTCCTGGAACATCATGCGTAGGTCTTTCATACCCATCGCCCTGGCGGCCAGAATATAATCATTCTGCTTAACGCTGAGCGCCTGGGCGCACATCATTCTGGCATGGACGGATACCATACCGACACCCAGAGCCAGGATTACGTTCCTCGGCCCGCCACCCAGTAAGGTAGCCATAATCAGCGCAATTAAGAGCATCGGGACCGCCATCAGGGCATCGATAAATCGCATAATAATCTGAAAAACGATGCCGCCGAAATGAGCGGCGATCAGACCTAAAACCTCGCCTATTATGACGGACACCGCCGTCGCGCCGACAGCGATTATTATAGAAGTACGGGCTCCGTATATAATGCGGCTCAGAATATCTCTTCCCAGATTATCGGTTCCCAGCCAGTGTTCCGCGCTGGGTTTGGCCAGAGTATTAGTCATGTCGATGTCATTAGGAGGATAGGGTACTATCCATGGAGCAGATATAGCCGTTATAATCAACAGGACAACCAGTACCAGACCGACTACCGCAAGCTTGCGACCGAAAAATACCCTTACCACCCGGCGCAACTCGCTCTGGTGCGGCGCGACTTCAAACAATGCCGCCGGTTCGACTGTATTGCCTATATTATTCTGCATTCCGCACTCCTTAATCGTACCTTATGCGCGGGTCAAACCAGCCGTAGGAAATATCGACTATCAGGTTGGAAAGCACCACTACTATTGCGATGACCAGTGTCCCGGCCTGGACTATCTGGTAATCGTGAGAAAATAGAGAATCGGCCAGCAGCCGTCCCATTCCCGGAATACTGAAGACCTTTTCTATCAGGACCGAGCCCCCGAAGACCAGCCCGACTTGTAAGCCCAGGATGGTAATAACGGGTATCATGGCGTTCTTGATGGTATGCCGGAGGATTATAACCCGTTCACGTAATCCCTTGGACCAGGCCGTCCTGATATAGTCCTGGCTGACAACCTCGAGCATGGCTGAGCGGGTCTGGCGGGCTAGTGCCGCCACCGAGAACAGAGAAAGGCAGATAACAGGCATTATTGCCGCACGCAGACTTTGTCCCAGATTTTCTGTGGGAGGCACGTAACCGGCGGTAGGCAGCCAGTGTAACAACAGGGAGAACACATACATCAGCAGTACTCCCAACCAGAAAGCAGGCACGGTAATGCCGATATTGGCCAGAACGGTCACAAATGAATCAATCCATGTACCCCTTCTCAGCGCACAGACCACACCGAAAATGACTCCGAAAAATGAGCTCACGATAAAAGACATGGCACCGAAATAAATGGTTACCGGCAGCCTGGTGGATATCAAATACCCCACATCCTGACCCAGCAGAATAGATTTGCCCATATCTCCCCGCAGCATATTGCCTAACCAGCTGATATACTGCACGGGAAGAGATCTGTCCAGACCGTATTCAGTACGCAGTTCTGCCAGTTGCTCGGGGGTGTAGACTTCAACCTGGCTCTGAGAGATAAAAATGACCAGTGGATCACCCGGTAATAGCCGCATCGCCAGAAAGACCAGCAGCGTAACTATCAAGAGGATAATCACACCTATTATTAAACGGCGTATGATATACGCTGTCATTCCATATCCTCCCGGAGGAATTATTTAACTACCAGGAAGTCTCCTATTTTCGACAGATTAGTCCAACAACGATCAGAACAGCATTTATTCCGTTCCAACTCATTAATCTTCTTTGATTTCCTATTTTGTTTGCATTGCAGCCGGCCATTTGGGCCTTAAGAGTTGCCGTATCTAGCTAACTGAAAATCCGGTTGGCAAATCAGTCTTCTAGCTGGATGTTTTATATTCAGTTACTACTTTTACCCTCCACGGCGGGCAAGTAAATATCAATTCATGGATACAGCCACTCACCACCCGGGTTTCTCCACCAGTGCATATTAGACTGGTATAACGGAAAGGGCTCCGCCCCCGGTTTGCTTTGTCTCCCCGGGGACGGAGAAACTCCCTTTCATCACGAAGCTGCTTTAACAGCCTCTTTTATTATTTATTTCTCTTTCCAGACGTTGACCGGGTCGAAGTAACCATTGATGTCCACTTCATCCCACATCAGATCATGAACTTTGGAGTTGAGAACATAGCGTGGAGAGTCCCACATCCAGGGAATGACCAGAGCCTCATCATAGACAATTTTCAGGAGAGCCTGCATCTTGGCCATCCGTGTATCGTAATCGGCCTCGGTCTTGACATCCACCCAGGAGTCCCACCAGTTATCCGGGAACTTCATGGTAGGGTAGGTCGCTGTAGGGCTAAGCCAGACATTCATCCAGCTGGAGAAGGAAGACCAGTTGGGGAAACCGGGCTGTAGGATGCCTTCGAAGCCTTCGGTGCCGAACGTACTCGAGCGAGCAACGTCGGCCACATCCAGCTCGCATTCTATGCCAATATCACCGAAGTAAGTCTGGAGGGCTACCAGGTCATCCTGACGTCCGCGGACATCACCATGTAAAATAGTCTTGAAACCATCCGGATAGCCGGCCTGCGCCAGCAGATCCCTGGCCTTATCCGGGTCATATTGGCGGGCGGGATAATCCTCAATATACCACCCCTGGAACGGCGCGGCTAATTGGTCCGCTATATTATAGGTGCCTTTACCCAGACCATAGACCATACTTTCCCTGTCAACGGCATACCACAGGGCTTCCCGTACTTCTTTCTTGGAGAAAGGCGAGGTGGGGTCGGCATTGGCAGTCCGGAAGCTGAAGACAAAGGCCAGGCCTTGAGGAATAGCGACGCTATAACCCTCCTCTTTCAACTGGTTATATTGAGCGGGGTCGATACTTTCGACCATGTCCACCTCTCCGGC
>JAFGOB010000094.1 GCA_016926695.1 Dehalococcoidales bacterium | reverse complement strand
GGTATCAGACTCGGTAAAGATAGCGTGGCCAAGAGCTCTTGCCTGGTAACCGCCCTCGGGTGCTTCCTCGACCAGAAATATAATTTCCTTTTCCATTACCATTCCTCTATATTGTGTCTCTGTTGGAAGTATAATCTATCGCAGAAAGAAGAGCAAGAAGTACGAAGAAAGAATTCGGTGCCTGGAAAAACGAGGGCACCTCAACGGGCTACTCACGGGGACTTCACTGCAGTCCGCTTCAGGCAGAACTGTTCTGCTGCAAATCATTTCGCCTTGTTGAGAAATATGATAGATATGGATACAATTTGCCTGAGACTATAACAACAGGAGGAGAATCATTTTGTATTCGGTCTCTAAGGCATCGTATTCTTTTATGAATTCAGGATTCTTAATTAATTTTTTCTTTTGTTCTTTCCAGTTCATGCTCTCTTCCTCACCCGAGTTAATCAGTATTCAAAAGCATGTTTCCATCATGACAATATTGTTATTATCCCTCGATGAGTCAAGTACAACGGGGGATTTTCTGTTATTAAGGGTGTCTGGTAATTGCGATTACGGTTATTTGATCCTTTGATGTACCATAATACCAGAAAACTCTGTAGGCAGCAGGAGTGTTTTGTTCTGCATAAGCTTCAAAAACTTTTTCTCCATGCAGTCCCTTAAGGCTGGTGAACTCATGAGTTTGCAGGCTATTGTGGCGTGGGTCGGATGCCAGCAACTGGATAGTTTTCTTTACCGCTTGATAGCGTTTCTGTAAAGCTGGATCAGATTTTAACCGATTATAATCTGACTGGCTTTGGTGGGTCCAGAGAATCTCAAACAATCAGAAGTCCTATAACTCTTCCAAGTTTATTTTGGATATTTTTCCTTCAGACACTTCCTTCAACCCTACAGACACAGCTTTCCGGGCTTCAGGGTCGTTATATAACCATACCTCGGAAGCGGGGATACTGATTTGCGGATCCAGGATTATCTGTCCAATTTCGTTGCAGTAGACATGATAAGTTACTTCGTTAGCCTGGCAGGCTTTTGAGATAGCAATTCTTTTTTTAGCATCCGGTTTAACGTTAGTGGCTACCCGGCGGAACTTTTCATTTTTAATTATTTCGCTTTCCATGGCTATATTATAGCAACAAGTGGGAAGGAAATAAAGGTGTAAATATGGGAATATCCCACCTTACTAATTCATTGTGCTTTCTGGACGGGACAGTAAGGACAAGCCTTATTGAAATGATGACCGGTCCGTGCATGTAAACCGAAGTTAGCAAAATCAGAAAGCGGAGCCATTTTAGTCAATACATACCGATAACCCACTCCCGGAAGTAGTTATTGCACAATATCAAGAAACAATATATTATTTTGATACCGATAGATACCGGCGAAGCCGACCATATATAATGTATTATCATTTATAGAGAGGCTAGCTATAAACACAGCATATCTAAAGGGAAAGACTGCTATTGTAACCGGGGCATCCAGCGGGATCGGAAGATCTACATCCATCGCTCTTGCCAGGGCAGGAACCAATCTGGTCATGGTAGCGCGGGACATGGCCAGACTCAAAAGCGTCGAACAGGAAATACTTCCTTTTAATATTAAGGCGGAGATAAGACGTGGAGATATCTCCAATAGACCAGATGTAAAAAACATATTTCGCCAGGTAACTAATCAATCACTAGGCGTAGATATTTTGATATGTAATGCCGGTGTATATTTCCGCAAGCCCGTTACCAGCCAGACTATAGATGATATACGGAATATCATGGAGATTAACTTTTTTGGAAGCCTTAACTGCATTTACGAAATTTTGCCTCATTTTCTGCAGAAAAAGTCAGGCCACATAATAATTGTTTCATCTGTCGACGGGAAGAAAGGCCTTCCCCTCGACTCTGCCTATTCCTCCTCGAAATTCGCCTTAGCGGGATTCGCAGATGTATTACGGCAAGAACTGGCCCCCTCGGGAATACACATATGCACCGTCTTTCCAGGCCGGATTGATACCCCGATGATACGCGATATCAAAACCTCGGGATTATCAGCTAAAATATCCCCGGATAATGTAGCCAAGGCCATTATTTCTTCAATCATCCGTCGGAAAAAAGAAGTGTTTATACCCTACCTGACCTCCAAGTTCTTTGTAGTTACAAATTGCGTCTCCTGCGGTTTGGGAGATTGGGGTGTCCGATATTTCAACCTTAAAGGAAAAGACTTGCCTGAAAGAGCACCGCCTCCGGCTCCAATCGAATAACCCGCGAAAGGATTTAGAATACCAGTTTTAAGGAGTGCATTATGCAACTATCCGGAGCACAACTATTGGTGAAATCCTTGGAATCCAACAATGTTAAATACATTTTCGGAATTCCGGGAGGACATCTTTTAAAGTTTTATGATGCTCTTTACGATAGCCGGGAAATCTCTCCGATTTTAACAAAACATGAGAGCGGAGCCTCTTTCATGGCTGTTGGTTACGCCCAGGTGAACGGCGGTTTTGGAGTATGCACCGGTACCGTCGGTCCGGGAGCTACCAACTTGATTACCGGAATAGCTTCTGCATATATGGATTCCATTCCGGTTCTGGTGATTACGGCTCAGGTAGGGAGCAGCGCTGTGGGAAAAGGAGCTCTTCAGGAAGCTACCGGCGAAGGCAGGACGGTTGACCACCTGGAGATGTTTAGTGCGATATCGAAATATTCTACCCGTGTTTACAGCGGACAAAAACTACATGAAGCTTTAAGAAATGCACTCAGGGTATCTCTTAACGGACGACCAGGCCCATCTCAACTGGATATAATGTCTGAGGTATTCGCTACCAATATTGAAATTGAAAAAGATTGGTTGAAAGAGAGAATAGAACGGTATTCTTCGGCAGGACCTGAAGTAACTATTACAAAAGCGGCTGACCTTATTCTTGCGGCGAAAAATCCGGCCATTTTAGCTGGAGCCGGAGCTATGGATAGCAGTGTCGAACTTATAGAACTGGCAGAAAAATATGGAATACCGGTTGCAACTACTTTAAGAGCGAAGGGTCTGATTCCGGAAGATCATGATCTTTGCCTGGGTTGCCTCGGCCTTTACGGTACCAACGCGGCAAATAAATACCTGCGGTCCGGAATAGATGTTTTAGTGGCGGTGGGTACAAGCTTTAGTGAATTTACCAGCCATGCCTGGGATAAACGGTTTCAACCTTCGACAGCTTTGATACAAATTGACATTGACATCTGGGAAATAAGCAAAAATTACACGACAACAGTGGGGATCATGGGCGAAGCCAAAGTGGTATTGGGCCAATTGATAGCAGAATTGAAGCACAAGAGCGGACCAGGGGCGTTGGTGGATAAACAAAAGATAATTGAATTCAAGCGACAAAGAGAATATTTTGCAGACCCTAAAATGACAACAGCCAGTTATCCTATCAAGCCTCAATATTTTCTGAAGTCCTTGAGAGATATATTACCCAGGGACGCTATTGTTTTTGGAGACATCGGCAATACCTTGCCCTGGTTGGAGGGTTTCTTCCCATCTCTCGGCCCTAAAACATTCTTTATTTGCTCATCTCTGGCTTCAATGGGTTATGGCGTCTCAGCCTCTATCGGCGGGCAATTGGCTGCTCCGGGTAAAAAGGTACTGTGTATTTGCGGAGACGGTGATTTTCAAATGCAAGGCATGGAGGTAATTACAGCGGTTAATTATAAAATCCCTGTTAAGTGGTTTATCTTAAATAACCAAAAATTGGCTATGATAGGCGATCTTCAAAATGTCATGTTTAAAGGGCGAACGATAGCTTCAGAGTTTATCAATCCTGATTTCGTTAAGTTAGCTGAATCAATGGGGGCTGCAGGGTTGAGAATCTCCAGACCTGAAGATATTCAACCGGTGGTTCAACAAGCACTGGAAAATGACAGACCAACCGTGGTCGACGTAATAATCGATCCTGATGAAATGCCTTCATATGATGCCAGAGCTGAAGCCATGGCCAGGGCCTGGGGCACCTCTGCGCCTCTTTTGGCTAAACTCAGAATGATACCCGAAATACTAAAACGGAGATAATGTCGGAATCAGCAAAAGAGCGTCATGTTTGTCTGAAAGCAGCATCCTGATTTTGTGCAATCACTACAATTTTGCACACCTGTTTGCACACTTGATGATTTTTCAGGTTTCAACATCTGACATTAGTACAAAAAGGTCGATTAATCTGTTTATTGCCTTCGTGTAGGTGTCATGCCGGATACCGACGCTTCCTTATCTCCCGTCGGCCAGCATCCTCAGGGTGGGGTGGATTTTGATTTTTATACCTTATTTGCACTTGAGCCATAGCTTAAAAAGTGATTTTTATATCCGGGTGTAGCCGGCATAATCCAATTTACTTTTTTTGTGGACTTTCTTTTACGGATCAACACAAACCCAGGACCTTCGCTATGCGGATTAAATACCCGTTCAGTTGGTAATATGCACAAATATTTTCCTTGACGTTCAAGTATGTTTCCCTTTTTATGTAATTTACTCGTAACTCCATGAACGATAATGACGGACTCTGTGTCCGGTTAATCGGCATTTTTTGTATATGGATATACGACTGCCTGTCAAGCGACTATTCATAGAAAACAATCTACGAATTCAATCAATCATAATTTGCCAATTGATGCAATTATGTATTATAATTTTTGTTATTTCAGAGAATACTTTCTCATATTTCAGTCATTTCATGAATAATGGTACAGCCAGCGTGAATGAAACGAGCGGCGGTTACCAGAGTCCCGCCCTGAGAGGCTTAGGAGTCCAGTGGAGATAAAAAGGCAGGACTCCTCCGGCATGACAGTGAATTTTCGTACTTCTGAGTAAGAGAGGGAACCCTTTTATACTTCGCGGCGCCGCCGACAAGCTACTGTAATGGATTCCGCTGATTCCAGAGACTGGAATATGAAATAGCTTTCGCAGCAATTCGATAACAGGCAAAGAAGAAGGAGGTATGTGGTATGCCAACGCTGAGCGAATTCAATCAATATGGAGAAGAGCTTGAGAGACTGCTGATGCTGAGGACGTCTCCGGTAGCTGTAAAAATGCTGGAGAAGGAAGAAGATATCCCGGAGGGGGCTATCCGGCCCAGAAAAGATCGGGGCTATCACCTGGCCCAATGCCAGGCCTTTGCCCTGTCACGTCGCGATAAAGAGACCGTGGCCATGTTGATAGAAGACCACTGGTGCCCGGCTGCACTGATGGCCTACGGAATGGCGGAAAGACCGGAATCCGCCGGTACAGTTACCCATCCTTACGATTGCTTTGAGTATGGCAAATATGTCGGAATTGTCACGGCGCCTTTGAAAAAGGCCGCTTTTATACCTGATGTGGTGATAATATATACCAATACCGCTCAACTGAGAGGCCTGCTTCTGTCAATAAAGATGGAAGATGCGTTGATGGTAAACGGCCATTTCTACCCTCCCTCCTGCGGTCACGCCGTCGTGAGTGTTATGTTAACCGGCCAGTACCGTGTAGTCCTGCCCGATCCGGGAGAATTTCAGCGGGCGCTTACCGGGGAAGATGAGATGATGTTCTCCGTACCCGGGGATAAACTGGAAAGGTTTGTGTCCGATCTCAAACAAGGAGAAGAAAAGGAATGGGCCTATACCAGACACAATATGCTGATGAGGCCTGATTTTCCTCAACCCGAAATTTACAAAAATTTGTTCAGGACCTGGGGGCTGGATGTACAGAAATAAGTCCAAACTGTCAGTCTAAAAAAGATGATCAAAGACGGATCCTGTCCCCGGTATCCGGATATTCTAAGATAAGGAGAAAAAAAAAGACATGGCTGAACTCAAGTACGAGAAGAACATTATTTACAAACCCAAACCCAACAGAATAGTACCCAAAGGAATGATCATCCCTCCGGATATCGAGAAAAGGATGACCAGCATGACATACTTTGATAACGAATACCCCAAGGGGGCTTTTTTGCTGGATGTATGCTGGTTCCTGATTGGCTCCGACACCGGCCCACAGGCCCATACGCATGATTTCGATGAGGTATTGGCTTTCTACGGGTCAAATCCCGAAGACCCGTGGAACCTCTATGGAGAAGTCGAAATCTGGCTGGCAGATGAAAAGTACATGCTTACCAGGAGCTGCGCCGTCTTTATTCCGGCAGGACTACAGCACTGCCCGATGATCGTCCGCAAAGCGGACCGGCCCATTTTCCATTTCGGCGTCGGTATGACGGGGATGTATACAAAAACAGACATCAAGTAGTACACCGGCGCCCAAAAACCATCGGTTCTACTTTTAGCCTGATATGGGGAGTGTCTCATACCTGGTTTTAAAGTGTTCTGAATTAAAAAACAGCCTGTAACTGTAGCGCTACACCGGTGCTTTATTGAAAATGTTTGCCTGCCTGGTAATTGCTGTATTTTCACTCCTTGACCCATTAACGTGCGCCGCTGGCGAGGGAAGACCTCGCCAGCGGCGCACGAAGGCCCACGGCCGGTTTGATCAATAGTCCTGTACTGGGAAAATCACTAATTCTTTTAGTTGCCTTTATTGTTCTTCTTATCAAATCATCCTGCCGGTATAATACCCGTTGATCTCAATACCGTATATATTATTCAAATATGTATTATTTGGTCTATTATATTGCCCAATCATGTAAAAATATGGTAATGAATTCTCATGAATGAACGAGATATTGTAATAATGTATTGACAAATATGCATAACCGTTGTATAATTGCTTTCTAAAATTGGTTTCCAGCTTAAGAGTTGCCTGCTGCTGGCGGTTACGTCGATTGCTGGATAGTTATTTATTGCATGATCATTTGCGATCAACATTTAAGGACAAAAAAGGAGGGCAAAATGCGAAAATTACTCATATTATCCTTATTCCTGATCTGCGCTCTGATCTTCATCGGATGTAGCGAAAAAGAAACAACCACATCCGCCCCGGCAGCCGCTCCGGCAACTAAACCTGCACCGGCAGCATCCGCACCGGCAGCGTCCGCACCAGCAGCGTCCGCTCCTGCCACCTCAAAACCGGCGGCAAATATTAAAACCGGCGGCGATGTAACAATGCTATGGCGCAGCGTATCCGGAGCCGTTGGCTGGCAACCCGAAGCTTTTGGTGAAATTAACTCTACCGCTTCACTCTTTTTTGAGGGACTCTTCAAACATATGTCCGATATGACCTACCAGCCCTGTCTGGCTTTATCCTACGAGACAGATACTGCCGAGAAGTCTCTCACTTTCCATCTCCGCAAGGGCGTCAAGTACCACGATGGTACGGACTTCAATGCGGAGACCGCAAAATGGATGTGCGACCAGCATATTACGCTCAAAAGAAAGAGCAACTGGTTATCCACCGAGATTATTGACGACTACACCTTCAAAGTTAATCTGAAGAAATGGCAAAACACCGAAATTGTGGAGTTTACTGAAAATACCTTTATGATCTCTCCGACCGCCTACTCGAAAAAAGGCCTCGACTGGGTCAGGCTGAATCCGGTAGGAACCGGTCCCTACCTGTTCGATCATTATACCCAGGACGTCGATTGCAAAGGTGTAAGAAATCCCAACTACTGGGATGCTCCCAAACCCTATGTTGATTCTTTTACCATTAAATATGTCCCCGAATGGTCAGCCAGAAAAGCCGCCGCACAGACCGGGGAAGGGGACATCATACAGTGCGAACTGGGTAAAGAAAGCTATGACATGAAAAGTCTTGGTTTTGGTATCAAGTCGCTGTTTGAAGCGAACGCAGCGGCAATTCCTTCTGCGGCCAATCCCGGTTCTCCCTGGTCCAAACTGGAAGTGCGCGAGGCGGCAGAGTATGCCATCGACCGCGAGGCAATGATCAGTCTGGGTTTTGGCGAATGGTATGCTCCGTATCAACTGGTCCCGAAAACATCTCCTCTTTATAATCCCGATTTCGTCGGCCGCAGGTACGATCCTGACAAGGCCAAGGCCCTTTTAAAACAGGCCGGGTATGAAAATGGTTTCGAAACCAGCCTCTTTCCCCCGCCTTTCTTCCCCAGAGAAGCCAGTGTAGCCATGCAGGACTACTGGTCCAAAGTAGGCATCCAGACCAAGATCGAATACTTTGAGGCAGGCAAGTACTTCATGTTCGGCGAGGGCGAGCCGTGGGAAGGCGTGGTGTTGACCGGAATGGGCGCCGAACCGAACTATAACCGTGTTATGATCTCCCACTTCACCAAAGATGTCAACAGATTCATGGTCAAACTTGATGATCCAGAGCTGGTCAATGCCGTATACACAAGCATACAGGCCCCGGAAGCGGACATCGCCCTGATGAAAGAATGTCTCAGGATTGCCTATGAGGATGCCATAATGTTCCCTGTCTGGAGCACCTCGATTTGCTGGGCAGAGAAACCCTATGTCATGGACAGCGGTGCAGCTACCCGCGGGTTCGCGATATACTTTCAGCCCAACAACGTCTGGCTGGATAAATAAAAGGCATCTCATCATACAAGACATTAACAGGTCAGGGTATTTATGAGATAAGTTCTAACCTGGTCGAGGTTTATTAAAAATACCGCAGGCTGGAGCCACGGGAATCATAGCTCCAGCTTGCGGTTGCAAGTAGCGACTTTCGAGAAATCATCATAGCTGAATTCCCGGATATTAAAAATGGTTGGTGACCGGCCTCTGGCATCCAGGGTTGTAGATAGGGTGAGTCATCGTACAGGTGGTACATAGTTATGGCAACGTATATCGTGCGCAGACTAATACAATCATTTTTCGTTGTTATCCTGATTGGTACCATTGTGTTCTTTTTCATGCGTCTTCTCCCCGGCGACCCGATATTACTGATCGTATCCCAGCGCCAGACCACCATGGTCACATCTGAACAACTGGATATGCTAAGGCACGAATTTGGCATGGACAGACCCATGGTTGTCCAGTATTTTGATTGGGTCGGCGATGTACTGAGAGGGGATTTCGGAATTTCTATCTATTCTCATAATCCTGTCAGCCAGGAGATATTCAAACGGGCTCTCATAAGCCTGAATGTAGGGTTAGCCGCTTTCATTGTGGGAAACCTGATAGGCATCCCGCTGGGGATTATCGCCGCGGTAAGACGCGGGACATGGTTAGATACCGTGGTGACTATATTCGCCAATATCGGGATAACCGTGCCCCATTTCTGGCTCGGTATCGTGCTGATGTACGTCTTTGCTCTGGCACTGGGCTGGCTACCAGCCGTGGGTTATACTTCGCCGTTTACCGATCTGGGGATGAATATTAAAAAGATTCTTATGCCAATAGCCTGTCTGGCCCTCTACCCCCTTTCCGGAACGGCGCGCCAGACCCGTTCCAGCCTGCTGGAGGTTATGCGCCAGGACTACATCCGGACTGCCTGGAGCAAGGGACTGGCGGAAAGAGTCATTGTTCTCAAGCATGCTTTGAGGAACGGAATAATCCCGGTCGTAACCCTGGCGGGCGTCAGTCTCACCCACATAATCGGTGGTGAAGTGCTGATAGAGATGGTATTTAACATTCCCGGTATGGGTAGACTGCTGGTTACCTCAATCACTAATCAGGACTACCCCTATGTGCAGGCCATTATTCTGCTGATTGCGGTATTTGTTGTGGTCATAAACCTGCTCGTCGATCTTGCCTACGGTCATCTTGATCCAAGGGTACGCTTTAGCTAGGGGGAATGAAGGTGAATGTAAACGCTACAACGATCTCAGAAGCCCCGGTCCGTGTCAACGAATTTCGCCGTTTTCTCAAGGTGTTCTTCAGCCGGTGGATAGTGACAGCCGGGCTGATTATGATCGTGATACTCGCTATTATGGCCATCTTTGCCCCTGTACTGGCCCCCTATGATCCATACGCGACATCTCTGGGTGAAGTCTTGCAGAATCCCAATTCCAAGCACTTTCTGGGCACTGATCTTCTCGGCAGAGACACCCTTACCCGCGTCCTGTACGGGTCCAGGACTTCCCTGATGATAGGGGTAGTAGTGGTATTATTAGCCGCGGTAATCGGCTTTTTCCTGGGTCTGGTGGCCGGATATTTTGGCGGCTGGACGTATACTCTTATTATGAGGACGCTGGACGCCTTCATGGCTTTTCCTATGATATTGCTGGCACTGGTCATTGCGGCACTGCTCGGCGGAGGCCTAAAAAATGTCATCATCGCCCTCACTGTCGGCCTGATCCCATCCTGTGCCAGGTTGATGTGCGGCCAGGTCATCACCGCCAAAGAAACCGACTATGTTCTGGCAGAACGCTCCATGGGCGCCAGCCACTGGCGTATCATGTTCTTCCATTTGATCCCTAACTGCTTTCCGCCATTAATCGTTCTGGTTACCATGGTTCTGGGATCGACGATATTGGCCGAGGCCGGTCTCAGCTTCCTTGGCGTCGGAGTTGAGGCGCCAATTGCAGCCTGGGGAAGCATGATCAGTGACGGGCGTGACTATCTTCTCACCGCCCCGATGCTCTCTATCGCACCCGGAATTACACTTATGCTGGCTGTATTCGGCTTCAGCATGATGGGTGACGGACTGAGGGATGCACTCGACCCCAGGCTCAGAGGCGTCATATAGCGCCTGTATTACCACCTAAAACCTGTAAAGCAAAAAAAACAATAGTTATTCTTAAAGCCAATTATGTTTGCTGATGTCCGCCTGTTACCTCAGCCCGGATTGAGAGCAAACAATATTTACGTCAGATCTGGAATAGAAAAACATTTGCTAAAAAGGAGACCCACCTGTATGAACACCAGTGATGAAAAATCACTCCCTGCCACTCTTGGTTTCGGCCCGAACTCCAATTCCTCGGTGATAGATGTAAAAAACGGTAAAATAGTCCGGATCAGACCGCTGCACTTCGACTGGAAATACGACAAAAAGCAGTTAAGCCCCTGGAAGATGGAAGTAAATGGGCAGGTCTTTGAACCCGGCATGAAAGCCCTGATACCGCCCTACAGCCTGGCATATAAAAAACGGGTCTACTCATCCAACCGTATTCTCTATCCCTTGAAGCGGGTTGACTGGGACCCGGACGGGGAGAGAAATACGGCTAAAAGGGGCAAGAGCAAATACGTTAGAATCTCCTGGGATGAAGCCCTGGAACTGGTAACCAGAGAGATGAAAAGGGTCATCAACAAGTACGGGCCGTATGGCATCCTTGCCCAGATGGACGGTCACGGAGAGATGAAAAGCGTCCATTGCTCCCATGGCTGTGGCACCAGGCTTCTTAATCTGCTGGGCGGCTATACCCTGCAAACCCGCAACCCGGATAGCTGGGAGGGGTGGTACTGGGGCGCCAAGCATGTCTGGGGAATGGAAGACCTGGGACTGATGGTGCCGGTTAACAACGCAGTACCTGATATTGCTGAAAACTCCAGGCTTCTTCTTTTCTGGGGTTGTGATCCTGAGACCACACCCTGGGGATTTGACGGGCAGATGGCCAGCCGCGTCTGCTATTGGTGGACGCAGGTAGGCATCAAGTCCGTGTATGTTTGCCCGGACCTGAATTACGGTGCGGCTGTCCATGCTGACAAGTGGATCCCGGTCAGGCCGGGCACAGACGCCGCCCTGCGATTGGCTATTGCCTATGTCTGGATCAAGGAAGATACCTACGATAAAGAATACGTGACCACGCACACCTATGGCTTTGAACAGTTCTCAGATTATGTCCTGGGAAAAGAGGACGGGGTTCCCAAGACACCCGGGTGGGCCTCTGAAATAACCAGCATACCCGAATGGACAATCAAGGCCCTGGCGCGAAAATGGGCGTCCGTAGCGACTTCGATACTGCATGGCAATGGAGGACCCGGTATCAGGGTACCCTATGCCACGGAAAACGCCCGGCTGGAGATATTGCTGCTGGCTATGCAGGGAGTGGGTAAACCCGGAGTACACCAGGTAAAGATGATTGAGTGGGGTATGAACCACCAGCAGCCGATGCCACCACCGGTAGTAGTCCCCAACCTGGGTAAAGCCTTTACGGGGTCCATGGTCCCCATAGTATGGGACGAAAAAACCGGCAAGCCCCATACCAGTATGGGCACCGGGCTTAAACCCGGGACTATCTATCCCAAACAATTTATCCCCAAGGACCTCATCCATGACGCTATTCTTAATCCACCCATTAGCTGGTATGGCACGGCTTTATTCATGGCTGATGTTGAGGACCAGTTCGTAAAATACACCTATCCGGCGGAGGGCTGCCCCGAGGTCCATATGATATGGACCGATTCGCCCTGCTGGATTACCTGCTGGAACGATACCAATACCTATATCAAGGCGTTGCGCAGTCTAAAAATTGAGTTCATTTTGGCCCAGCACCCCTGGCTGGAAAACGATTGCCTGTTTGCCGACATCATCCTGCCGGTCAATACCAAGCTGGAGGAAGACGATATCGGAGTGGACTCAGGCAGCGGTCAATTCTATGTTGTGGTCGATGAGAAGAAATGCGTGGAGCCGGTGGGAGAGTCCAGGACCGACTACGAGATAGTCTGCATGCTGGCCGAGAAACTGGGTCTGCTGGAAAAAATGACCGGAGGCGCTACCGTTCAGGACCTGTTAAAACGTGGTTTCGATAGCTGCGGCATTAAGGACCTGACTACCTACGATGAGTTTATTGAAAAAGGATATTTCGTTATCCCGACCGATCCGAAATGGAAGAATCAAAAGGTCGGTTTGAGGGACTTTTATGAAGATCCCGAGAACCATCCTTTGAAAACCCCCTCCGGTAAGATAGAGTTCTATTCCCAGAACCTGGCAAAACACTTCCCTGACGACAGGGAGCGCCCTCCCGTTCCGCACTGGATTGTCAAGGGCGAAGGACATGATGAAAGCCTTTCCAGCGAAAGGGCCAAAAAATATCCTTTGCTTATGATGTCCAACCACGGCCGCTGGCGGGTGCATGCCCAGTGCGATGATATCTCCTGGACGCGGGAAGCTCCGACCTGCAAGGTGACAGGTCCCGACAGCTACCAGTATGAACCGGTGTGGATCAACCCGGGAGATGCTGCCGCCAGAGGAATTAAAAACGGGGATGTGACGCAGGTATACAACGAAAGGGGTATTGTTCTCGCCGGGGCCTATGTAACCGAGAGAATCATGCCCGGGGTAGTCTACATGGACCATGGGGCCCGCTATGATCCGGTCGTTCCGGGAGAAATCGACCGGGGAGGAGCGATCAACACCATCACACCCCACAATATCACCTCCAAAAACGCCACTGGTATGGTGGTCAGCGGATTCCTGGTGGAGGTAGGATCAGCCGATCTGGATGAATTGAGAAGAAAGTATCCTGCGGCATTCAAGGAAAAATGTAACCCGGCTACCGGCCTGCGGTTCGACAACCGGATTGAAGGGAAAAGATGAGTTGAAGGTAATTAAAGATTAGGAAGGAAAAAATGGAAAAAAAGTACGGAAACTACGTTATAAGCCTGGATTTTGATAAAAACAGGACAGGTCTATACAGACAGGTAACAAGCTACAACGGCAAATTATTTGGGCTGGACTTTCATGTTGAATACGGCACTTACCTGGCAGCCGGCAAAATGGGTACGGAGCCCGTGGCTCATGCTCATGAATATAACCAGGTCCTGGTTTTCATGGGTACTGACGCCGATTGCATCGGCGATCTGGGAGCAGAGGTAGAGATGTGTCTGGGACCGCAATGCGAAAAGCATATTGTTACCACCTCGACGGCCATATCCATTCCGAAAGGACTGCCGCATTTTCCGGCCACTATCAACAGGATGGACCGTAGATTCATATACATGGAGGTCTCCTGCACATCCGAGCCCAAAGAAACACCGGTTGAATTGAGCAAGGAATCAATGACATCAGCCCCTGTAGCAGACCGGGGCTCTGAATACGGGGATAATATTGTCAACATGTCTTTCGTAAGAAAAGGGGCCTGGAGCTACGGCCCCAGGAACCGGGATGATTCCGGGGGCCACCTGGCGATTGTTACCAATCCGAATTCATTTGATTATGCAGTCCTGCATGAAACCCTCAGGAAAGCCCCTTACAGGTTCGGGCCGATACCCGATAAACCCCATGTGCACTCCGATCTCGAAATTCTGACCTTTATGGGAACCGATACGGATGATCTCAGCGAGCTGGGAGGAGAGGTAGAGGTATCACTGGGCAAAGAGGCCGAGCGACACGTTATTACCCGGCCTTCGGCCATCGTGATACCCGGTATGTTCCCTCATTGTCCGGTCATCGTTACAAAGGTGGATAAGCCCTTTTTCCTTACGGATGTTCGACCGTTTGGTACGAACTTACCCAAACCAAAGAAGTCCTGATTCTTAGTGTAGTGTCTCATACACAGCTTTGCAATAGTTTAAAGCTAAAAGCGCGTTGAATACTGTACACTTAATTGAGTGGCACTACACTGGATAGATAGTCCCTGTCCTTCGGTTGAAGGGCAGGGACTGGTCCCTTATCTGCAGGTTGCTGTTTTGTGACTTTCTCAAAATATTAGACAATTATATAGTGATTTTTACCTGTCAAAGAGACCCATTGAGAAGTAATAATCAAAAAAATAAAAGGAATAAAATATATGGTAATAAAAAATGATCAGGGAATAACAACCAAAGGTGAAAAAACCTGCGTAAAGGGCCTTAGCTTTATCGGGTCCGGGGTGGACGCCGGATATCCCTGTGCGGTGGATGTCAAAGATGGCAAAATCATTAGAATCAGACCATTGCACTACGACTGGCAGTACGACCCGAAGGAATTCAACCCCTGGAAGCTGGAAGCCCGCGGGCAGACTTTTGAATCAAGCCTGAAAGCCCTGCCCTCCCCTTACGGTCTGGCTTATAAAAAACGCGTATATTCACGCAACAGAATCCTCTACCCTTTAAAGAGGGTGGACTGGGACCCGCACGGTGAGAGAAATCCCCAAAACCGCTGCAAGAGCCGGTATGTCAGGATATCCTGGGATGAAGCCCTAGAGATAATAACAAATGAGCTTAAGAGGATTAAGGGAAAATATGGGATGGAAGCGGTCCTTTCTCAGGCTGATATGCACGGTGAAGGTAAAGTTGTCCATGTCACCCACAGTAGTGCCAATAAGCTCCTGGCGCTGCTTGGCGGTTATACAGCCCAGTTGAGAAACCCGGATAGCTGGGAGGGATGGGCCTGGGGCGCCAAACATGTCTGGGGAATGGAACCCGTGGGAGAGCAGGAGCCGACTCACAACCTGATACCTGATATAGCTGAAAACAGCGGCCTTGTCCTGTTCTGGGGGTGTGATCCGGAAACGACGCCCTGGGGTTTTGATGGGCAGATGGCCAGCCGCGTTTGCTACTGGTGGACACAACTCGGCGTAAAATCTGTTTACATCTGTCCGGACCTGAACTACGGAGCTGCCGTACATGCCGATAAATGGATCCCGATAAAACCGGGGACGGATGCTGCCTTGCAACTGGCTATTGCCTATATCTGGATCACCGAAGGGACCTACGAAAAGGATTATGTAAAAACCCATACCTATGGTTTCGATAAGTTTGAAGAATATGTCCTGGGGAAAGAGGATGGAATTCCCAAGACTGCGGAATGGGCAGCCGGGAAATGCAGCGTGCCGGAGTGGACGATCAAGGCCCTGGCCAGGACCTGGGCGGCCACTGCCACCAGTATAGCCCACGGAAATGGCGGGCCCGGCATACGCAGCCCTTACTCAACCGAAAACGGACGGCTGGAGGTCATGCTGCTGGGGATGCGGGGATTAGGAAATCCCGGAGTACACCAGGTCAAGATGATAGAGTGGGGAGGCCCTACCCAGGGAAATCCCATGCCTCCCGGAATAGTCAGCCCTCAACAGTTGAGACATTCTTATTCCCTCGCAGAGATCAAAAGTCCCGGCAGTCCGGAAAAGAAGGCCAAGAGGCAAAGGATGGGGGGTATCGATAAGCGCTTTACGCCGGCGCCGATCAATCCGCAGCAATTTATACCCAAGGACCTCATCCACGATGCCATCCTCAATCCGCCCATCAACTGGTATGGCAATTCAACCTTTCCCGGCGAGGTCGAGGACCAGTTCGTCAAATATACCTATCCGGCCGAGGGCTGCTCCGAGGTCCATATGATCTGGACCGATTCGCCCTGCTGGATAACCTGCTGGAATGATAGCAATTCCTATATGAAAGCCCTGCGAAGCCCAAAAATAGAGTTCATTCTGGCCCAGCACCAGTGGCTGGAGAACGACTGTCTGTTTGCCGACGTCATCCTGCCGGTCAATACCAAATTCGAGGAGGAAGATATCGGTGTAGACAGAAACAGCGGGACGTTCTTTTCGTTTTTATATGAAGGACGGTGTATCGAGCCGGTAGGAGAATCCCACAGCGATTATGAGATTGTCTGCATGATAGCCGAGAAACTGGGCCTCCTGGAGCAATACACCGCAGGCAAGTCTATCGAGGAGATGGTGAAACTCGGTTTTGAGTGCTCGGGTATACAGGACATGATCACTTTTGAAGAATTTGTTAACAAAGGTTATTTCGTCGTCCCGACTAAACCCGGATGGAAAGAAGTCCCGGCGGGCATGAAACCATTCCGTGATGACCCGGAGAAAAATCCGGTAAATACCCCCTCCGGTAAGCTGGAGTTCCATTCTCAGAATCTGGCCAAATACTTCCCTGAAGACGAGGAGAGACCGCCGGTGCCGCACTGGATTGAAAAGGGGGAAAGCCATGACGAAAGGACCTCCAGCGAAAGGGCCAAAAAATATCCTCTCCTGATGGTATCCAACCACGGTCGCTGGAGAGTGCATGCCCAGTGTGATGATATCCCCTGGACCAGAGAAGTTCTGACCTGCAAGGTTACAGGCCCGGACGGCTACCAATACGAACCGCTGTGGATCAATCCGGGGGATGCTGCGGCCAGGGGCATCAGTAATGGGGACGTGGTGAAAATATATAACGAAAGGGGAACAGTTCTCGGCGGCGCCTATGTAACAGAGAGGATTATGCCCGGAGTAGTGTATATGGACCACGGCGCCCGGTATGATCCCATTGTTCCGGGGGAATTGGACCGGGGCGGAGCGATTAATACCATCACTCCCCATAATGTGACTTCCAGAAATGCGACCGGAATGGTTGTCAGCAGTTTCCTGGTGGAAGTCGGGACCGTCGATCTGGATAAATTGAGAAAACAATACCCCGAAACATTTGAAAGAAAATTTGACCCTGCATGCGGACTACAGTTCAATGCCTGGATTGAAGGAGGAAAATAAGTTGAAGGTATTTGTCCATGATGTATCGATCTGCAATGGCTGCTACAATTGCCAGATTGCCTGCAAAGATGAGCATGTAGCAAATGACTGGACCCCTTATGCCAAACCCCAACCGGAGGTCGGCGCCTTCTGGCTGAAGCTCACGGAAACCGTCCGTGGTCAGGTACCCCGGGTGAAGGTAGCCTATGTTCCCATTCTCTGCAATCACTGTGATAATGCCCCCTGCATGGCAGCCTGCAAGGCGGAGGGAGTCATCTACAAAAGGGAGGACGGACTGGTGATCATTGATCCGGTCAAGTGTACAGGCTGCCGCAACTGCGTGGATGCCTGTCCTTACGGAGTGATCTATTTCAATGATGGATTGAACATCGCCCAGAAATGCACGGGCTGCGCCCACCTGATCGATAGCGGCTGGAAAGAGCCCCGCTGTGTGGATGCCTGTCCCACCCAGGCTTTGAAGTTCATGGAAGAGGATGAGGCGAGGGAGTACATCGGTAAAGGCGAGTATCTGAAGCCAGAACGCAAGGATACAGACGGGGTCAGGGTCCATTACCTCAACCTGCCCAGGAGATTTATCGCTGGTACGGTGTACGACCCGGTAAAGAAAGAAGTTATCATCGGCGCGGATGTGACTTTGAGTGACGCGGTCAACGGGAAAAAGACTTACACCGCCAGGACCGATGACTTTGGAGATTTCGAGTTTGAAAAGCTGCCCGTAAGCCAGTTTACTCTGACCATCAGGAGCGGGGCCGTTTCCAGAGAAATCAAGGTCAATACCGAGCAGGATATCAGTCTCGGCGATATCCCCCTGAATCCATCATACAATCAGGTATCTTACGCAAACAAATAAAGGAAGAGATGAAAATGAAAGAACCTTCATTGCCTTGTGCTTCTGTCTGACTGGAAGCCGGCGATGGAAGCAATCCGGGCTGGGGTAATAGTCGATAATCTGTAAACATCATTGGCGTCATTTTTAAGTAAAGGAAGGAGAAAAACAATGGCCGAAACGAAGTATGGGAAATACATTATCGAGTATGATTCCAAACGCTGGCCGACGGAAAGGCGCCCGGTGATGTGCCGACTGGAAGACAGTGTCATCAAAGGCAGCAATTTCTATCTGATTCACTGGGTAATGCCGGGCGTCGAAGCAACTGTGGGCGACTTCAAATATGCCGGACACCCGCCCCATATCCATAAGGATACCGAGCTGCTTTTCCACATCGGCACCAATCCGGATGACCCGATGGACCTCGGTGGAGAAGTCGAAATGTACCTTGGTCCGGAACTGGAAAGACATGTCTTCAACCGGACATGCTGCGTCTTTATCCCACCCAACTTTATTCATTCACCCTGGAGACCTTTAAAGACCACCCGCCCCTGGATATTTATGGAAATCAACCAGGGATCCCGGCACACGGAAAAATTCTATCCCCAGTTATTGCCCGAGGAAGCCCGCAACAAGATCAACTGGGATATGTGGAAAGACGAGGGTATTGAATAAAGAGAGGAGCTTGATGTGGCTTATAAAATAGATATAACAAAATGTTTAAAATGCGGTTTGTGCGTGTCCAGGTGTCCCCAGAATGCAATCAAGGCCGGCAAGCCCAGGCCGGTTATCGCCAATTTCGTGGTGGTAGCTACCAGCATAGACCCGCAAAAGTGCAATGACTGCGGGGTCTGCGTCTCTGAGGAATGGTGGTGTCCCGCCAAGGCTATCTATAAGGTATAGTCCTCCGGTTATCCGGCGGTTTTTTGGACGGGGAATATTTATAATTTTTTCAGTCTGCCATGATAAGGAAGAACTGTTGCACTTGTGTATCAGCGAGGGTGTGGAAGTCAGGTATGGTAGTCTCTGCCGCAGAATTGGTTTAAGGAGTGAAAATCGATGACAACCTGTAAAGCCGCTGTATTGTATGAATACGGCCAGCCGCTGATTATAGAGGAGGTTACCCTGGACCCTCCGCATCCCGCTCGAAACGAGGTCAAGGTCCGTGTGGCTGCTACCAGCATCTGCCACAGCGATATCCATTCTTTCAGGGGAGAACACGGCCATCCGGAACTACCGGCTGTAGGGGGCCACGAGGTGACCGGCTACGTTGATGAAATCGGGGAAGGGGTTGTTTATGACGTAAAACCCGGTGACCGGGTGATTGTATCCCTGGTCCCTGTCGGTTGCGGGCAGTGTTATTACTGTGTTAAAGGCTTTCCCTATAGGTGTGAAAAGGACAGCCCCCCGCGTCCCAGAACGGGAGGATTTCAGGGGATCAGCGCCGCAGGCAGATACTTGAACAAGAACGGCAAACGCCTTACCCAGTTTGGAGGAGGGGTTGCCGGTTTTGTGGAGTACACTATAGTCCATGAGAACAGGCTGGTAAAAATGCCGGACAACATGCCCTTCGACCGGGCGGCGCCGCTCGCCTGCGGTGTGATGACAGGATATGGAGCAGTGGTGAACCTGGCCCAGGTCAAACCGCGCAGCAGCGTATGTGTGGTAGGAGCGGGAGGAGTCGGCCTCAGCGCTATCCAGGGAGCACGGTTGTCGGGGGCCTATCCTGTCATCGCTGTAGATATCCTGGACAACAAACTGGAGTTAGCCCGGGATTTTGGGGCGACTCATACCATCAACACGAAGATAGAAAAAGACCCTGTCAGCGCGGTCTGGCAAATCGCCGGCGGCAGAGGAGCGGACTATGTCTTCGTGGCGGTCGGCGGAATGGATGTCCTGCGCCAGAGCTTTTTAATGTCAAGCCCGGGAAGCATGACCGTTATCATAGGGCACCACGGAAATGATACGCTTTCCGCCTTCGAGCCTACCGATCTATTCGGCAGGATCCTTACCGGCGGTGGGGGAAACCCGCGGACGCGCATTGATATACCCAATCTGATCGAATACTATCTGACCGGCCAGCTCAAGCTGGATGAGTATATCACCGGGCACTATCCGCTGGAGAAGATCAATGATGCCATCGGGGATATGCTCAGCGGCCAGGGAATACGGCCCGTGATCACGCTCGAATAACCTGCTGCACCTCTCAGAACATCGCCCCTCCCTGGCGCCGGAGAGGACCTTTGCCATGCGGATTAAGCATCCGTTTAGTCCGTAACATGAGAAAATATTTTCCCTGATGGTCAAGTATGTTCCCATTTTTACGTAATTTTTTCGTCATCTCATGAACGATAATGACGGACCTTTCGCCCGGCTTGCGTCTGTCCTCAATCCAGCGTCTTGCTGTATGGCAGACCTCTTTTTCTCGCATATTCTTGAAGTCCTGTACCATCTTTGTTTAGTGCGGCATTCAGCCCTGGCCGACCGGTCCACGGCTTTTTTATACGGCCTCTCTTTTCGGCCGTAATCCTTCTCTTGTTTGAAAACCCGGAATGGATGTATAATCTTGTTATCTCAAAAGGGCTGATTTCACAGCCGGGAGAGCAGGCAGCACTCGACGGCAGACCTTTAAGCACGTCTGTACAATATTTCAAGGAGTAGCGATGAGTCCCGGGCGACGGAACAAGCGTCATATTGCTCGTAAAGTCCCCGCCGATACTTTAAAAGATGCCGGACATACCCCTCCGGACTCCACTGCCGTCCCGGCTCCTGCGACCACAATCCCGGTTGAAGCCGGGTCTCTTCACGGTCCCGGGGTCCTTAGACCCGCATACTGGCAAGCCGGACTGATTATCTTGTTCGCCGGGTTGTTTTTCGTATTGTACGTGATGACCGCCTGCCGGTCCGTACCGCCGGGTGACAGCGGTGAACTGATAGCAGCCGCCTGGAATCTGGGCGTAGCCCATCAACCCGGGTACCCGACTTTCACCATTTTGAGTCACATCGCGGGGCTGGTGCCTGTGGGATCTCCGGCCTTCCGCATGAATTTATTGTCCGCCTTTCTGGACGCGCTGGCCCTGGGGGTAGTGGGATTGGGCATCCTGCGGCTCTTGCAGGCAAAGGCGGGTAATTCCGGCGGCAAGCTTGAAAAACTGGTCCCGTTTATTGCGGCTATTGCCGGGGCAAGCCTTCTGGCCGTTTCCAATGCCTTCTGGCTTTATTCCGGTATGGCTGAAGTCTTCGCCTTAAATAATTTGCTGTCAGCCCTGGCTCTGGTTTTCATGCTGGAGTGGGCACGGCAGCCGGCCCGCGCTCTTTTTCTGTGGTTCGGCTGCCTGTTCGCCGGTCTGGCTTTAACCAATCAACATACCGTAGTATTGCTGGCGCCTGCGCTTTTCACCCTGCTGATTGGAGGTCTCCTGCGCCGGCGCAGAGAGATGCGAGCGTTATCGAACGGGAAAAAGGTGAGAGACCCCGGCTGGCCGCTGCGTGAGATCCTTATCGCCGCCGGGTTTTTTATCGCAGGACTGCTGCCCTATCTCTACCTGCCTCTGGCTGCCGGAATGGACCCGGCTATTAATTTTGGCGATCCCGGTACTGCGGGCAACTTCTGGCGTGTAGTGACGCGCGGAAACGTGGGCACCTTCAGTCTGACTGCTGACAGCCTCCAGGGCGACCGGCTTCAGCAGTTATATTTTTGGGGGCGCTATATCCTGCATGGCTTCACCCTGCCGGGGGTGCTGCTGGCTATCCTGGGTATTATTCATTTCGTCCGCAAGGGATGGCTGGAGGGCAGCGCGCTGGCCCTGGCCTTACTTTTCAGCGGACCGATATTCGCCGTTTATGCCAATCCCCAACTGGAAAACCCCTTGATGCAGGGTGTATTCGAACGCTTCTATATCCTGCCCGGACTGCCTCTGGCTTTTTTTATCGCCGCCGGTGTCATGCTGATTGGCGACATATTGAGATATGCATCCGCCAGGTTGAAAACTGAATACCTGTCATACACGCTAATCCCGATAGGGCTGGTGCTGACAGTCGCTTTGCTGGCGGTGGTCGCCGTACAGCGTCTTCCCTCGGTCGATATGAGCGATAACCGGGTGGTCGAGGATTACGGCAGAGATCTTTTAGGACCGCTCGAACCGGACTCCCTGCTTATCATGACTAACGACTACAACTATGGTTCGGTCGTTTACATGCAAAACGTACTCGGATATCGTACCGATGTGGTAGCCCTGCACGTTGAGCTGCTTAAAGGTACATCTTATGTCAATTACCAGAAACGCCACTACCCGGAGATAGAAATACCTTTCGAGAGGTATTACTCAACGAAAAAGTCATCTCTGGTGGACCTGGTCGGCGCCAACCTTGAACACCGCCCGGTATATGCCGCAGGCATTTTCGATGAAGAGTTCAGAAATAGCTTTGACGAGGTCTACTGGGGCCTGTCCTATCGTTTCCTGGAAAAAGGCCGGGGAACGGACCCGTTCTTGTTGATGAGACCCCGGGCTGACCTTTTCGCCGGTTTATACTATCCTCAGCAGGCCTATCCTCCCACCACCTGGGAATCCCTGATAGCCCGGCAGTACGGTCTGCTGGCTTTCAATATCGCCCTTGACCGGCAGCAGCCCGAAGCCCAACCGGATTCCGCTTTCGTTGAGCGGATGTATCGCCTCGCCATCCTCAACTCCCCGGACATCAAAAGCTCGTACAATAACCTTGCACTGCTTCTCTTCAATAACGGCGGGGATCCCGCGGAAATCGTGGCCCTGTGGGAGAAATACCTTCAGCTTGTCCCCGATGACCCTCAAAAAGCAGAATTACTATCCGCTATAGACAAACTCAAGGCTGAATATTGAAAAACAAGTCCTGTCAACCATTTGCACCGAACTCATTACATCCAATAACACCGGTCTGTTCTTAGCTGGATTGAGTTTACAATAACGAACGAAGTACTTGAACATCATTCCAGAGGGGGCAGAACCAAAACAGAGCAAATTAACAGGCTAAGCGGAAGGATGCAAGCCCATTTTGTGATGCCTCAATGAGACACTGAACTTTTGCTGAAGATGCCGGTCAACATTCAACAATATCCAGCTCAATATGATTGAACATCCCAAAAAGATAAAGATAGCCAAACACACATTCAGTCCCGATCCGGTTAACCAATTAATCATACGAAGAAGCGGATAATGCACAAGAAACAAAGGAAATGATAACTCGGCAATAGTAAAGAGTGCTTTATTCAGTGTCCTTGTATTTAAGCCGGATGTAAACAAGAACGACTTCGAAATAACGGTGGCCAGATAAATTCCCAGTCCAAATTCAAAAACTCTACAGGGAGGGAACCAATCGGTCGGTCGATTAGGTAAAGATAATATTTCCCTGTATAAAACCCATCGCGAAATAAAACTGATAGCTAATAAGGAAATGAGAGATATTATCGGATATCTTTTTATACATGCCGATATTAGCGGGAAAACCAGATATAAAACAACTATTACTCCAATGAACCAGCTTGTGTTAACAAACAGACCACCCCACTTCCCTGTGAAAGCATAAAGCCCACCCAGAGAAAGAACGATATCATAATAATGTAGTTTGCCGGCTACGGTTTCGACAGAAAAGTGATTTGATGACAGATATGCCAGTATTCCGATGATGAGAACCATCCAGTAAACAGGGTATATCCTGATTAACCGTTTAAACACAAACTTGATATAATTCAGTGTTTGTGAACCGTAAGTGACTTGTAGAGAGCATCCCGACAGAATAAAAAATAGAGTGACCCCTACTCCACCTATACTCACAAAGTAAAATCCCCTCAGACCGAAGAAACCGCCTAAAGGACTCCCTATTGTCTGGGCGATATGAGCTATCAATATCAAGATTATAGCAATAGCCCTGACTATATCAATTAAAACCGAGCGTCTTCCCGAACCGGGCTCTTCAACCAAACCGGTCTTTTCAGGCACAATACTCGATTTTTTTAAGCGCTTAGTACTATTCCATTTATTTTTGTGATGCCTGGTCATGAGTTTTGAATTCTGTGAGATACAGGTTTGAAAAGGTATTATTTTAATGATGGCTATTATATACCCGGCCTTTTATTACAGTCAACTCACCAATTCAATAAAATCCATCTCCCGTCTTCCTTTACGAAAGGAAGAAGCTGGTTGGTTGTGGGCTTAGAGGCGGCAGCGGCTATCGCAGCCAACAGGAGCAGGGCCAGGCTGGTGAAGGAATTGGGGCCTGGATAAAAATGTGGGTCCAGAAAATCTCAAACAATTGGTAGTCCTATAACTCATCCGGGTCTATACGGGATATTCCCTATCTCCCACATCAACAATCACCGGACTTGCTGAATGGGACAAGAAGTACAAGTCCCATAAAAATGACGACTGGTGCGAGCACAAAGACCAAAATCGATAAAATTGGACAGGTCTGGTTTGACGAAATCATTAAACGTACAGTCCGGTAGATATTCCGTATTCAGATGGATTATCTTGGCGGAAATAGATACCGTAACTTGATTCGCTATTCGTTGAACGCAGTCTGAACATGATGTATAATCGGATTGTTCATTACGCATCGGTCTGAAGGGAGCTTTCATGTCTTTTTTTACCAGACGGGACAATCCCCAGGAAAGAATGACGGGAAACCAGGGATTAATGAGATGTAAGGGATAAATTTATGAGAAAGCTGTTAATTTGCACCTTTCTGGCGGTTTTCATTCTGATAATACTCCCTGTGAGCCTGGCGGCACAGGACGCAGCCAACCCGATGGTGACTGCCGACCACCCCGGAGGCAACGGCGCCGACAACGGCTCATCCGACCATTTCCGGCTGGTACGCCGGGGGACCGAGGTGCTTGTTTACATAGACGGCGACTTTTCACAGTCATTAACCTGGGATCTACTCTATACTCTCACGATAGAAGGGTCCGGCGATGACGATACCCTGACGGTGGATTTCAGCGGGGGTACGCCAATACCTCCCGGCGGACTTACTTTCAACGGGCGCGGTGATGACTCAGGAGTCGATACGCTGGAAATAGCCGGCAATTCCGAATCAACAGGCTCGTACCACCCTGTCAGCCGAAGCGATGGGACTATTATTATACAAGAGTCGGTAATCCACTTCACCGGTCTGGAACCTGTTCTAATCAGTTCAGTGGCTTCTTTAACGTTCGATATGGGAGCCGAGACCAGTGATATCAATATCACCTATGAGACCGGTCCATCCACAGATCACGGACTGATCACGGCAACTTCATCTGAATCATTAGAGTTCTGGGACGTAAACAACCTGGAAATTATTTCCGGTTCAGGCAGCGACATTATTGATATTATCAATCCTTTTGTACCGCTAAATCTACAGACTTTTACCGTAGACGGAGGTCCCGGCGATGATACCTTCAATGTAACAGATACAGGAAACGGTTTACCGGGCCCGGTATCATTAAACGGAGGTGAGGATAATGATACCTTTAATGTCTCGCCTTCAACATCTGCAGTTATCAACATCGATGGGGAAAATGGTAACGATACACTTATAGTTGATCCTCATGGTGAAAAGGCCTGGTTTTCAGGCTCGGAAGTGTTATTTTATGGAGAAAGCGGTTTTAAAGAAATAACCTGCACTAACATAGAAACGGTTACTTTCTTAAATGCCGGCAGCATAAGCGGTACAAAATTCAATGACTTGAATGGTAACGGAGTCAAGAATGCCAGAGATACCGGACTGGAACTCTGGCAGATCTTTATTGATATAGACCTTAACGGTGTATGCGATGCCGGTGAGCCTGATACATCTACAGATACCGATGGTAATTACACTTTTACCCTTTCTTCCGGTACTTACCGGGTCCGTGAAGTTGTACAATCGGGGTGGTCCCAGTCAACCGTAGACCCGCCTGATGTCACTCTTAACAATAATCAATCAGTTTCGGGTATCAACTTCGGCAACTATCAGCCCGCAACCAAGCGCGGAAGGTGTTTCGACGACCTCAACGGCAACGGCTCGCGGGATGACGAAGAGCCAGGACTGAAGGGCTGGACTATCAACCTCGACGGAACGGATGGCCTGGGCCAGACTGTCAGCCTGACCACAACTACCAATGACGACGGTTTATACTCTTTCGAAGTGCCCCCCGGAAAATACACCATCAGCCAGGTACTCCAGACCGGCTGGGTACAGACCTTTCCGGATATTCCAGGCGACGGCGATTGGGATGT
>JAFGOB010000093.1 GCA_016926695.1 Dehalococcoidales bacterium | reverse complement strand
CCTATCAAATTGCCAAAAAGCTCGTGAAATCATCGTGAAATCAACAACTGCGGGACTTTTTTTCCCTTTCAAACTGTAAAAGTCAGGGCTAACATATCTGCGTATAAGAGCACGTATTGCGGCAGGTATTTTCAGGGGGAATTCCTAAGCCGGTAACGAAAAATGTTTTCCTTAATTTTTGAATATCGCATTTAACAGAGGTTAATCACATATGATATAATGGTCTGGTAGTTTCCGGAATATCCCCGGGCTGAATTACGGGTCCGCATATATAAAGATTAACAAAGTTCCTTACTAAACTGTGTTTATCCCCGCAGTAATTTGGCCGGAAAACGAGGAAGTCCGCTCTTGCTGAATAAAAGATCGTTGATTGAGGTGAAAGTTTTATGGAGAATGAAAAGTCATATCTGAAGGGACTTGGTTTTTGTGCTCACGGCGCCGATTCTAACTCATCGGTAGTTGATGTTAAAAACGGCAGGATTGTCCGGATCAGACCTTTGCATTTTGATTGGAAATACGATCCGCAGAGCTTTCATCCCTGGAAAATGGAAGCCCGCGGAAAGACATTTGAACCAACATTGAGATCATTGATACCGGCTTACAGTCTGGGATATAAAAAGAGGGTGTATTCGCCCAACCGGGTTCTCTACCCTCTGAAGAGGGTTGACTGGGACCCTGAGGGAGAAAGGCATCCCGAGAACCGCGGCAAGAGTAAATATACCAGGATCTCCTGGGATGAAGCCCTGGATGTTATCGTGGCTGAGCTGAAAAGAATTAACCGGGAATACGGTCCTTACGCCGTACTGTCCCAGTCGGATGGACACGGTGAAACCAAGGTGGTACACGGACCTCACGGCTGTCAGAATCCTTTACTTGAGTTGCTGGGAGGTTTTACCCTCCAGACCCGCAACCCGGATAGCTGGGAGGGATGGTACTGGGGGGCCAAGCATGTCTGGGGTTGTGAACCGGTTGGACAAATGCAGCCGGTTATTAATGCTATGCCTGATATTGCAAAAAACAGCGAGATGATTTTGTTCTGGGGCTGCGATCCCGAGACTACCCCCGGAGCTTTTGACGGACAGATGGCCAGCCGTCTGTGCTACTGGTTTACCGAGTTGGGAATAAGGTCTGTTTATATCTGCCCGGACCTGAATTACGGCGCTGCCATCCATGCCGATAAGTGGATACCTATCCGTCCGAATACAGACGCTGCCCTTTTTCTGGGAATCGCTTACCTCTGGATGACTCAGGGGACCTATGATAAGGAATATGTTGCCACCCATACCTATGGCTATGATAAATTTGAGGAATATGTGGTGGGAAAAGAAGACGGCGTCGCCAAGACACCAAAATGGGCGGCCGAAATTACCGGTGTCCCTGAACGGATAATAAAGGCCCTGGCCAGGGAATGGGCCGCTAAAAGGACTACTATTGCCCACTGCAACGGCGGTCCCGGTGTCCGGGGCCCGTATTCCTCCGAACGCGGACGTTTGGAAGTCCTTTTACTGGCCATGCAGGGGCTGGGTAAGCCCGGCGTTCACCAGGTGAAAATGTTCGAATGGGGACTCCGCTCTGAAAAAGGCTCCAACCCTATGCCTTTGAGCACACTTATTCCCCAGGTAAGCTTTGTTTACCAGGGGAGGGTCTATGCCACCTCCGAGCAGTGGGCTGAACAGGTCAAGAAGGACTCCGAGTCTCATAAGCTGACGGGAAATGTCATACCAAAGCAATTCATTCCTAAAAACCTTATTCACGATGCTATCCTGAACCCTCCTATAAGCTGGTATGGCACCACACTGGCCAGGTCTCCCCTGGAAGACCAGTTTACCAGGTATACTTATCCGGTGGAGGGCTGTTCGGAAGTGCATATGATATGGACGGATTCCCCCTGCTGGATTACCTGCTGGAATGACAGCAACAGCTTTATCAAAGCCCTGCGAAGCCCCAAGATTGAATTCATGCTGGCACAGCATCCCTGGCTGGAAAATGACTGTCTCTTCGCCGATATCATCTTGCCGGTCAACACCAAGCTGGAGGAGGAGGATATCGCGGGGGATAATATGGGCGGACAGTACAGGATCCTGCTGAATGAAAAACAGTGCATAGAACCCGTGGGTGAGTCAAAAAGCGACTACGAGATAGCCTGTATGATAGCGGAAAGAATGGGCTTGCTTAAAGAATTTACCCATGGCAGGACTGTTAAAGACTGGATAAAAATGGGCTTTGAAAAATCAGGCGTTCAGGGTATGATCAGCCACGAAGAGTTTGAAGAAAAAGGCTATTTCGTAACGCCTACCGATCCGGAATGGGAAAAATATCCCGCCGGGTTGAGAATGTTTTACGAAGACCCCGATAATAATCCATTGAAAACGCCTTCCGGCAAAATCGAGTTTTGCTCTCAGAACCTGGAGAAATATTTCCCGGATGATAAAGAGAGGCCGCCTGTGCCTCATTATGTTGAAAAGGGAGTAAGTCATGATGAAGCACTATCCAGTCAAAGAGCCAAAGATTATCCGCTGCTGATTCTATCGAATCATGGCAGGTGGAGAGTACATGCCAATCATGACGACATCGCCTGGCTTAGAGAGATAGCTACCTGTAAGGTGAAAGGACCTGACGGTTATTTCTATGAGCCGCTCTGGATACATCCCAATGACGCTCAGGCCAGGGGGATACGGAACGGGGACGTGATCAGGGTCTATAACGAAAGAGGCGCTGTAATGGGAGGGGCTTACGTCACGGAGAGAATCATGCCCGGGGTGGTATATATGGACCATGGGGCCAGGTATGATCCCATCATCCCCGGAGAGCTGGACAGGGGAGGGGCCATCAATACCATCACCCCTCATAACACCACCTCGAAAAATGCTACCGGAATGGTTTGCAGCGGTTTCCTGGTGGAAGTGGCAGGAGTTGATCTGGAAGAGATGAGAAATAATTACCCTGATGTTTTCAATATGCCTTACGATAGTGCCTACGGGCAGGTTTTTACCAGGGTGCTGGACCACTAACCGTTCAATATACATAGAAATATACTTGCAGTGTCCCCGGTTGTTATCAGAATAACCGGGGACTTTTTTCCTGACTTAGGACATTACATAAAATTCATTTCAGTTATATCAACAGGTAAGTTATCTCATTACCATACGCGGCGAATTACTCCGCCGGAGTCGCGTCTGACCCGTATTTGGACGCCAGCAGGCAGTGCCCAAAATAAAAAGGCCTGTCTACTTTTTTAACGTGTATAGGGCAGTGCTGCACTCCACTGGGCAGACATATAATAGCGGATGTATTAACAACCTGTTTTTCCCAATCCTCGCCCAGTGCTATTTCTACCTCACCTCCGAGGTCCACCGGGTTGGACGGATCTGCGGAAAAGAAAAACAGGAGCTCGTCGCAATCGTGTTTATGTGGAGGATCCGCCAGGACATGTGGCGCCAGCACGCCCACAAAATTGAAGTTGCAGTCGATTTTTTGAAAGCCGGACATCATATTTTCATTCAAATTTACAATGAAGCCCTCGGTGGGTTTCCTGGGAGGTAGATTTATGGTCGGTTCTTTAAAAACGTATTTCTGATATTTTGATTCAGCCATTGATTAATAATCTCCTTTAATAGCTTTGAAATCACAGCGATTGTTCTCAGTCGACAAGAGCTGTTAAGGCTCCGGCTTTCTCGGGTATTGGGGTGTGTTATATATGCGGCAGAACATAATAGGTTTGGTGATCTTAACAAAATTCAGGGGGCAATGGACCAGGCCTTTAGGGATGCAAACGATCGTAGGGGCATTGATCACCTGTTTTTCTCTCTCCGTCCCCAGGCAAAGCTCTACTTCGGCCCCGAAATCGGACTTGTTGGTCGGATCGCAGCCGAAGAAACAGATGAATTCGTCACAATCATGTGAATGCGGTGTATCCACCATCAGATTGGGTTGTGAGATGTAGGCCCATTTCAAACGATGCTGAATTCCTCCCCAGTCCTTGAGGCCGTCCAGTTCAACCGGCTTCACAGCCGCTGTTTCCGCAAACGAGTTTTTCTCCTTTGTGGCCTTAAGAATATATTTCCCGAATGTTGATTCTGCCATCTTCCTTATTTCTCCTCCTTCGGTATAGAACTGCTATTATATTAATGCAACCCGCTCGCTTATATCCGGCTGTTCAAGAGGATCCCGCCTATCTGGAGTCACAGCCGGCATCTTCAATCACAGACTCGATCATGAAAAGAAATCGAGAAACATACGATAGGGGTATTTTCTTTATCTTAAACGTTATTATAATTACCGGTCCGTGTCAATATACCTCCGCAGGATATCAGAACATGCAGTCCAGCCGCCAGTTGTTCGGTATTTAAAAACCATGGGATTCTCCTTTTCTTGTTCAGGACCGCTCCTGCCTGATGCGGAATATATCTTATGTTAAATACTTTAAGGAAATAAAACGCGGATAATTCGTCTTTCCCTATTCTCCCTTAAATAAATCGTAGAACTCGGGTACTCCGGGCGGCATAACCTCCCAGAAAAACCGGATCGTTTTAATCTTGATGGTATTGTTTTCGTCCAGGACCAGTTCGTAAAGGGACATTGCTTCTTTCTTTATCACGGTTTCACCGGTCTTCCTGTTTATCACGTTCATCCCGAACAGGACAACGGCGACCTTGCGCTTTTCATCTATTATGATCTCCTCGGGCGTCAGTTTTTCATACCATGAGGGATGCGATACCGCTTTGCTCAGGAACTCGTCGCGGCTGTGGAAACCGCCCTGAGGTCCCCCCAATGCAGCAATATAAGGTATAAACCTTAAGTCCGGCGTGAAGTAATTATTCATCCTTTGAGCTGTTTCGGGGGACTGCCCGTAGGTGCTGTAGACCTCGAAATATTCCTTCATCCACTTCATGATATTGTCGTGCGTGAGTTCCATTGACTTTCCCTCCTCCAAATAATTGATTCAGTATTATTAGCAAGACCGGTTATCGTAACGAGGATTTATCCGCAACAATTAAACCGCGATTACAGCGGATGAATATCGTATACATTATAGCAATATTGAAGTCACATTTCCTATGGTAAATGCGTTTTTTTAGCTGCATCCATGTACAATCAACGAACAGAACGAAAAATCAGCATCCCTGAAATGCTGCCGTAAAAACAGATTTATAAAAACCCTCCGGCGGACTGCATTCTCCGGATATGCAAAAAGAGCTTCCCGCACGGGAAGCTCTTTTTCAACAGGTCTTAGGTTAAGCGTCTAGTTTTCCAGGTCATCCAGTATGGACCTATCCATCTCATCTCTTACCGGAGGCAGGTTGGCGGCTATTCCTGCTGCAATGGCATCACTTTCCTCCAGTTTTTTCTCTTCAATCCCGGGAATGGGATTATGGGCAGGGATAAGCTTACCGATAATGACATTTTCTTTCAGTCCGATCAGTTTATCGATCTTTCCGTATACTGCCGCTTCGGTAAGTACGCGTGTCGTCTCCTGGAACGAAGCTGCGGCCAGCCAGCTATCCGTGTTGAGGGATGCCCTGGTTATACCCAGCAGAATCGGAACGGCGGTAGCCGGCTCTCCTCCCTCTGCCAGTACCTTGGCGTTAGAGTCTTCGTAATGGAAACGGTCCACGATTTCCCCGGGGACCAGCTTGGTGTCACCAGATGAGGTGATCCGCACCTGGGTGAGCATCTGACGTGCAATAGTCTCGATGTGCTTATCATTAATACTGACTCCCTGTGACCGGTAAACCTTCTGTACTTCTTCAACCAGGTACTGCTGGACGGCATTCCTTCCCATGATCCTCATGAGGTCCTGGGGGTTCAGTGCGCCTTCCGTTAACTGCGTGCCTACCTCGACTTTATCCCCGTTCCTGATGCGGAGCTGGGCTGCGGCAGGCAGTAAATAATCGCGTTCTTCGTTCTCCATGTATTTGATATAAATTTTACTATCCCCGATTACGACTTCTCCGCCTCTCTGAGCTACGATAGACGGGTTGGAAGGAGTAATATCCGTGGATTCATTTGTTTTACCTGGCTCCGGGACAGCGCTGGCCAGGATGGTGCCGCTTTCTACGGACTGTCCGTGATCGACCATCAACTGCCAGTCGAGTGGCAGATTGTACTCATCGACCAGTGTTTCGGTATTAACCACGCGAATCCGCCTGCCATCTTCATCCTGGATTATTTCGGCTATGCCGCTGATTTCTGAAATCAACGCCTGGGCCTTGGGAGTCCTGGCCTCAAACAGCTCTTCCACCCTGGGCAGACCGGTGGTGATATCCAGTCCGATAATACCGCCGGTATGGAAGGTACGCAGTGTCAACTGAGTACCGGGTTCACCGATACTCTGGGCGGCGATGATGCCTACTGCGGTATTGGGTTCGACCAGGTGTCCCCTGGCGAGGTCTCTGCCGTAACAGTTCTGACAAACACCCCAGCGTGACTGGCAGGTCAGCGGTGAGCGTACGAAGACCTTGGTGATACCGGCAGCGGTGATATCGGCGGCCTTTTGTTCGTCGATTTCCTGGTTTCTTTCTACCAGCGTTTCACCCGTTTCCGGATGAATAATATCCATGGCAGCCAGCCTTCCGATAATGCGTTTGTTCAAAGGAGGCAGCAGGCTCTTTTCCGGTGAGTCTGTTATCCATAGGCCGTCCGTTGTTTCACAGTCTTTTTCACGTGTGATCACATCCTGGGCAACGTCTATCAGGCGGCGGGTCAGATAACCGCTTCCCGAAGTTCTGAGGGCAGTATCTGCCAGACCTTTACGGGCTCCGTGAGTGGAAATAAAATACTCCAGAACGCTTAGACCCTCACGCAGGCTTGATTTGATCGGAAAGTCGATAATTCTGCCTGAAGGATTGGTCATCAGACCTCTCATTCCGGCCATTTGCTTAATCTGGGAGATATTACCTTTAGCTCCTGAGGTTGACATCATATAGAGACCGCTGGTACGATCCATGCTCTGTGTGAGTACGTCGGTCAAACGGTCTGCTGTTTCGGTCCACACCTCGACCACCCCGTTATAACGTTCGTCTTCGGCTATCAGGCCCTGATGGAACTGGTTCTCTATAATCAGGGCTTTGGCTTCTGCCTCTTTAATAAGATTTTTCTTCCTGGCCGGGACCTCGATATCATTTGCGGCGATGGTGATACCCGATGTGGTCGCATAATGGAATCCCAGTTGCTTGATATTATCCAGTACATCGGCTGTGCCTTCGTTGGAAAGCGCTTTATAGCAATCGGCCACGATCTGTTTAAGACCGGACTTGTCTACCACTTTATTGACGAAACTGATTTCTTTAGGCAAAGCGCTGTTAAAGATAATGCGACCGGCACTGGTCTTGATCCTCTGGCCGCCTCTGTTCATGTCTCTGACTTCTATTTCAGCCCTGACATCAATAGTGCCGAGTTCATAGGCCAGTTGGGCTTCTTCGAAGTTGCTGAACACCATCCCTTCACCCTTGCTTCCCGGTCTGATAGTTGTCAGGTAATAAGAGCCCAGTACCATATCAAGTGTAGGTGTAACCACCGGATCTCCCGAGCTGGGCAAAAGCATATTATGGATGCTCAGCATAAGCTGCCTGGCCTCGTTTACGGCTTCCTTGGACAGCGGAACGTGGACAGCCATCTGGTCTCCATCGAAATCGGCGTTGAAGGCTGAACATACAAGGGGATGGATCTGTATCGCACTGCCGTCGATGGGTACTGCTTCGAAAGCCTGGACGCTGAGCCTGTGCAGTGTAGGAGCACGGTTAAGGAGAACAGGCCTCTCCTTGATTACTTCTTCGAGAATATCATAGACCTCGGGCCTGGCTTTTTCTACCAGACGGCGTGCGCTTTTAATATTGTGCGCCAGGTCTTTTTGTACCAGGTAGCGCATAACAAAGGGCTTAAAAAGCTCGAGCGCCATGCGCCTGGGAAGGCCGCACTGATGCAATTTCAGCTCGGGCCCCACCACGATTACCGAACGTCCGCTGTAGTCTACACGTTTTCCCAGCAGGTTCTGGCGGAAGCGTCCCTGTTTACCCCTTAACATATCGGACAGAGATTTCAGCTTATGATTGCCGCTGACTGAAACGGCGCGTCCCCTTCTCCCATTGTCTACGAGGGAATCAACCGCTTCCTGGAGCATACGCTTTTCATTGCGAATGATTATTTCCGGAGCTCCGATATCCATCAGGTGATGCAGGCGGTTGTTCCGGTTTATGACCCGACGATAGAGGTCATTCAAATCGCTGGTGGCAAACCGTCCGCCATCGAGTTGGACCATGGGACGCAGGTCGGGAGGCAGTACCGGGAGTACGGTTAAAATCATCCATTCAGGTTTATTATTACTGCGGCGGAAAGCCTCAACTACCTGCAACTGCTTGCTTGCTTTTTTGCGGCGCTGGCCTGAGGCGGAAAAGGATTCCTGAATGAGCTCGTTGCGCATCTGTTCGAGGTTGATAGCCCTGGTGATCTTCAGAATAGCTTCAGCTCCCATGCCGGCTTCAAAGACGTCCTCGTATTTCTGCTTTAATTCGTTATACTGGTTTTCTGCCAGCAGCTCTTTAACATGCAGGTCTTTGATTTGCTCGATACCCACGGAAAGATCATCCCTGAGCCTGGCTTCTTCATCAGCGAAATCACTGCGGATATGATTAATTTCTTCTACCGAGGCCCCGCTGCTTTCCATTTCGACAGCTCTGGCATCCACTTCAGCTTGCCGTTTGGCAGTTTCCTGGGCCAGGTTGTCTTCCAGCTTTTTGATGACAGCCTGGCGGGCTTCCTCGTTTATTGAAGTGATGATGTAATGAGAGAAATAGAGAACACGGTCCAGGCTGCGCGGTGAAAGATCAAGCAGTAAGCCCAATCTGCTGGGAACGCCTTTGGCAAACCAGATGTGGCTGACCGGGCAAGCCAGCTCGATGTGTCCCATTCGTTCCCGGCGCACCTTGGCCCGGGCTACCTCTACTCCGCATTTATCGCAGATAATACCCTTGTAGCGGATTTTCTTGTATTTTCCGCAGAAGCATTCGAAGTCCTTGGTCGGTCCGAATATTCTTTCACAGAAAAGTCCGTCCCTTTCAGGCTTGAGAGTCCTGTAGTTGATCGTTTCAGGTTTGGTTACTTCACCGTATGACCAGCTTCTGATTTGTTCGGGTGAGGCCAGTGAAATGCGAACAGCATCAAAATCATTAACTTCCAGCATTTTTTTCTTCCACCTCTTGAGAATTCACCGAGAGTAATTCAGGTTCGGCGGGCAATTCGACAGGTTCCCCCGCTTCCTCTTCATTTATTACTTCAATAGCCAGTCCCAGGCTTTGTAACTCTTTTACCAGTACTTTGAAAGATTCCGGGACACCGGGTTGAATAATGTCCTCATTCTTGACAATAGCTTCATAAGTTTTTGCGCGGCCGGTAACATCATCGGATTTGATGGTCAGGACTTCCTGTAAATTATGGGCTGCTCCATAGGCTTCCAGTGTCCAGACCTCCATCTCTCCGAAACGCTGACCGCCGAACTGGGCTTTTCCTCCCAGGGGTTGTTGAGCAATAAGTGAGTAAGGTCCGGTAGAACGGGCATGAACTTTATCTTCTACCAGGTGGATTAGTTTGAGCATGTAAATATTACCTATTGTAACCGGCTGGTCGAAGGCTTCTCCAGTACGTCCGTCCCGCAGCATCACCTTACCCGTAATGGGAGAAGCCAGGTTTTTCTCCGAGCTGACTCTGTGGGCGATATTTTTCAGCTCGGGCAGCTCCCATTCTTCACCTGATATACCTACCTCTTCCAGCCAGAGTTTCAAACAGACCTTCTTGGCTTCATCGGGATTGGAAAGGTCGAAGACCTTGTCGGCATCAAAACCCTGCTGCGTGAGCCAGTCTCTGGCCTTCTCCAGATTGAGCGCAGGCTTGTCATCCAGCGGGTCCAACTGGACGGCTCCGGCTTTCTGGACGAGCCATACCCGGGCCAGTCCGCTTTCGATATCATTATCTGTTGCACCGTCGAACACCGGGGTCAACAGCTTTAGCCCCAATACCTGTGCTACCCATCCGAGGTGTGTTTCCAGGATCTGGCCGATGTTCATACGTGAGGGCACACCAATCGGATTAAGGATAATATCTACGGGTGTACCGTCAGGCAGGAAGGGCATGTCTTCCTTGGGCGCTATGTAGGCTACTACACCCTTGTTGCCATGCCGTCCGGCTATTTTATCGCCGACTGAAACCTTTCTTTTCTGGGCTACCCAGACCTGAACCCATTCATTGACTCCTGCGGGTATTTCATCCGAGTTTTCGCGGGAGAACACTTTTACGTTGATCACCTTACCCCATTCACCATGTGGTACGCGCAGCGAGGTATCTTTAACCTCACGCGCCTTCTCTCCGAAGATAGCGCGCAGCAGTTTTTCTTCCGCCGATAGTTCGGTTTCACCCTTTGGGCTGATTTTTCCTACCAGGATATCCCCCGGGTTGACCTCGGCTCCGATGCGTATGATGCCGTGCTCGTCCAGCTCACGCAGGCTCTCCTCGCCCACATTGGGGATATCGCGCGTAATCTCTTCAGGTCCCAGTTTAGTATCCCTGGCTTCAACCTCGTGTTTCTCTATATGGATTGACGTGAATTTGTCGTTTTCCACCAGCCGGTTGCTGATGACGATAGCATCCTCGTAGTTGTAACCTTCCCAACTGGCAAAAGCGCAAATAACGTTATGTCCAAGGGCCAGTTCTCCCCTGTCAATAGCCGAGCTGTCAGCGATAATGCAGCCGGTTTCTATCCGCTCACCCTTCTTGACGATGGGTTTTTGGGTAATGCAGGTCCCCTGGTTGGTACGTACAAACTTCATCAGATTGTAGACGTCCTCATTTCCGTCTTCACGGGTAATTATAATCTGGGCGCTTGTTACAGAAGTGACTATTCCGGAGTTCTGAGCGAAAAGCAGTTGCCCGCTGTGTCTGGCGGCTTCAGCTTCCATTCCGGTAGCTACCAGCGGGGCCTCCGCACAGATCAGCGGTACAGCCTGACGCTGCATATTCGCTCCCATCAAGGCCCGGTTGGCATCATCATGTTCAAGGAACGGTATCAGGGCGGTTGCCACGCTGACAATCTGTTTGGGAGAAACATCCATCATATCGACCTGTTCGGGTGAAACAAAGAGATAATGGTCGGACTGCCTGGCTTCTACGGTGTCTCCCTGGAACTGGCCGTTTTCATCCAGTGTTGAATTGGCCTGAGCGATGGTGAAGACATCCTCTTTATCGGCTGAAAGATAGACCACTTCCTCCGAAACGAAGGGTGTTACTTTTATAACGCAATCCGGCAATTTGGCGATTTTAGGAGCGACTTTGGCTGTGATGATATTACCGGGTTTGACCAGGACTTTATCATCGGTGTCCTTGATAACATCAACGGCCCTTTTCCCTGCCAGCCTTTTATCTTTGTTGTTGAGCTCCTTTATCAGTATCCTGTAGGGGCTCTCAATAAAGCCATACTCGTTTATTTTGCTGAAAGTGGCCAGCGAACCGATAAGACCGATATTCGGACCTTCCGGTGTTTCGATGGGACAGATCCTGCCATAGTGCGAATAATGAACGTCACGGACATCAAAACCAGCCCTTTCCCGGGATAGACCACCGGGACCCATGGCGGAGAGACGCCGTTTGTGTGTTACTTCAGCCAGTGGATTGGTCTGGTCCATGAACTGTGATAACTGTGAACCGCCGAAGAATTCCCGGACGGCGGCGACTACCGGGCGGATGTTGACCAGGGCGCTGGCCGTGACAGCCTCGGTGGGAATAATGCTCATACGTTCCTTGACCACCCGTTCCAGCCTTAAGAGCCCGATGCGGAACTGATTTTGCAGCAATTCTCCTACGGTGCGTACGCGTCGATTGCCCAGATGGTCAATGTCGTCCCCGCGGTCCTTGCCGTTGTTAATCTGTATGATATGGCGAATGATTTCAACAATATCTTCCCTGGTCAGGCAGCGTATCTCCTCGCTGATATGCAGCCCAAGCCGTGTATTAAGCTTATAGCGTCCAACATTACCCAGGTCGTAGCGGGCTTCGTCAAAAAACAGGTTGTTTATCAGTTTGCGGGCATTTTCCAGGTTGGGGGGATCGCCGGGACGTAACTTGCGGTAGATATCAATCAGCGCTTCAGACTCGTCCTTGACGCCCAGATCGCGGTCGACAGTAGTTCTCATGTAGAGGTGATCCGGATTATTATCCACATCCTCCACCAGGTGGAAAAGCTGTTCGTCCGTACTGTAACCGATAGCCCGTAGAAGAGTACTCATCGGAATTTTACGCTTACCATCTATTTTTCCCGCGATCACATCCCGGTTGCTGGTCTCAAACTCCAGCCAGGCTCCCCGGGTGGGTATGACTTTACCCGAGCAAAGTACACGCCCGCTGGTAGGATCGTCTTTGGCGGTAAAATAGACACCGGGAGAACGAAGAAGCTGGCTGACTACGATGCGTTCTGCACCGCTGGTAATAAAGGTGCCTTTTGCTGTCATCAACGGAATATCACCGAAGAAAAGGTCCTGCTCTTTGATTTCACCGGTCTCTTTGACCAGAAGACGGGTCCTGACATACAAAGGTGCGGAATAGGTGAGGTCTTTTTGTCTGCATTCCTGTTCATTATGGCGCGGTTCGCGAAATTCATAGCCTATAAAACTCAGCTCAAGGCGGTTTCCCGTGAAGTCTTTAATAGGTGAAATTTCCTCGAATAGTTCCTTAAGCCCTTTTTCCTGGAACCAGCGGAATGAGTTAAGCTGGACTTCAATCAGGTTAGGCACTTCCAGTATCTGGGGCAGATGGGAGAAAGATATGCGGCCATTAGAAGCTTCGGTCCCGACACACATTGATACCATAAAAACTCCTCACACACTTTATTCGTTCTAAAAAATAAAATTAAGCTTGATTACAGCCTTGTGCGGCAATTGGGGAATAGTCCAGATTTATTCTGAAATGAAAGTTTTTGAGAGGCGCGATCACAACCTACTATCTTATCACCTCAAACAAAAAATGTCAAGCCCACCCATCTACCCACTGCATTAAGTAGTATCGACAGGCAGGCAAACTTATTTTTCTATTCTTTTAGTTAACTGATTTTCTCATTCAGCTATAACATTATACCATAACTATTTTTCCAATGTGAAGTATAAATAATTTCCAGTGGAAATGACTCTTTTCATCTGGTTTTCACGGACAAAGGGCTTGAATATTTTTACTTCTCCCAGACCACTTCTCCGCCGATCAGAGTCATTTCCACCTTGATGTCTTTGAGCCCCTCGGGAGGCGTATTCAGCGGATCGCCGTTCAGCAGTACCATATCCGCCAGTTTACCGGGTGAGATCGATCCCGTTGTCTTTTCTCGGGACGAGGCCAGTGCCGCGTTGAGGGTATACATCTCAAGGGCCTGTTCAGGCCTGACAGCTTCCGAAATATTGAGTACCTGTCCCTGTTCCGATCTGCGTGTTACGGCTGAGTAGATGCCTGTCAGGGGATTATTGTCAGCGATGGGGGAGTCCGAGCTTCCGGCGACGATCAGGCCTTCATCCATCATGGACTTAAACGGGTAGAGCCATTCCATTGTTTGAGGAGATACCTGGTCCAGGTACCTTTCTCCGCTGTAGTATAGAAAGGGCGGTTGGCTGACAACCGCCGCTTTTAATCGGCCCAGTCTTTGCCTGAGTAACGGCGGACATTCAGAACAGTGTTCGATCCGCTGGCGTACGGGCAGGCGGGGCAGCCGGCTGCGTGCATACTCCAGGGCATCAACGGCTGTTTCAACTGCATCCTGTTCGACAGCGTGGATAGCAACCGGGAAACCCTTTCGCCCGGCATCCAGTACCATGTCACTAAGTTCATCACAGGAAGGCTGAAATTGCCCTCCGTCTGCATTCAGGACAATTTTCAGACCGCCCACGTGCAGGCTGTCATCTCCGGCTCCCGTTGAAAGGCCGCTTTCCATGAATTCTTCCATAGCCGCGAACCCGGGCATGAAGTCAATTCTGCTTTTGATAATACCCTCTTCCTTGAGTCGTCCGAAGGCTTGCCATCGCTTGAGGTCGTTAGTCACTGTAGCTTCGCCCAGTGATGTAATACCCAGGGAAAGATATTGCTCGTCAGCTTGACGCGCTGCCTGGACAGTTTCTTCCCGGGATATTGTATGCTTTATTCGTTCCTGTATATAACCTGTCATATTAAAAAAAAGTCCGTTCGGTTTTCCTGAGTCCAGATCGCGTTCCATCAGTCCTCCCGGCGGCTCTTCCGTCTCAAGCGTAATGCCGGCGAGTTCAAGTCCCAGGCTATTCAGCACGCAGGCATGCATTGTGCGGTGAACAAGAATTACGGGATGCCGGGGGGTTGCTTCATCCAGGTCGCGGCAGGTGGGGTGACGTTTTTCCTCAAGATAAAACTCGTTATAGTCCGTACCGCTGATCCATCCGCCGGCGGGAGTGCACTGAGCTTTGCGCAGCAATCTTTGCCTGATCTCCTTTATCGAGTGGACCGCCGCGGGACTTAAATCAAGGCTTAAAAACTTGCGTATCAGCGCAAAAAAATGGCAGTGAGCGTCATTGAATCCGGGCACGAGCGTCTTGCCTTCACAGTCGATTACTACGGTATCTTGACCCTTCATCTGCCAGATTTCACTATTCCCGCCGGCCAGCATGATTTTTTCTTTTTTAACAGCCACCGCACCGGCTTCGGGACGGCGGAAGTCGCAGGTAATGACCCTGGCATTGATCAGGATCTTGTCGGCGTGTACTGACACTAAATATCTCCTTTTTATCAGGTGCATAACAATTATATACAATCGGGCGTAATAATATTAGCGAGCAAAAACCGGGACAAATATTTATTGGCACAACCAAGCAGTACAATCCGCAAGATGATGTTGCACGCCTAACCTGTTAGAATATACCTGGAAAACATGTGCTGACCGGTGGACCGGGAAACCCGGAGGACCGCGTCAAACAGGTTTAATAAACCATACTGAGAAAATAACAATCGGCTTATCAGCCGCCTGACGGGCTGGATCTGATGAGATCGAGAGGTTAGTATCCGTATGGTTGAATTTATAATATGTATTATTTTTTAAGGTAGTGAGATGAAAAGAACCGGCATGACCAGATTTATTTCAGTAGTTGCTGCAATTGTGGTATTTGCTCTCTTGATGGCCGATTGTTCAAGGCCGGTATCGGCCTTTGCTGATAAGGACGATTTTACGGAGGGCGGTAAAGCCAGCAGCCTGCTTTCGCTGCGTATCAAGCTTAAATCCCGGGCTTTAGCCTATCCTGGTGAAATAGCGTTTATCAGGAGTTCTTTATCCGGTTCAGGCATGAGCGCTGCCGGTCAGGACTATATGGACTATGAAAAGGTCTTTATCTATTTTAAACAGTATCCGGCTATCGACCAGATAAACGACCTGGAATCGCAGGGGGTGACCGTATACCCGGACTCCTGGGTCCCGCCGGTCGGAAATCATCCCTGCGGGTTTATTCTGGCGGATATGCCTGTGGACAAGCTGGATGTATTGTCGGCAAAGAGCTACATCGTTCGTATGGATACCGCTGAGAAAGAGTCTCAGCCCATGAATGATCTGGCTAGGATTGAGGCAGGCGTGGATTCTGTCTGGTCTGGGGGGGAAACGGGAGAAGGGGTAACGGTAGCTGTACTTGACTCCGGGATAGATACCTCAAATGCGGATTTTCCTGTCCTGGACGCCGCGAACTCAAGGGACTATTCAGACTATCCGTCACTGGATTACAACGTGACCAATACGGTTACCGGGCATGGCACTCATGTGGCCGGCAGTCTCCTGGGAAGGGGTGTCAACGGCACTGATTATAAAGGTATGGCCCCGGATGCGGACCTGGTATTTCTGAAAATAGGTAGTGATGCTGATGGAAGTGCGTCTGTTGCCTCCGAAGCAGCCGCTATTCGGGATGCAGTGGATGTTTACCATGCACGAATCATCAGCTTGAGCTATGGATCGTGGGGCCAGTATCATGACGGCAGCGAACAGGACTGCCAGGCTGTGGATTACGCAGTCAGCCAGGGTGCGTCGGTATTCGTGTCTGCCGGTAACGAAGCCGACATGGGCTGGCATTATTCGGGAACGGTAGGGGCCAACAGCACTAGCGGTTACATAAGAGTGAATATAAACAGCGGCACAAGTCCGCTTTCAATGAACCTGGTCTGGTTCGACGGCCTGAATATTCGCCGGGATCTCAGTTTACAATATTATAATTCCCACCATGATTTACTGGAGTCGATAGAAGGCAGCCAGTCGGAAAGCCCCAGGGGCACAGAATCGCTGATGAGCCAGCTTGACAGCCAGGGCGACTCTGGGACTTATTACCTGAAAGTCCGGAATGACTCCTCCTCCAATCAGTTTTTCCATATCTATATAAGAGGAGGAAAGAACGCTGTTACCTTCCACGAACCGGACCCGGATTATACCCTCTGTTCTCCGGCTGATGCGGATAGCGCCATTGCGGTAGGAGCTCTAACAACACGAAATTCCTGGAAGGACTATATGGGATTGACTCACACCAGCGCGGCGGCAGTGGGAGAGATCGCCAATTTCAGCAGCCGGGGCCCCCGGGTTGATGAAGCGGGAGTGTCCAAGCCGAATATGGTGGCTCCGGGACAAAGAATCATTTCAGTTCGTGACGATGCTGTCTATCCCTGGCCTGAATACAACACCGGGGCCGATATCTATCCCTATGCCACACGGATTATTGACAATGACGGCCAGGATCTTGACGGGTCCGGGCCGGCCGACTACCTGGTTTTGCAGGGAACCAGCATGGCCTGTCCGATAGCAGCCGGGGTGGCGGCTCTCGTACTTGGAAAGAACCCTGATTTTACCCCGGCGCAGCTCAGACATGCTCTTGAAGCTACAGCCGTGGATGAAGGGGAGGCCGGCCGCGACAATGTCTATGGATGGGGCCTGGTCGATGCAGCGGCAGCCGTGGGTGCCGGCGTTACGATGGCTTCTTACAGCGATAAGGCCTATTCCATCGTATGCAATAACTTCAGCGATATCCTGACTGAGCACACCGCCTACATACGCGGCTCGGACTACCTGCCCGGCCATGACTACCAGGTGGTCTATTATGACGGAGATGATATCAAGGTGGCGACCGATCTGGTGACTTCCGACAATGCGGGCAATCTCTACTCCCATCATGATTTTATGCAGGGTACTGATTCTTCCGGTACCTGGCACGCCTCCGTTGCGGGGACTGAGTCTACCCTGTCCGGCGAGTATGATCCTGATTCTCCTTATATCATCGCATCCTGTACGTTTACTGTCCAGGACACGGCCATAGCCTTGCCCGGCCCGGTGGTTGTTTCCACTATCAAGCTCGGCAGCGGCGGTATTAATCCTGCTGCTGTGGGTGTGAACATCTCCACCGGCCGCGTATATATAACCAACATTTCAAGTAATAACGTATGCGTCATCGATGGGGCGACCGGCAGCGGAGAGGCTACGGTAGATGTAGGATTCTGGCCGCAGGGTATTGCCGTCAATTCCGTTACCGGCTTTATCTATGTATCCAACCTTGGTTATGATAATGTCTCGGTAATAGACGGCGCCAGCAATGCTGTTATTGAAACCATAAACGTAGGTGATTTTCCCGCTCGCATGGGCGTGAACGAGACCACCAATCGCATCTATGTAGCCAATAACTCCAGTAATACCGTTTCCGTTATCGATGGGGAGAGCAATACCGTAGCGGATATCGTGACGGTAGGGGATGCCCCCTGCGGAATAGGCGTAAACCCGTCAACCAATCGTATTTACGTTTCAAATGACGGGTCCGATAGTGTATCCGTAATCGATGGATACAGCAACATAGTAATAGGTACAATTCCTGTTGGGAAGGAGCCCGGTGGTATTGATGTCAATGCCCTGACAAACCGTATTTATGTAACGAATTATGGTGACAACAGCATTACGGTGATCGACGGAGATGACAATAGTATTGTAGATACGCTCGATGTTGGAGAAAATCCCAGGGGCGTGGCTGTCAATCCTGATCCTGAACACAACCTGGTATATGTTGCCAACTTCGGCAGTGACACTGTCTCAGTGATCAACGGCGCAGATAACAGCCCGTTAACGACAATAGATACAGGCAAGCAACCTTTCGGCGTAGCGGTAAATATAGCCGAAAACCTGGTTTATGTATCCAACTATGGCAGCAGTACCGTCTCGGTGATCGACGGGACCAGCAATGCTGTAATAGACACTATTAATACGGCCAGCGGGCCTGATGCCCTGGATATTGACCCTGACAGCGACCGTATCTACGCGGCGGGTACTCTCAGCAACCGTGTTTCTGTTATCGACGGCTCCAGCGGAAATATATTGACCGAAGTGAATGTGGGGAACAAGCCCATGGGAATGGTCATGAATACGGCTGCCGGACGTATCTATGTAACCAACAGCCAGGACAATACTGTTTCAGTGATAGATGCTGAGAACGACACTGTGATGGACGCGGTGGATGTTGGCAGCCAGCCCTGGGGAATAGCGCTAAACAGGACCACCGGCTATATATATGTCCCAAACTACCTGGATGACAGCCTGTCTATCATCAATGTTAATACCGGTGAGGTCGAGAAAACAGTAAATACAGGCAGCTTCCCTCAAGGCGTTGCTGTGAACGAGGCCGCCAACCGGGTATACGTCACCAACAGCGGAAGCAATAACCTGACCGTTCTGGATGGCTACAGCCACGAAGTTATTAAAACGGTCAATGTGGGATTAAAACCTTTCGGTGTGGCTGTTAACCCGGATACCAGCCGGGTATACGTTACCAACAACGGCGTTAACACCGTATCCGTGATAAACGGGGATAGCAACGTCGTAGTAGATACCGTACCAGTTGGAAGTTCCCCCCGGGGAATAGCCGTGAATCCCCTTACCAACCGCATCTTTGTGGCCAATAACGGGGCCGACACTGTTTCAATTATAGATGGCTACACCAATGATGTTGAAGGTTCAGTTAATGTGGGCAAGAAACCCCGCGGTCTCGTTGTCGATCCGCAGACCAACAGGATCTATGTGACGAATTATTCCGGTGATTCCCTAACGGTTATTCAGGATGCCACGTTTTCACAGGCTTCCAGGCTGGGATTCAGCCAGCAGCCCGGTACGGAGAATACCGCCGGGGTTAACTTCGGCACGCAGCCGTCAATAACAGTAGAGGATATAGTCGGTAACGTAGTAGCGGATTCCAGCGATCCTGTAACACTGTCCATTACCCCCGGTTCGGGAACCAGCGGGGCTACTCTATGCGGCACGACCACGATGAATGCGGTCGACGGAATGGCTGTTTTTACCGATCTCAGCATAGATAAAGCCGGCACAGGGTATACCCTGACTGCCTCCAGCGGTGCCTTGACCCAGGCTATCAGCAGTCCCTTTGACGTTATCCAGGCTGATACCAGGACGGAGATCACCATTTCTCTGGAGTCATCTGGCAGCCTTTTCGCCTGCGGGCAGCCTGTTACTTTCACCGCAGCGGTCAGCCCTGCGGAACCGAACGGCGTCATACCTGCCGGTACCGTGAGTTTTGAAGAGGACTCGGAAGTACTGGGTACGGATATCCTGGACGAAACGGGCCGGGCGGATTTCACAACCCCGGACCTGTCGCTGGGTGTGCATAACATTACCGCCGTTTACAGCGGGGATGACAATTTTTTGCCCGGCACATCGGATATTCTGGAAATTACCATTGGCCCAGCGGCCAGGTACGGGCTGGTCTGGGGTACGCAGCCGCCGGATACGGCTATCGCCGGAGATATATGGCCCTTATTCACGGTGGAGATAGTGGACCGGTACGGCAACCGGACCTCTGATACCGATATTATTACTATCGTCCCGTCTTCGGATACCCTGGAAGGTACGCTTAGCCGGGCGGCGGCAGACGGGATAGCCTCTTTCACGGACATCGCCCGGACCAAAGCCGGGGAGCTGACGCTGATCGCGTCTTCGGGGGACCTCGTTGAGACGCCGGAGTCCATATTACTCACGGTCGATCCGGCTGCGGCCAGCCAGGTCAGAGTGGAAACCAGCGGCGACGGCGGTGGTGGTGTGGTCCCGGCCCAGGAAATCAAAAAAGGCCGTGAGTTAACAGTTTATGGTATTACCAGGGACCAGTACGGCAACTTTACAGGTAATCCTGAAAGTACGACCTGGAATATCACGGAATTGACCGGAGGGGTTGCCGTCAGCGACCTGAGTGCTGAAACCGGGGCCAGTGTGACCTTCGAGGCCAATGAAACCGGCAGCGGTATTATCCATGCTTCCATTGACGGCTTGGCCAGTATTGATTCCGGTATCATTACGGTGGTCAAGTCGAGCAGCGGAGGCGGTGGTGGAGGAGGCGGTGGCGGCGGGTCTTCCACTATCGCTGTGTATTTGAACGGACTCACCTCTACGTCATCACTGAGAATAGACAGCCGGGGCGTGGTACAGAGCACAGCCGTGCTAAAGACCCCGGACGGCAGGGTGGAGGTCGATATTTCCGGTGGTACTAAAATTCTTACTTCACTGGGAACATATCTATCAACCCTGAAGGCGGAATCCCTTGAGGCTCCTCCCCCCCCTGAAGAGGGAACACTCATTATCACGGCCTATACTTTTGGTCCTGATGGGGCACAATTCGATCCTCCCGTGTTGCTGTCCATGGCTTATGATCAGGACGAGTTTCCCGTGAACGTAGCTGAGGAAGACCTTTATATAGCATATTATGATGGAACAGCCTGGCAGGGCCTGGAAGGCGTGGTTGATTTTGAAAACAAGATGGTGAAAGCCCCGGTAACTCACTTCAGCAGCTTTGCGTTGACAGCCGGAATGGAAAATCCGCCTGCTTCCACCCCTGTCTCTCCCACGCCTGTTTCCACTCCTGGGCCGGCGGAGACCATAATTCCTCCGCCCACCAGGACGCTTGTGCCTTTATTGCCTGAAATAACCCGGGAGCCCGCTCCGTCCGCCGTTGCCGCTACCACGCCGACGCCGGCTGAATCAACCGGCGAGACCGTAACAGCCACAGCGGAATTTTCTCCTTCCTCTGCTCCGGTCCAAACGGATGAAAAGACGCCTCCGTGGTTAATCATAGTCATTGGGGTATGCGCACTGGCTGTGGTCATCACGGTAATAATAGTTGCTATAAGAAGCAGAAACAACAGGATAGGATAGGATAAAATAGACCTTTGACAAGGTGTCCTTGATCCGCCATCAAGTAGCTTCAAATGAACGTGAGGTTTCTGCACCGTTTTGGTGAAAATATTCAATCTCGATTAGCCTCAGTAGATAGTGAATCAAGGATCACCTTGATCCGCCATCTAATAGCCTCCAATAGGCATGAGGTTTCTACACCAATTTGGTGAAAATAGTCAGGCGTGAT
>JAFGOB010000092.1 GCA_016926695.1 Dehalococcoidales bacterium | reverse complement strand
GAATTTACCGGAGGTATACGATTATACCCGGGAGTTCCGCCGGTCTTTTGTAGAGCGCCGGTTGAAGGAAGCGGGTATTCCCGAGATGAGCTTCGTGCGAGACTACCAGTTGACCAATACCGGTCAGTTGAAGACAAAAGTCGGTGCGTTTTTGGAGGTCATGAAAGAAAAAGTCGCGATTTGACACCGGTTATTCCCGGATGCAGTCGATAGACATTTTCATGAACAGGCCACTATTACGCCAAAGGATAATACCTCGAGGAGAGTTCGATGAACCTGATAGAACAACTGATAGAAAGGAACGAAAAAAGAGTAAAAAAAATCGAGGCGAATCCTGATCCAGCCAGACTGAATTCAAACCTGTTAGGATATAAGCTTGACATCGATCACTACAGGGAACTACAGGAAGCGTGGGCGGAGGGCAAGCCGCTCTTCCCGTACTCTCCGTCTTCTATTTTGGCCAGAGCCATGGGAGCTCCCCATGTGCAATATGAAACATTTGTCGATCAGGTGCCGCAGCAAGCTCCATTATATTATCAGGTTGCTCGCAGCATGGGCTTTCCGGAAAATGTATGTGATACGATCGTCCTGGCAATGGCTGCGGTCAAGCTTGGGGACGTTCCGCCGCCAAGCCTGGTAACATCATGTCCGGCAGTGCCCTGCCGCGTCTGGACGTATCACATGAAGATGCTGGCTGAAATTTCCAATGCTCCCATGTTCGAAATAGATATACCCCAGGAATATACCGAGGAAAGCGTTAGATATCTGGCCGATCAATTCACCGAGCTTATCAGGTTTGCAGAAAGCAAAGTTCCCGGCATCAAGTATGACCAGGATAAACTGGTTGAACTGCTGAAAGGAGAAAACGAATGGACCGGTTATGCCTCCAAGGAATGGGAGATGAAAAAGCTCGTCCCGCTTCCGTGGGACAGCAGAGAAAGTTTTCGCCAGCCTTTTCGCCGGGGTATTGACTATACTGACAACGCATCCAAGATACTGGAGTTCTGGCGTCAACGCACAGATGAGCTGGCGCAATATTTAGCCACGGGAATACACAGAGAAGAGAGGCTGAGAGTCCTCTGGATCTGGGGACGTCCTGTGTACGTCGATCCGATAAATGTACTGGCCCCGCGGGTGGTGTCGGTTCCTGCCGTGGTGTTACCCGGGACATTGCACTTTGGCGGAAGAAACCTCATCTCGAAGGATGAGGAGACCATATCGAGAAAACTGACTCCCCTCGAGCAGATTGCCAGTGAATGGATTGCACAGGATGTGCTGGGACGCTGCCGCTGTGGCGGGCGAGGATGGGCGGAGGATGTCATCTGGGCATGCAAAGAACTCAAGTGCGATGCGATCGTATATTACCAGGTTATCGGTTGTTTGCATCTGGGTTCTCTGGCAAAACTGGTTACTGACATGGCAGAGAGACAACTGGGAGTACCGACACTGATTCTCGCCGGCAGGGAAATGGAGCCTACGTTCCTGCCGCCTGAAGAATTTGAATCCAAACTGGCCGAATTCCTGGACATGGTCCTGCTCCAAAAAGCGCTGAGATAAAAAACCGGGGGATCTGCGGGACTTTCACTTCAGAAATTTTGTGTTTCCGACGGATAATTCGAAGATGGCTGTTAACATCATTTTCAGGAATGACCACCTTAAAAGATAAAACTATAAGTATTGATCTGGAAGGAAATTTAGAAATGGATAAACCTGTAAACTGGCAAAGTATATTTTATCCCGGTTCTATAGCAGTCATTGGCGCATCCAACTCCGGGGGATCATGGGGATATAACGCCATGAAAGGTCTTCTCAATGAAGGCGGCAGGCGTGTCTACCCTGTTAACCCGAAGTCCGGTGATGTGCTGGGAGTAAGGTCATATAGTAATGTAGCTCATATACCGGATACGGTGGACCTGGCGGTAATAGTGGTTGCAGCCCAGCGGGTTCCGGAGGTCATGAGGGATTGTGTATCCAGGGGAGTAAAAGCGGCTGTAGTGATCAGCGCCGGGTTCGCGGAGACAGGGGAACAGGGCAGAAAATTACAGGAAGAGGTCGTCAGGATTGCAAATGAAGGCGGCATATATTTCGTCGGGCCGAACAGCATGGGTCACGCCAACTTGAGTGCGCAGTTGAATAGTTTCGGCCCCGGGTGGAGCAAGGAGTCAGGAAGGGTAGCCCTGCTTTCGCAAAGCGGCAGTACCTGCTTCAAGATAGTGCGTGCGGCCGGAAATTCAGGAGTAGCTTTCGGCAAGTGCGTCAGTACCGGTAATGAAGCCTCATTAAAATTGGAAGACTACCTGGAATATCTGTCGGAAGACAACGAAACAGGAGTAATTACAGCTTATATCGAAGGTTTACGCGACGGTCGTCGATTCTATGAGCTGGCTAAAAAAACAACACTTCACAAACCGATTATCGTGGTCAAGATAGGCGGAACAAAAGAGTCCGCCAGGGCTGTGATGTCTCATACCGGGGCACTGGCCGGAGCAGATGAAATTTACACGGCCGCTTTCAGACAGTCCGGGGTGATCAGGGCCGAGGATGATGACGAGCTGTGCGACGTACTGGGACTTCTGGTCAACTGCCCTTTACCCCGCAGCGGCAAGGTTGGAATATTGAGTATTGGCGGCGGGCAGGGAGCTCTGACTGCTGAATTATGTGAAAAAGCCGGCCTGGAAATAGGCCAGCTCAGCCCCGATACGGTAAAAAAGCTTGACGAATGCCTCCCGTCGAGATGGTCGCGCCGTAACCCCGTGGATATGGCCGGCGTCAGTGCTGGGGAGCATGATGCGGGAATAATCTCCCTGCGGGTCCTGCTGGAGGATAAAAACATAGACACTATTTTTTTGCAGACTCCGATAGTGGCTGACAGGACTCTCGATCAGCGCATGGGTTTTACTCCAGAACAGTCCCTGGCCCATCAAAAACAGGTTGAGAAAAACCTCAGAGATATTAGACAAAAAATGGAAGAATACGGTAAGCCTGTCATACTGGTGGGTGTAGCCACCAGCGTAATAACCGATCCTGAGGCTGCATCCCTGCTGCGCAGGGAGAGGATTCCTGTAATACCCAATTCCCGCCGCGCAGCCAGAGTGATCAAACACCTGTCCTGGTATAAACAATATCTACAAAACGCAGGCCGCGTATAACCGGATTGTCACGGGCAGTTTCCGGGGCCTGTGCGGTCCCGCACTTAATCACTTAATGACTTTTTCCCGTTTCAGATCGGCTATTTTCCTGGCGGAGAATCCTGCTCCGGCGAGTATTTCGTCAGTATGCTGACCCAGGATTGGAGGAGGCATCCTGATCCAGCCGGGCGTATCCGAGAACTTGTACGGTATGCCGGTCAGGTTGATTTTACCTGCGACAGGGTGTTCCATCTCCTGCACCATTTCGACAGCGCGTACCTGGGGCTCATTGAAAATATTTTCATAGGACTTGAATATGCCGGCCTGTCCCCCCACTTTGTCTATAATATCCACCAGTTCTTCAGCCGTTTTATCCTCAAAAGCCCGCTCGATAACAGGTTTCCATTCCTGAGCATCTTTGCCCGTTCCTACCATCCGCATTCCATGCTCCCGGAAGAAGGGGTCCTCCAGCAGATCTTCAAGTCCTACCCCCTTGCAGAAATCGATCCACACCTGCTGGCTGTTCTGGGAGAGAGCCAGGCCGAACAAGATCGGACGGTCTTTGGTTTGATAACCCGTCTCCGGGCTTACGAACGGCGCTTCGGCGACCCCGCTCCATGTCTCGGGATCATCAAGTACGGCATGGTTAAGTATGCAATACCTCAATAACGCGTCCATCATAGAGGTCTCTACTTTCTGTCCTGTGCCGCTTTTCTTCCGGTAATAGAGCGCGGAAAGGATACCTGAAAGAGCGCATTGGGCTGATGATATGGCGGCGGCATCCATACCCAGACGTACGGGAGCTTCTCCCCATTTACCCAGGTACCAGGGATAACACGCCATCGCCTGAATCTCAAGCTCCGAAGCAGCCCTGTCTTTGTAAGGTCCTTCTGAACCGAACGCCGAAATTGCACAGTAAATCAAGCCCGGATTAATACGGGACATCCTTTTATAGCCAAAGCCAAGCGCATCAGCTCTACCCGGCTGGAGAGATTCAACCAAAACATCGGCTTCCCTTGCTAACCAGCGAATGATGTTTTTTCCCCTGTTATTTTCAATATCAACAGCAATGCTTCTTTTATTCCGGTTCAACGACATGAAGAGTGCACTCTCACCTTTGACCTTTACACCCAGATGGCGGGCCCAATCTCCGGCCAGCGGCTCAACTTTTACAACGTCGGCGCCAAAATCACCCAGCATCATCGTACAGTAGGGTCCGGAGATTTCCTCACTCAAGTCCAGGACTTTTATTCCCTCTAATATTTGCACCATGTTGTCCTCGCTTTACGGTGAACGCTATGCTTTAAAATCGATCTCTTTGAGTATCTCATTTCTATCACTGTCCGGCATGACTGCACCTTTAACATCAGTCGCAGCGCGGCTGAACCTTATAGGCACCGTCGAGTGCATAATCTTACCCCAGGCTGTATCCAGCTTTATCAACATCTTATTGGCCACGATATGAGGATCGTTAACAAGATCGTAAAAGGTATTGAATGGGCTGCATGGTACATTGTGCCGGCGAAGAAGTATAAGCCACCACACAGACGGCTGCCCGGAAAATATTTCTTCCAGAATGGGTACAAGTTGCTCCCGGTTTTTCACCCTGTCTTCATTGGAGATAAACCTGGCATCTTTTTCCAGGTCCTCCCGGTCCAGCGCCCGGCAGAGTTCAGACCAGCACTCCTCCCGTGGAACACTGACAGCGATATACTTGCCATCGGATGTCTTGAAAGCCTGAGATGGTACGATATAAGGGCTGCCGCTTCCCATAGGCTCCGGTATTTTCCCCGTGGCGAAGTATTCGGCTATGTGATTGGATTGTATGGAAAGCGATACCTCAAATTGAGAGGTCTCTATCTTCTGTCCTTTTCCCGTAGTCTCTCTGGCAATAAGCGCCAGCAGCACACTGTGACAAAGCCCCATAGCACAGGACTGGTCCGTGTGGGTATAGTGTCTCAGTAACTCACCCTTGCTACCGGGGGATCCACTGAGACTCGCGGAACCAGACATAGCCTGCATGAACGAATCGGCACTGGGAGTATTGGCCAGAGGGCCTTGATGACCATACCCGGAGCTGGAAATATATATCAGGCGTGGATTGATCCCGGAGACTGTCTCATAATCAAGCCCTAAATTTTTCATAACCCTCGGGGGGTGATTTTCTATGAACACATCAGCCTTTTTAATCAGGCGCAAAGCTATTTCCTTCCCGGTTGCGGTCTTCAAGTCAAGAATAATACTTCGTTGGTTGGCATGAATAACGATAAAGATGGGGCTGGCTCCATTCTTCTTCGGCATAATATTATAAATGGGGTCAATTCCAGGTCGTTCAATCCGGATAACGTCAGCCCCGAGACTGCCCAAAAAGGAGCAGGCCAACGGTCCGGTGCCGTAAACACCAAAATCCAGGACTGTAATACCCTTAAGCATAAGATTCTTTTCCATAAAATCACATCCGTACTGAAATCAGGCGGTATTTTTACACTTATCATCCGCGTTTTTCCGGGTATTTTCAAGGGGTTCTGCCTGATACTTGCTCCACCCTCATCCAGCCTAAAATCAGCGTCACATTTCTACACTATACCGGTGTATTATTTCAGGCATGTTTTGCCTCGCTAATAATGGTGGATCAGGGCCTGATCAGCGTATATACCGCCTGCGCCTTTTTATTCCTTTTTATTCCATTACCAGTCCGCCGTCGACATTAATTACCTGGCCGACAATATCCACAGAAACATCGGAGACCAGGAAAGTCACCGTGTTGGCAATATCCTGCGGATCGGTAGCCCTGCCGATAGGAGTTATTGGAACCAGGAACTTCTTCATTGCTTCTTCATTGCCTCCGCCGCCGAAATTAGTAAGGCCCCACCCCGGAGACACACTGTTGACATTTATTCCTGAAGCAATGGCCGGCCTGGCAAGCTGCCTTGTAAACAACATAACTCCTCCCTTGGCGATGGCGTAGGCGGATACATCCGGATTCACCATCTTGGCAGAATCCGATGAAATATTGACTATTTTTCCATATTTATGTTCCATCATGCCGGGAAGCACCGCCTTGCAACAAAGCATAGCGCTTTTAAGGTTCATGCTGATTTCATTATCCCAGTCCTCTTCAGGCTGATTAACGAAAGGCCCTTTGACCTTAGAAGCAATAGCGCCTGCATTATTTACCAGTATATCTATTTTACCGAATTTTGCCAGCGCTTCCTTGACCATTGCGTCAACCTCGGCTTTACTTGTCACATCAGCCTTAACAGCCAGAGATTTTCTTCCAATAGCCTCAACTTCAGCAGCAGTCTTTTTCGCGTCTTCAAGATTAATATCGTTAACGATTACATCGCAGCCTTCTTTTGCCAGCGTCAGGGCAATAGCCTTTCCGAATCCTTTCTGGCTGCCTGCTCCTGTTACCAGCGCTACTTTTCCCTGCAATTTAAAGTCCATCTGTTATCTCCTCTACATTTTATTAACTTCCGGCATATGTAATTAGCGGTTCTTGTTCTTTTTACGTTTCAGACATAAATCCAAAAATTCTTCCAGACTCTCCTCATCCCTGCTCATGTTAAATCTTTCCGGATTCAGCATGGTACCTTCAAGAAGTAAAACAGGAATATTAAGCTCCTTTTCGAATCCTTCGACAACCATTCTGGAACAGCTACGGTTAATGATACATCCCGTATTCATGTAATACACCACCCCGTCAATCGAGACTTCTTTTGCCATCTCAACAAGCTGGTTAACCCAGGTGTAGGCCGGACCTCCCCAGGGGCTGCCTTCTTCATGGTATTCCTTAGGCCCAAGACCCCACATTCCTCCAGTGGTAGCCTGTACATACAAAGGCATTGAAGCATTATGCCTTTCAAGTATCTTGAATATATCAATGAATATGGGAGCACTGACAACCCACATTATTCTCAACTGTTCGTCAGGAACTGGAAAGTTTTTCTTTTCAATTCTCTCCCGAATTTCATCGCGGAATGCTTTCAGGTATTCAAGACCTCCCGGTTCATTGGCAATGCCGGGATTGTAAATACGGAAAGCATCCCTGCCGTGGAGGGGCGCAGGTTTATGTTTCAGCATCTGGCCGATCTCCCAGAGATAGGCCCTTCCCATTTTGGTCTTTTTTACCCTTTCTTCCAGTTTGGCCATATCCAGCTTCGCTCCGGGTAAATGCTTTTCCGCGAAGGCTATCCCCTGCTGTATCTGTTGTTCCATATAGCGGGAGGTCAAGTGCATACCGGGCCTGACATCGACATAATAATAAGGTAGGCCAAGAGTATGTGCGACCGCCCTGTCAGCAAAAACAGCTACATCGCAGCTTCCTGAACACAACGCTATCTGAAGTGGAGGTAATTCGTTGTTTAACAGCATACCGATAGCCATCTGGTACGCATCGCAGGCCGTATCCGGATAATCAGCGCCCCGGATAAGCTCCAGATACCGGTTGACTACTTCCGGAGACACTTCCCATCCATGGTTAATAATCCCGTACGGAAAGTATCCCATCGCCGCCACGATATCTGCGAACATTCCCAGCGATAGCACCACCTTGTTTTCCTCAACAGCTTTCGCCTGTTCTATCATGCTATCCCTGCGTATCTGATACAACAATTTATTGCATCTGAGCTGTTTGGGATCAGGATTTTCTGAAATTTTCTTGATCCTTCTCTCCAATCTTTTAATATCTTCATTCAAATGATCCAGATAACTCATGGATAACTCCTTCTCCTTACCAGATACCAGCTATTTTTTCCGGTGCACTTGTTCTATTTCGTTGAGAGTACCTCAAGAAATGCGCCTATCCTGGTTTTTAACTGTTCCTGGTTAGCTAAATGATATTCAACTTTAAAACTCATTACAGGGATACCGGCTTCAAGAATTTTATCACGGAAATAAGGCGTGACCATCCATCTCGTAAGTGAATGTTGATGAGGTAAATTAAGGACTCCGGCCACATTATATTCTTTTGCCCAGGAAATAACGTGATCGGTATACTTCGACCATTCAGCGATAAGAGGTGACGGCGGACGAGTCATATAGCGGTCAACTAGGGCCTCTAATGGATTTAGCTCTTCATTTGTCGTCTTCCAAAAATATCTACTTCCGGTATCCAGGTCATCCATGGCTATCAAACACCCCATATCCTCGATAAGCTCCAGGTATGCGGGATTATCCACTTTATCGCCTGAAACCAGCAACCGGGGCTGTAGATGCGGTAACGATGTCTTTCGTTCTTCCAGATAGGGCAACAATACCTCAAGCTCCCGGACAAATTCCTCTTTCGGCATGACAAATGAGGCGGTAACCAGCTTAAGGGCCTCACTGCCGGAGATTGGAGGTACCTCCCTCTTCCTCAGCTCATACACCTTCATTAATAATGTACGCCACTTGTTATATGTTTTAATGGACTTTTCCAGAGCATCCTCAGTTATCTTAACGCCGCTATATTTTTCGAATTCGCTGATAAACGTTTTCAGTGATTCCATAAATGCTTCACGCGTTATCTCGGAGTCTTTACAGGGAACGTATAACAAATACGTAATAGGTGACTTTTTTACGTAGTCCCAGTTATCCCTGAGACGCCTTATATCGTCATACTCGCAACTGATTATTATTCCATCCAGAAAAGCCAGCTTGTCCTCCAATAGTGACTGAAATATATGGTTGCTGTAATCATCAGTATCCTTGGATCGATGCGAATGGGCCATCGCCACATTATCGCTCCAGGTCCCGGTTATTCTCCAGGGCAGCATTCCTGCCGCATGTATAATCTCCTCCGGGAAACTGCCATCAACTATTCCGATGATATGCTTCCCCTGTTTCCTGTATCCTTCAGCTACTTCGCCTCTGTTCTTTTCACTATTTTGCTCAAGTAGTTTCCTGAGTCTGTTTTCCATATTTCTCTTTCCTTCTGATTCGACATTATGTTGTCTTTTAAATACCGCAAACGTATAAGATATCTTTTTAATCTGCCGTCACATTACCTACCCCTGATATCTGTGTACTATCAACACAGCCTTCATCGCGGTTCAACTTGCAGCAGGTAATATCAAAAATTTGCGGTGTGTAACCTGGCAGGGATCAGAGTCTGTACCAGGCCTGATCCCTGCCGTAAAAGTTATCTGTCTAACCAGCAATCATTGGGTCTCCATTGGTTGGAGACATTCTCGAATATTCCGCTGTCCTTTACTGATGGTGCAAGCGCACTTACCGTACCAGTAATAAATGCGGGTACATACATCAGTTCGTCCTGGAACGCCCACTTTTGAATAGCCCAGATACTCTCTTTCAGTGTCTTGAGGTCTGGTGCTCCGAGAGCCTTGTCTACCATGGCATCAATCTCCGGCGAATGTTTCCAACTGACATAAGCCCAGCTATCGGACCGGAACCATGCCATATTAGTCGCCATATCCCCTCCACCGGGACCGATGAACAGGACCGTTTCATCGTGCCATCCGGTTGAAGTGATAATATCGCGCCATCCCGGAAGCTCATGAACAACGAGTTCACATTTAAAACCGGCCTCGTTCAACATTCCCTGGATAGCCTGGTATCGGTCCAGGTCCATGTTGGTAACGTGGTATTTCATCTCCATGGGTTTATCTGCATAACCCTCTTCAGCCAGCAGCGCTTTTGCCCTGGCCGGATCGTACGGATATCCCGCCAGAGTGGTGTTGTAAACCCAGGATTCAGGGCTGCCCCACTGATCCGTGGCTGCCCCGAAACCATACAGGAAACTATCGACAATAGCCTGTCTATCGATAGCATGGGCAACGGCCTGACGTACTTTCAGGGTAAATCTGGAATCGGGATTGCCGGTGTCGAAGTTCACTCCGAACATCATCAACCCTTTTCCGACGGTAACCACCGGAATGCCATATTTACCCTCATCAGCCAACTGCTTGGCTTTATCCAGCGCCAGCATCGCAGCTACATCTACATCGCCGGCCTGGAGGGCAAGCATTTTGGTCATTTCATCACTTATCACGGTAAATTCAACACCGTCCAGGTAAGGCTCGCCTTTCCGCCAGTAGCCATCGAATTTCTTAAACGTCATGGATACTTCCGGTTCCCAGCTTACAAACTCAAAGGGTCCGGTGCCTACCGGCGTCTTTTCCGCCAGTTCAGCGCCGTTCTTCTGCCAGGCGGTGGGCGATACGATAGCGCCCGCATCAAATAGCAGGTTTTCAATAATGCTTATATCCGTGACGGAAAGATTAGCCCGCAGAGTATAGTCGTCAATAATATCTATCGACTCAACCGAGGCTGTGAAAGGATTGGATACCTCCATGTACCTTTCCCAGTTCCATTTAACGGCTTCAGCGTTGAAATCAGTACCATCATGGAACTTGATACCCTTCTTAAGCTTGACAGTCAGCGATTTTGCATCGGGACCCAGTTCCCAGGTCTCTGCCAGCCAGGGCTGACAGGTTTCCGTCCCATCCAGGCGGGCGAGATATTCAACTGCCGCTCCCATCATTATCATACCTTCATGAGACGTTTCGTTAACCGGATCTCCCGGTGTTCTGGCATCACGTCCGGTAGATATCCTCAGAATACCGCCATATTTTTTCTCTGTTTTTGGAGTGGTTGGTGTGGTTGCAGCCGGTTTGGTTGCGGGCTTGGTTGGTTCAGATGGTTTGGTGGCCGGTTGGGTAGGTTCAGCCGGTTTGGTTGCAGCCTGAGTGGTTGCAGCCGGTTTGGACGCAGCCTGGGTGGTTGCAGCCGGTTTGGTTGTGGTCGTTGTAGTGTCTGATCCTCCGCAGCCAGCGAGAATCATTGTGCTTAACATTACGATGCATGCTAAGATCACTAAAATCCCTCTCATCCTCTTGTTTTTCCTCCTTTCTGTAAAGATCGCCTTATTTTTAAAGCTCCAAATCTTTCCAACAGCGGTGCTTTTCGGCCTTGTTTTTTCCTTTTTCCTTCCAGCTTGATGTAATTTATAACCTGCCGGTTTATCCATCCCGTGAGAACAGCCAATCAGATTATCTTTGCCACCCTTTTGATTTTACCCGGGCTAAGCTCCGATCTGATGTTGAAAAAGAAACCGGAAGGGAGTACTGCCATTAAGGTGTAATTCCTCAAAACTTTTCCTGATCTAAACTCAGGAATAAGTGTCAACCAGGAAAAGAACATATACACCACGATTCCTCAGTTTTTAAAGCAACTTCAAGATACAACCAGACTGGATTTCCCTAATTTTTCCATCTTTTGATACAGATTGTCAATGTTGCAGATAATGCTGATATTCGTTGTAAATATGATCTAATAGAGGCATATTGAAGGCTAATGAGCATTTTTTCTCGTAATATTTTTCTTAATTTGCCCGCCAGTGGCTGTAGATATGATAAATCGAGGTTTTACCGTATGGAAAAAAAGTCATTGATTTTCTATGTCAATTGGAGTCAATCCTGTATGTCTGGGGGCTCTCAAGATAATATTTGAACGGAGGGAACACCTCTGAATAAGGCTAAGGGGAATATAGCTTCAAATGGAGAATACAAGATTGTTTGCGGGCTGGAACAATGACATGGGAATCTTAAGCATCGGATGAAGTTGCCACCTTCAATTTTTCCTGAGCAAATATCGCCGCACCAAGAGCCCCTGCAATCTGGGGTTCAAAAGGAACAATGACTTCCATTTTCACCTTCGCTTCGATACGCTTAACAACACCTGCATTTTTAGCAATACCGCCTGTTATCATAAAAGCCTTTACCAAACCCACTCTCTCAAACAGGTCCTGAGCCCGGCTGCAAATGGCATCATGGGCTCCTGCCAGAATATCGTTGATATGCTTTCCTTCCCGAAGACTCACAAGGATATCATTTTGAGCAAAAACCGCGCAGTAATTGCTGATGCTAACCGGCGAATCTACGATTTGCAGAGATAGAGGCCCGATCTGGTCTATCGGCACCTCCAGGGTTTTAGCTACTCTCTCAAGGTAGCGTCCGGTGCCTGCCGCGCACTTGTCGTTCATGGCGAAATTAAGTACATGGCCGCCTTCATCACATCTTATGGCCTTGCAGTCCTGCCCGCCCATATCGAGGATAGTCCGTACTTCCGGACACAACCAGTTTGCTCCACGGGCATGACATGATATCTCGGTGATATTTTTCTGTGCGAAGGGGACTTCGAAACGGCCGTATCCTGTTGAGACGATGTATTGAATTTCACTGAAAGTCATCTCTTTTTCTTCTAAAAGAGACCTGATGATATTGCCCGCCGTTTCAGCGCCGTTGATACCTGTAGGCAGTATACCCCACGAAATGATCTCATTGTCCTTCATCAGGACTACTTTTGTGCTCATTGAGCCTATATCTATGCCAGCGGTAATCTTCATTGCGATCTTAATCTCTCTCTTCCCATCAGAGCGGCGCCCAAAGCTCCAATTACGGACGATTTATCGGGGACGATAACACTACGGCCGATTTGCTCTTCCAGCGCCTGTATTATCCCTGAATTATGAGCAACGCCCCCGGCAATGGCAACCACGCTATTTTCTTTGGAATACCCAACGCTCAAGAGTAACGGGTACAGGCGTGCTACAAACCCCTTGATAGCGCCCTTGAGAATATCTTCAGGGCGCTTTTGTTGATGCATGAGCGAAATGATTTCGGATTCAGCAAAAACCGAGCAGGTGCTTTGTATTTCCACCGGTTGGAGAGACCTCTGATAAAACTCACCCATCCGGCCTATGTCTATGTCCATCATTTCAGCTACCATTTCCAGGTATTCACCGCTGCCGGCTGCACACCTGTCGCTCCGGGATATACCCATCGGAGTCCCGTCCTGACATCTAACAGCCAGTGCTTTATGTACACCGACATCCAGTACTATCCCGGAAAAAGCCGGTATAATAAAATCAATTCCTTTTGCCAGGCACAATGTCTCCGGGAATTGTTGACTGCTATGAGGCACCTGATGCCTGGAAGCTCCGGTAGCAGCTATATGTCGCAATTCACTGCCGGATATACCTGCTGCGGCAGCAGATTCGTTCAGCGCCCGTTCTGTTGCCGCGGTTATGGAGTTTTTCCCGATTATGTTTACACGATCGGCAACGATTTTTTCTTCATTCAAGATAACTAGTTTTAAGGTTTTTAAACCTGCATCGATCCCTGTTACAATCATACCAAGCTCACTCTTGATGCAGACTTAATTGGACGCTATGAAAAATAAATCCTAAATATTTTTCCATTCAGTCATATAAGTCTGCATGGCGGATGCTATTATCCTTCTATACGGCAATAAAATCCAGTAAAGCCCTGATCGGTAATATGGAAAAAATTCCGGTTACTGGCTATGTAATCCCTTTTCTTGAACGTACCTTTGCGATAGACTCTTTTATTGTGTCTCAGCATAGCATACGGCTATAAATACTGTCAACGAACCTACGGATTGTGGTCTTTGGGGAGGTATTGACTAAGGGTGGTATAATATATTACAGAGTCGTTAAACGACTGTTGTTGACGCACGGCATCTTGGCTGTTCCCATGCAAACAATAAAATTGCCCTTTAAATCCATACAACAATGACGCTCCAACAGCGGGAATATTACCCGGCTTTTATATATATAAGCACCATTAATAAGGAGAATTAGGTCTTTTGTTTGCATATATTGTTCGCAGGTTGATTTTAGGTGTCATTGTTATTTTTCTTGTCACTATCATGGTCTTTGTGTTCGTCAAGCTAATCCCCGGAGACCCTGCTGTAACTATCCTGGGCCTACAGGCCAGTAGAGAACAACTCGATGCACTCCGGAAGGAGCTTTGGCTTGACCGTCCTTTACTGGAGCAGTATGGACACTGGCTGACTGATGCAATCCAGGGCGACCTGGGGAAGTCGGTGATGTATAAACGCAATGTTTCAGAGCTGATTGCAGCCCGGTTGCCTGTTACTGTTCACCTGGCAGGCGTAGCCTTTATCATCAGCACCTTGGTCGGTATTACTTTTGGTATTGTTTGCGCCATCAGAAGGGGAAAGGTATCGGACTCGATTATTACACTTTTGGCCAATCTGGGCGTAGCCCTGCCTGTTTTCTGGCTCGGGATCATGGGGGCATATTACTTTGGACTAAAACTATCCTGGATTCCAATCCAGGGCTATACATCTCCCTTCGATGATTTCTGGCTCAGTACCAGACAGGCAATTTTACCCGTTATTTGTCTGGCGATTCATTCAATTGCCATCCTTACACGACAGACCAGGTCATCCATGCTCGAGGTTGTCAGGCAGGATTATATCCGCACTGCCAGGGTTAAAGGGCTGAAGGAACGAGTTATTATACTTAAACACGCCCTTAAAAATGCACTCATCCCCGTAATAACGTTACTCGGCGTAGAGGTTGGTCTGCTGGTTGGAGGATCAGTACTCATAGAAAACGTTTTCAATATTCCCGGTATGGGCAGGCTTATCGTTCAAGCCGCTCTTAACAAGGACATACCTGTTATTCAGGCATGTACGTTGATCATTGCGATGATAACTGTTATTGCTAATCTTACAGTCGATTTAGCCTATGGATGGCTTGATCCCAGGATACGTTATGATTAAGAAAAACGAAACAATAAATACTATCTCCGGAAATTTCAATAATAACCATGGCATAGAGGAATCACCGCCTCAAGTCAGTGAGATGCGGCGTATTATCCGGGTAATGTTCAGCCGGTGGCTGGTAATATTCGGTACGGTGATAATTGCATTGCTTATTTTTATGGCTATCTTTGCGCCGTTCATTTCTCCATACGATCCTTATAAGCAAAACCTTACAATAAGGCTGAACCAACCCTCTTCAGAGCACCTCTTCGGTACCGATGCTCTCGGTCGAGATGTTTTAAGCCGTGTCATCTACGGCTCAAGGATATCTCTCCTGGTAGGTATAATCGGTGTAGGAATAGCCGGTGTTATCGGGATGTCACTGGGTCTAATTGCGGGTTATTCCGGCAATATTGTCAATAATATCATCATGAGGATCATGGATACGATGATGTCGCTGCCGCCACTGGTACTGGCTCTGGCGATTTCAGCCGCACTTGGCGGCGGTTTGAAGAATGTCATGATATCTCTCGGCATCGCTATGATACCTTCATATTGCCGCTTGATGTGTGCTCAGGTGCTTTCATTAAAAGGAAATGACTATGTGACTGCAAGCAGAATTATAGGAATTAACGACCTAAATATTGCTTTGCGTCATATTCTACCCAATGCTTTTCCTCCATTGATGGTATTAGTTACTCTCAACATGGGATCGATGATACTGGCTGAAGCTGGTCTGAGCTTTCTCGGTATAGGCATCTCACCACCTACCGCATCCTGGGGATCAATGATAAGCGAAGGATACAAGTACCTGTTCACTAATCCGCTTCTATCCTTTATCCCCGGTATTACTATTGCGCTGGTGGTACTTTCCTTCAATATGGTTGGAGACGGTTTGCGAGATGCTTTAGATCCGCGGCTAAGAGGAACGATATAAGTAATATTAAATTTTTCTATCTGGCAGGTTTAAATGGCAACGCTATTAACAGTTAATAATCTTAAGACACAGTTCAAAACCGAAAGCGGTCTGGTTACCGCGGTGAATGATGTTTCTTTCACTATTTTTGAACAGGAAATTGTAGGTCTGGTCGGAGAAAGCGGCTGTGGAAAATCAGTCAGCCAGATGTCCATACTACAGGTGATACCGAACCCGCCCGGTAAAATAGTGGGCGGGGAGGTGATCTTCGAGGGACAGGACCTTTTAAAATTTCATCCCGATAGTGAGGCTATGCGTTCGATCCGCGGCGGAAAGATAGGGATGATATTCCAGGAGCCAATGACATCTCTCAACCCCGTCTTAAGCATTGGCGAACAGATATCGGAAATGCTGGTGTTACACCTGAAAATGAGCCGGGAAGCTGCCGTAAAACGTTCTATTGAGTTACTCGGGCTGGTCGGCATTCCGGAAGCCAAAACGCGCATTAATGATTATCCTCACCAGTTCAGCGGCGGAATGCGACAGAGAGTGATGATCGCCATGGCTATCTCATGTAATCCAAAGCTGCTGATAGCTGACGAACCGACTACCGCCCTGGACGTAACTACCCAGGCTGCGCTGCTGGAAATACTGGTTGATATGGTCAAGCAATTTAAGACCTCGCTGGTTATCGTCACACACAACCTGGGAGTTGTTGCACGGTATGCTCAGCGAATCTATGTTATGTATGCCGGACGTATTGTAGAGTCAGGTACGGCGGATGATATTTTCAGCGATCCGCGTCATCCGTATACGATAGGGCTGCTCAAGTCTGTTCCCAGACTGGATGCGCCTCGCAGCAGGCATTTAGTACCCATTTTAGGAATGCCCCCTAATATGGTTAACATGCCCCCCATATGTTCCTTTAAACCCCGCTGTGAATATCGTGACGGTTGTCTTGACGAATCCGATCCTGACCTGCACCTGGTGTCCGGCCAGCATTATGTCAGATGCCATCTCGACATCAAAGGAGACCACTAGTGGGTTCAACAGCAGAAAATACGCTTCTGGAAGTCAGTAACCTCAGGATGTATTTCCCTGTTATCAAGGGAATCATGCGCCGTAGAGTTGCTGATGTAAAAGCTGTCGATGACGTCAGCTTCAAAGTAAAAAAAGGGGAAATCCTGGGTCTGGTCGGTGAGACCGGATGTGGTAAAACAACCGTGGGACGGTGCATCCTGCGAATTTTCACTCCTTCGAATGGAAAGATCATCTTCAAGGGACAGGATATTACCAGATTACCACAGAACAAGCTGCGGCCTGTCCGACGCCAGATGCAGCTTATCTTTCAGGATCCTTACGCTTCTCTTGATCCCCGGCAGAGCGCCGGTAGCATTGTCGGTGAATCACTAAAATATCATCCCAAATACAAGACAAGGCAACAGCGTGCTGAAAGAGTGGGAGAGCTTCTTAATACCGTAGGGTTGGACCTGAGAATGATAGGACGCTTTCCGCACGAGTTCAGCGGAGGTCAGAGACAACGCATTGGAATCGCCCGCGCCCTTTCTCTCGATCCGGATTTAATTGTCTGCGACGAACCGATATCGGCGCTGGATGTTTCCATCCAGGCGCAAATAATAAACCTTTTACAGGAACTTCAGAAAAAACTGGGGCTTACTTATCTATTCATTGCGCATGATCTTTCCGTCGTACGGCATATCAGCGATCGCATCGCTGTTATGTACCTGGGACATATAGTTGAAATCGCTGACTGGGACCAGCTTTATGAGAATCCCCTTCACCCTTACACCAAGGCATTGCTTTCCGCCGTGCCGATTCCCGATCCTGCGGTTGAGAGAAAACGCCAGCGCATTATTTTACAAGGCAATGTTCCAAGCCCGCTGAATCCTCCCAGCGGCTGTACTTTTCGTACCCGCTGCTGGATGGCTACGGAGGAATGCAGCCGTATTGCACCGCCCTTACGCCAGGTTGATGGTACACATGAGGTTGCCTGCATCAGGGTATGATGCGAAGAACTTGATCGCGGCGGTGTGACGGCCTTCCCGGCCGTCACACCGCCAATTAGCTGTATATCAGGATAATCCAATCGTCGGCGATTTCTACTAGCTTTTCAATACCACAGACACCGCTTTAAGCTGGGTGTATTCTTCAATACCATACTTGGTACCTTCTTTTCCGAAGCCGCTATGCTTGAAACCGCCCCATGGCAAATCGCCAACCGCCATCGTATCGTTCACCCAGACAGTACCAGCTTCCAGATCGTCGGCATATTTGATAGCTTTAGCCACATTCCTGGAATAGATACTGGATGCCAGTCCGAAGGTATTGTCATTTGCCAGAGCTATAGCTTCTTCGTCAGATGAACACGGCTCCATGATGCAGGCAACCGGACCGAAGATCTCCTCCCTGGCCAGTACTGAATCCTGTCTTACATTGGTAATAACCGTTGGCATTACATAGTAGCCTTTGTCTAACGGTGGTTGGGTCGGTCTCTGACCTCCCAGTACCACTTTAGCTCCTTCCTTTACCCCAGCCGCAATGAAACCCTCAATGCGGTCACGGTGCTCGGCGCTGACCACCGGCCCCATGGCATTCTTTTCATCATTGGGGTCTCCCACCGTAATTTTCTTCGCTCCGTCAACATATTTTTCAACGAATTCATCATATATTTTCTTATGAATATAGTACCTGCCGGGAGCGGCGCATATAGCTCCAGAGTTCATATGCTGTCCCCATACACACTTGCCTACTGCTAAATCGACATCAGCGTCTTCCAGCAGAATGATCGGGTTCTTGCCGCCAAGTTCCAGTTGTAGCCGTTTTACGGTCTGGCTGGATAGCTCCATTATCCTTTTACCAACTTCACAGCTTCCTGTAAAGGCAACCAGATTTACATCAGGATGACTGGCAAGCGCTTCTCCTGTAGTGGCCCCGGGACCGGTTACGATGTTGACAACACCTGGTGGTAACCCTAACTCTGTTATCAGCTCTACTAACCTGATGGCGCCAAGGGAGCTGATACTCGGAGGTTTGACAATACAGGTATTACCTGTACCTATAGCCAGAGACATCTTCCAGGCAACCATCATAAGCGGCATATTCCAGGGTGTGATAAGCGCGGCGACCCCGATCGGTTCACGTTTATTATAGGCCAGCCTGTCGGCTTCTGTAACGGCAACATCACCCGTCCGGATTTCACTGCCGAGATGGGCTATATTCTCGAACATGTTTGCTACGGCAAAGCCCTGCATCCTGGCCATCATTACCGGCATACCATGTTCATCAATTTCCAGATGACATAGCTCATCGGCATTCTTTTTGGCCGCCTCGGCTATCCTGAACATCAACTGTGAGCGGTCTCTGTTTGATATTTTCTTCCAGGCCGGCAAAGCCTTTTTAGCAGCCGCAACAGCCCTGTTAATGTCTTCCTTGTCGCCCAGAGGCACCTGTGCGATTACTTCGCCTGTAGCCGGATTGTAAGAATTAAATGTTTTTCCCGAGACGGCATCAACTGCTTTTCCGTCTATCCACATCTTATAGTTCGCCATGCATATACTCCTTAGTTTTTTATTTATTCATGTATTATATTTTCTAATACACCAATATACACACGTCATAAAAAGAAAAAAACATATTCTATTGACAGATGCTGATTTTAGGCTTCAGGGTCTGTTATTTTATTCCCTGTTCACCCTCTGCCAGACCAGGCTATTCCGGTTCAAGAGTCCTGACAATCTGATGCATAAACCACAATATCCCGGTCCGCCGTCAATAGCTGCCGGAATGACAGTGAAAACTGCAACAGGTACAGCCGTCAATGAAAACAGGCCTACTGCCTGTTGCAGCAATGCAAAGAAATTAAGCTAAATTTAATTGAACAGCTTTGTTTTTCAGCTTGCGATATTGTTTTTAAGGTGCTTATCACCGAACCTCTTCCTGAATATGATCCAGTATAAAGGGTAACAAGAGGCAAAAACATATACACTATAAATCCTCAGTTAGTAAAGCGGCAATAGCATACAACCACTGTAGATAGCCCTAATTCTTCCATCTTTTGATGCAGCTTGTCAATGTTGTAGATAATGCTGATAATCGAGGTGATCAGGAGCTGAGGAGGGCATATTTAAGGCAAAAGAGGATTTTTTCTCGTAAAAATCCTTTCAAATCACCCGCCAGCGGTTGTAGATATGATCAATCGAGGTTTTGCTGTATAGAAATAGCATCCTGATTTTCAATAATTGCCGGAGCTTAGCCGTTATGGTTCCGGTGCTCTAGCGGACTCCTTAGTGAATCAGGTATATTTTTGTATTGGAAACCACGAAAATTTACATTTTCAGTATGCCGTCAGGTGTCCTTGACAATACGGGAGTTGAAATTCAAACCTACGGCCGGACTGTATTCTCTGGCAAACGCCTCAGGATACTGCTTCCTCAGATCGTCTATATTGCTCCTCTCCACCTCAACCAGGAAGCTGCTGACCGCCATCCCCGTGGCCTTCCTGGAAGTCGTATTATGCGGGGTTATGGTATTGATTGCTCCCCCGCGGTCAAGTTCTCCGGGAACAATGGGATCATACCTCGCTCCGTGGTCCATATAAACGACACCGGGGATTATCCTGCTGGTGATATAGGCGCCGCCAAGCACAGCTCCCCTTTCGTTGTATATCCTGACGATATCACCGTTTTCAATACCCCTGGCTGAAGCATCCGCCGGGTTTATCCACAACGGTTCATAGTGATAGCCGTCCGGACCTTTTACCTTGCAGGTCGATATCTCCCGCGTCCAGGGAATGTCATCGTGATTGGCATGTACACGCCACCTTCCATGATTGGACATTACGATAAGGGGATATTTTTGAGCCCTTTCGCTGGAAATTCTTTCATCATGACTCTCCCCTTTTTCAATCCAGTGCGGCACCGGCGGCCTCTCCTTATCATCTGGAAAGTAGCGAGTCAGGTTCTGAGAGCAGAACTCTATCTTGCCGGACGGTGTTTTCAAAGGATGACCCTCGGGGTCATCATGAAACTCCTTCAGGCCGGCCGGCTGTTTCTTCCAGCCAGGATCGGTAGGGACGACGAAATACCCCTTCTCTATAAACTCCTCGTACGGGATCAAATCCTGTATGCCCGAATTATCAAAGTTAAGCTTTACCCACTCATCAACCGACTTTCCCCCGGTGTATTTCTCCAACAGGCCGAACCTTCCGGCTATCAGGCTGACGATCTCGTAATCGCTTTTGGACTCTCCTACCGGTTCAATACACTTTCCTTCATGATATGCGCAATAATATTGCCCGTTGTGCAAGTCCACTCCGATATCCTGGAGCTCGAATTTTGTACTGACAGGAAGGATAATATCGGCAAAGAGACAATCATTCTCCAGCCAGGGGTGCTGCGCCAGGATAAACTCTATCTTGGGGCTCTTGAGCGCCTTGATATAGGAATTGCTGTCATTCCAGCAGGTTATCCAGCAGGGAGAATCGGTCCAGATCATATGCACCTCAGAGCATCCTTCCACCGGATAAGTGTACTTCACAAACTGGTCGTCAACTGAGTCCAGGAAGGATGTGTTTCCATACCAGGTAATGGGTGGATTGAGGATAGCATCATGAATGCGGTCCTTGGGGATACATTGTTTTACGTTCATCGGTGCCGGCCTGAGCAGTTTCTGGAATTCAGTAGTTGCCAGTGTTTGCTTGTCCAGGGCATGAGGCCGGTTGCTGATAATCATTCCAACATCATAAGCCATCATATTCATTCTCGGGTATGCTATACCAGGGGGCATGGGCGCTCCCGCCGGGGGGCCTCCCCACTCCATCATCTTGGCCTGGTGAACCCCCGGTCTTCCCAAACCCTGCATCGCTAAAAGCAGTACTTCGAGCCGGGCGTTCTCCGTTGAGTAGGGGCTCCTGATGCCTGGCCCGCCGTTGCCATGGGTTATAGAGGTAGTCCTGGCTGCCCAGTCTCTCGCCAGTGCTTTAATAGTCCATTCCGCTATACCGCATTTGGGCGACGCCCATTCCGGCGTCTTGGGTATTCCGTCTTCTCTGCCCAGGACATACTCCTCAAACTTATCATAGCCGTAAGTGTGAGTGGCGATATAGTCTTTATCGAAAGTCCCCTCGACAATCCAGGTATAAGCTATGGCCAGTTGCAGAGCAGCATCGGTACCGGGTATTATCGGAATCCACTTATCGGCGTGGATGGCCGCCCCGTAATTCAGGTCGGGACAGATATAAATGTTTTTGATGCCCAGCTCCGAAAACCAGTAGCACAGGCGGCTGGCCATCTGGCCGTTGAACCCCCACGGAGTCGTTTCCGGATCGCATCCCCAGAAAAGAATCATCTGGCTGTTCTTCACGATGTCGGGTATCAGATTGGTGGACGGCCCCATTATCCCGACAGGCTCCATTCCCCAGACATGCTTGGCGCCCCATGACCAACCTTCCCAGCTATCCGGATTCCTCATCTGTACTGTGAAGCCGCCCAGCAGGGCCAGGAACTTGTGGGCACAGCCATGGGCTGTGTGTACGGTCTTGGACTCCCCATGTACGTCTCCCTGAGAAAGAACCGCCTCCGGACCGTATTTTTCCCTTACCCTTTTAAGTTCGCCGACAATGATATCCAGGGCTTCGTCCCATGAGATCCTGATGTATCCGCTTTTGCCCCTGTTTTCCGTGTTTCTCTCACCACTGGGGTCCCAGTCAACCCTCTTGAGAGGATAAAGGACCCGGTTGGGAGAGTAGACCCGCTTTTTATAGGCCAGGGCATAGGGAGAGACAAGCGTTTTCAGGCCCGGCTCAAAGGTCTGCTGACGTGCATCGATATTCCAGGGCTTGAACTCCTCCGGATTGTATTTCCAATCATAGTGCAGCGGCCTTATCCTGATTAACCTGCCGTTTTCGACATCAATCCTGCACGGATATCCGCCGGTCGGCCCCATGAAGCTCAGCCCCTTGACAAACGATTTTTGCTGTCCGGAATTAATTCCTGATTTTGCTCTTTCCATCATCTTTTTCCTCTTTCATTTATCTATGCTGCTGCCGCTTTATTTCCCTGGATCATTCCAGTCATATTGCTATCCTGCATTGAATTCAAGTGCAGATTATCAATGTACCAATATAAAAAACCAAAGTAACTTTGAATTAAGTCCAAAATTATAGCCAAATATTTAATCGGACTTTTTTATCGTTCTTTTCCGGTAACCCTTTCAGTAACCCTCCAGCGGAAGTTAATATCAATAACATGAGAGTTTTATTTACGGCAGCATTCTTTTTTCTCCGGTAAGCAAATCCGCGCCACGCGATTTTGCTTGGTATGCATACCCGGAAGTTGCCGCCGGGAAAAGATAGCGGTATTATAATATTTATTAACCCTGAAATCAATTGCTTTACCTGTTCTGAAATCAAATTTTCTCCGCCTGAACCTGAGCGCTATCCCGGTACTGATCATCCGGTATTTCATCGAAAAACAGATATTGCTGAAAGTCGCTGCCTGTAAAAAACCAGTTGTCATCGTACCGAATGCAATCGACTGAGTTGACGGCAGTTAATTTGATGCAAATATACAAAATTCGGCGCTGCCAGTGACATAGTATAAAATAATAATGTGTATGAACCGGATCTGGAAACGAAACGGGGATTTTCCTGAACGAAACGGATTGAAAAGAACGACGAGCATGAAAATTTGTAAATGGTATCCGGTTTGCCCGCTGAAAAGATATTACGAGCAGGGCAAACTGGAAAAGCTGTGGATAGAAAACTACTGTTGGGGTGACAACGAAAAATGCGTCAGATATCAGATGGAGGAAAGAGACGAATCACATCCGGATAATTTATTACCGAATGGAGAAATCAGGAATGACCTACATTAAGCCGAAACTGTTGGCTGTTTTGAGGGCTGCCGAAAAATTCAGTCATACTGTCGAAGGCATTGATTTACGAGTGGACTTAAAGCAGCAATACCCGGAAGAAGCGTTCTTGACAAAAGTGGAACCAGGTATCTACAATGTAATTACATCCAGGGTAACAAGGAGACTTTAATGGGAAGCGGAATAAAATCCCGTATCGTAAAAATAGGTAATTCGAGGGGAATCAGGATCCCAAAAATCCTGATAGATCAAGCAAAACTTGGTGATGAGATTGAGGTGGAGGTTGAAGGCAATACACTTATTATTCGGTCTCTGCGAAATCCCCGCCAGGGCTGGGATGAACAGTTTTCAAAAATGGCCCGCCGTGGTGATGATCTATTACTCGATTCTGATACCCTGAATCTCAGCAGTTGGGATAAAAATGAGTGGGAATGGAAATAAAACGTTTCGACATCTATCTAGTAAACCTGGACCCTACCGTTGGAAGCGAGATTCAAAAGACCCGCCCGTGTGTTGTCATATCCCCTGATGAAATGAACAGGCATATTGCCACAGTGCTAATAGCCCCTGTGACTACCAGAGGCCACGCATACCCCAGCCGGATTTCCTGTAAATTCGAAGGAAAAGAAGGACAAATCGTACTGGACCAGATAAGGACTGTAGATAAAACCCGCCTGGTGAGAAAACTGGGTCGTTTGAATAAAACACATCAGGAAGCTGTACTGGCAGTACTTGATGAAATGTTCACGGAATAAACACCCATTCTTAAAATGTTACCACCGTCTATATGTATACTATATTTCGGACAATATATTGTTCCAGAATAAGTTATTATTGTACGGAGAAAAGAGAGACTCCCTGAAATAAAGCTTCACCTATAACAAAATACTTCAAAGGAGTCTCATAACGGCTATAGTCTTTTCCCTATCCGGCCTTCCTATAAATTTTCTCCGTGAACAGGACTTACGCCAGTCCACCCGCCGACGAAAAACGGTGAATGACTCATGCTTTCGGGTCCCAGCCGCCAACGGGCGGTTTATCGTAGGGCGGCGGCGGGTTAGCCATACCCGTACGGAAATACTCACCGGTCGCCTTCCGCTTCCAGCGCAACCTCTGAACCAGCGGCGTATTGAGCTGGATAGCCCCTTCCTGCCACAGCGGACAGTATTTCACACACAAGCCGTCATAGGTGCACTCATCCGGATACAATACAACCGGGATTTTACCTTTTTCGGGATTCGGCATCAGTACATCCATCACACATATTTCCACACACGCGTTGCAGCCATTGCAGACATTCTCATCGAATATAACCGGATCGTTGGGTGTTATTTTATTGGGAAACATGCGTACATCTTCCTGCGACATCATGCTTTCCTCCTATTTCTTCAGCCCGCAATGGGCCTCGTAGTTCTTTACCAGGTCTCCGTGGTAATCCAGAGGCAGCTTGCCCGTCTTGACTTTTCCCTCATCCAGTTTTATGGTTACCCAGTGATGCCACTCAGGGGGATCAAGCGTGGGATAGTCCTGTCTCTTTAGATTTAGATATGTACTGCTCGCCTTGCGCGCCAGGGAGGCTTCCAGTATCATGCGGTTGGACTCCTTTACATTGAAGGCCTCCAGAATGCGCATAAGCTCGTGGGGATTCCTGGCACAGGCGGTAGCCGCCTCGCTGGCCTCAAGCTCGTCATACCACCTCAGCCCCAGCCTCAGCAGCTCCTCGTTCTTCACCTCCGGACAGTAGTCCTGCATAACCTTGCAAATGACCATATTAAGCTCTTTCCAGTTCAGACCGCTGTCCCGATGTACGGAGGCATAGACGCGAGCTTTTTCGGCTTCCACCTGTTTGCGGTCAATATCTGACACATTAACCCCGGCCGCATAGGCGGCCGCGCGTCTTCCGGCATATGCTCCGGTAGATGCCGCTCCGGCATGGGCATCGCAGAAAAACACCTGCTGGCCGGCGGTAAACAGGCCGTCAACTGTGGTCTTCATATCCCAGTCGACAACCAGTCCTCCGCCTATTTCACCGAAGTCACGCCACTGCGGTGGCCCGCCGCCGGTATAGACCTGGGCCATATCTTTATCGGGATCAAAACCATCCCGGGACAAATTCCGGTACACAGGTATCAAATGCTTGGATTCCTGGGCCTGCATCATACGCCAGACAACCTTACGCTCCATCTCAGGCAAAGACGGCATGTCAGCATAAAGCGGCAGGCTGACATCCACTACTTCCATACCCTCCCTGGTCGGGTAAAATTCGGACACGCCAGATGTTCGCATGGGGCGCGGCGGCGCGTATTTATAATTCCTTTTCACATCCGGCGCGATGGGTATCAAGCCCCCGCCAGCTATGAAGAATTTTTGTCCCGGGGCTGGCCGGTTGCGCTCGGCAATAGTCTTCAACACCCTGCCGTCCCGGTCAACCCAGGGGATTTCTTTCCCCTTGTTGTCAACCACTGTACACGGGTTCCATCCGGCGCCCCCTACTCCTGCTCCGGAAGCGAACGGGCCGCCGAATGACCTCGTAGAGGCTTCCATCCCCGTGAACTCGGCGCCGGCCCTCCACGCCATGACATAGCCGTCTCCCGACAGCGGCGGTACACTGCCGAATGCGTTGTATTCGGTGGTAAATATCCACGGTCTTCTGGGCTGCGCCATGCAAAGTACGGAGGCTTTCCCTTTAAATACATAGAACTCACCGGTGTGCACATTCACACCCGTAGCCCCAACAACCCTGGCCCCCGTTTTACCTCCCATGGTAAGCAGTCCTGTGACCATGACACGGTCATATATATTAACGCCCAGTCGCTTGCACTCGTTGTAAAGCGATGGTTTGATATTGGAGCCCCAGACGCGTATATTGTATTTGTTCTCGTAATCGTGGCAAAACAGGAATTTGGTCTTTTCGTCCCTGAACTCAGCGCCCTTGAATTCATCCTCAGAGTCCCTGATCTTGACTCCCATCTTCTCCATATCCAGAAGACGGTCGTAGCTCTCGCGGCATTGAATGTACGTGGTAATACCGCACCGCCACCCGCTGAATATTTCTAGATCCGCCTCGGTCCATTCCTCGGGAGAGATCTTGCAGGCGGGATTGGTGTTGGCGCAGTACCATTCGTCAAGCCCTCCGCCGCCGCTGCCGCTCGTTTTGGTGGCCCCCTTTTCAACCAGAACAACCCTGGCGCCCGCCTTGACGGCGCCCATGCTCGCCCAGCATCCCGATATGCCGCCACCGAGAACCAGAACATCACAGCTCACTTCGTTCTCTTTCCCGTAGTGCACCGGATAGGGCCACCGGGGAGCGTGCTCTCTTATTAATTCTTCGTAATGCACCTGGTTACCTCCTTTTATCTGTCATTCGGTCAATCAATTGAAACATCTGATATGAGGAATACAATACGTCATGTCATTATATCCAATTACTCCAGCTTCATTTTTTCTTCTTCAGTCAGTACCCAGTCCGCCGCTGCTATATTATCCGAGACCTGTTCCGTGCCGGTAGCGCCGGCTATGACTGAACTCAACCATGAGTGAGAAAGCAGCCACGATATTGCCAGTTCACCGATTGTATGGCCGCGCTCGGCGGCGAATTTCATGTACTTTTCAAGTTTTTCATAATTTGTCTCCGTCAGGATGGGGGCAAACATCCCCGGTCTGGCGGAGATCCCCGCCAGCAATTTGCGGGGCGGCGGAGCTGAAACCTGGCTCCCCAGACGAGTCCCGGACAGCAGCGGTTTTCCTCTCTGGTATTTACCGGTAAGAAATCCCTCCGCCAGCGGCCCCCAGGGTATAATGCCCACGCCATATTTTTGACAACATGGGGCTAATTCCGGTTCAATGCTCCGGTCAATCATGTTATAACGGGTTTGAACGCCTGCAAACGACTCCAGCTTATTCATTCTGGAAATCCATAATGCTTCGCAAAGCTGCCAGGCAGGGAAGTTGGAACAGGCGATATAACGCACCTTCCCGGCCTGCACCAGCGAATCCAGGGTCCGCAATGTTTCTTCTATGGGAGTAGCCGGATCAGGCCAGTGAATATAGTACAGATCCACATAATCTGTATCCAATCGCTTTAGACTTGCATCAACGGCATTCATTATGTGAGCGCGTGAGCCGCCATGATCATTGGGATATTGGCCGGTAGCGATCCCGAATTTTGTGGCAATAATCACCTGCCGGCGTATATCCTTTACGGCTTTTCCCACACAAACTTCGGAGCGTCCATCTCCATAGACGTCAGCGGTATCAATAAAATTTACACCCAGATCGATGGCGTGACGAATCATGGAAATAGACTCCTGCTCGTTCAGTCTTCTGCCAAACTCAAGGGTCCCCAGTCCGATTTCTGAAACCTTTAAACCTGATTTCCCCAGATTGCGGTATCTCACATCTACCTCCTTTACACTGCGATCTTGATAGCCTATAGATGTGGTCATATTTTCTCACTTATCGAACGGTCTTTCAAGCCATCTGAACTGGTTATGTCAAGTCAGGGCGGGCAACTACACGGTGGATGAAATAAAATAATAGAAGCCAATTTGAGAAATTTAAGGTTGCAAAAACAGCCCTTAATAGCTTTTATCCTTTACGTAAATCTCTGTTGTTTATCATAAACTGCATCATTATAATGTATACAATATCGCTTCGATAATAAAAATCACATTAAAAGTGTGTTTCTTATACAACCCGATGTACAGGGAGGTAGAAAAGATTGAGCAGGAGATGGCAAGAAAAATATGTAGTAAGAGAGTTTGACCGGGCCGCCAGGAATTACGATGAATCCCGGCTGGTTAAATCCTATCAACGCGGTACTCAGATTCTTGTGACAAATATGATGAAAATTGAAAGTGGAATGAATATCCTCGATCTGGCCTGTGGTACCGGTTTAGGATCGATCGATATCGCCTTAAAACTTAAAGGGACCGGAAAGGTTATCGGCATTGACCTGTCCGGTAAAATGATCGAGCGAGCTAAAAGAAAAATCCCTGGATTCAGGTATGATAATGTAGAATTTAGAGAAGGCAGTGGCACTTCACTGGAATATGAAGACTATTTCGATTATGTCATATGTACAAATGCATTCCATCATTTTGGTAACAAAGAAGAAATTTTCTCAAGGGTAAGGAAATCCTTAAAAAGTCATGGTACGTTTATAATACAGGATATTTGTGACGATAGCCTGGTAATGAAAATTCTGGATGCCGGGGGTAAAATCTATGATAGGGCTCATGCCGGAAGCACCACCTCGGAAGGATTATTGAAGTTGTTCCGTGCAACAGGTTTTGAGGAGGCCAGTGTTGAGAAGGTGAAATTCAACTGGTTCTGGAGGATAATGATAGGCAAAGGCCTAAAAAAGTTGAATTGAAACCTTAAACAAGCAGATACTCAATAGCTATGGGGAAAATAAAAACGGGATATTCTCAGAACGGTTTGCCATATGTTCGTTTCGGAAACGGTTATCCAATTTTGGTAATTTTTGATGGTCTGGATTTTTCACACAAGCTTGATTCCGGGATAATACTGCGAATAAGGCTCAGCCGCTTCAATCATCTTGGAAGAAAATTTACAGTATACTTGGCCGGCCGTAAACCCGGGTTGCCCGTTGGTTACACTATACAACAAATGGCTGATGACTACGCTACCATGATCATTAAGGATATTCAACAACCCGTTGATATATTAGGTATTTCAACAGGCGGTGCTATAGCTCAGTATTTTGCTGTTTATTATCCGGATTTGGTTAAACGCCTGGTGCTCGTTTCAACCGGCTATAGTTTGAGCGACAAAGGCAGGCAAATCCAGCGGCAATTCGGGAACCTGGTGAAAGAGGGAAAATGGCGAGCAGCTTCAACACTAATAACCGGCGTGGTTTCCACCGGAATCGCAAAACATGTAATTTTTTTATTGATATATTTGTTTGGCAAGATTATGCTAAATGTACCCGCGAATACCTCTGATGGACTAATAGAGATTGAAGCAGAAGACATACACAACTTCAAGGACCGATTGGCTGATATTAAAGCCCCAACTTTAGTAATTGGTGGGGAGAAAGACTATTTCTATCCTATTGCCGAAACAGCAGCAGGAATACCAAAAGCTAAGTTGATAACTTATAAAGGGGCGGGGCACGATGCGCAATTCAGGAGCCGGTTTAGCCGTGATATTCTTGCTTTTCTAACCGAAGTTCTTAATTAACCGGCGACTTTATGGCCCGGTCCTGTCCGGGTGTAAGGGAATTTACAGGAAAAATACTTTTTGGTCATATCCAGGAAGAAGGGTGAGTACTAAGGAACCAATAGTTCTTAAGATAATAACTTCTGCAAATGACATTTATCCTTCCGGATGTAAGAATGAGAAATAAAGAAATATTGTCGCAAACTTCACTCATGATTTTAGGAATTATCGCAGAAAAGCCTGCCTATCCTTATGCTATTAACAAAATAATCAATTACCGGAGCCGGTATTTCCAATCCAAATTACCCAGGCTGAGCGTCTATGGGACCATTAATCTGCTGAAGAAAAAGAAGATGATAGCCGGCAGGAGAGTTAAAGACAGCAATATGCCGGAAAAAACAATATATCACATTACGCCGAAAGGCCGGTCCACGCTGATAACCAATATGGCCTCATTTTTAAGTACCCCGGAAGAACCCCTTTCCAATATGGGAGCGGCATTACTGATGCTGGGACATCTGGATAAGGATACGGCCGTCAATGCTTTAAATGAACTCAAAACAAAGCTGGAAAAGGAAATTGCCCAGAGAAAACTATTCATTTCAAAAGAAAAGGTCAACCAATCCTCCTACGCAGGTCTGATAGCGGTAAAAAGGGCGCTGGATGTACTGAAGGTAGACCTGGCAACAGTTGAGTCAGTCCTGGCTAAGGCTGAGTCCGATAGTGAATGGAATTTATTTCCGATCCCTTTCTGGAGAAGTGAAGTCGGTCTAAAAGAGAATCCGGAAAGTGATAAACCGGATGGATAATAACAGGATTATCAGCTTTAACTAAATGATTTATTGATCGTATCGGGGATTGAACAGCGGATTGAACAGCATAACCTTTTCCTACACCACCGAAATATTGACAAAGTCCCGTTACGGTGCTAATCTATTTCACACTACTGTTTCAAATACTACTATATATAAAACTGGAACCTGAAATACGGTCCTGTTCTTAAGAAACCCGGCCCGGCTGGGTTTACGGACAGAAAAGGAGTAGAAATTATGTCAGTCAGAAATTTTGATGCGGAGAAATGTACGGGCTGCGGCATCTGTGTCGCCTGTTGTCCTATGGACGTGCTGCGAATGGATGAGCCCACTCACAAGGCACAGGTCAAGTACCCCCTGGATTGCATAGCTTGCTGGGGCTGCGAATCGTTTTGCCCCCAGGGTTGTTTCGACATCTCGCCCGAGAGGGGCCGCGGCGAACTGGTTTCACCCTACTAAAGGCCGCAGCGGCACTACCCGGCCGGCTTCTATTGTGTACAGAAGCCGGAAAACAGAAAAAATGAGTTGGAGAAAAACATGAGTAAAATAAATGATCTGGGAACGGTTATTACTACCGATGTGCTGGTCCTGGGCGCCGGTGGGGCCGGCATGTTAGCTGCCCTGAAAGCCAGTGAAAGCGGGGCCAGCGTCCTGATGATCGACAAAATGGGAATCGGCTGGAATGGACAGGTCCCCATCGGCGGCGGCATCTTGGCCTATATTCACCCCGATTACGTCGATACCTGGGTGGAAAAGGTAGTCCGCGACAGCAACTATTTTTGCAACCAGGACTGGACCGAGATTTTCGGCCGGGCCATGCATAAGTCCACCTATGACCTGGCGGATATGGGTCTAACCTTCCTGAAAAAAGACGGCAAGCTCAATATTCTCAACTGGGGACCCAATATTTATGTAACCCTGTTCGATGCTCCCAAATCCCTGGTGGCACTGAAGAAAGTCGCCAAAGCCCGGGGCGTCAAAATGATGGATAAGATTTTCGCCATTGACCTTCTGAAAAATAATGACCAGGTGGTCGGAGCCATTGGCCTGGGGCTGGTAGATGGCAAGACCTATATATTTAACGCCAGGTCCACCATCGTGGCCACCGGCGGCTGCGGCTATCAGCATGAGAAGACTTACGCCTCATGCCAGGGCGAAGGCGCGGCCATGGGCTTCCGGGCCGGTGCTCAGTTGATCGGCGCCGAGTTCGGCAGCAGCTATGTCTGGGGCATCAAACTGCTGGGGAAAGAGCTTATGGGCATCCATTTCTACCTTTATCTGGAGAACGCCAGAGGCGAGAAGATCATGGGTAAATATTATCCCGAGCTTATGACCGGGTCGCATGCCGTTTATACTTTTGATCCACGGGTTATTAATGCCATGCAGAAAGAGTTCCAGGCCGGACTGGGCCCTATCTACTTGAACCTGAAAGGACTGACTGATGAGGATGTAGTGGCGCTGGGTGATGATCCCAATGAAGAACTCTCTCATTTGATGGGGAATGATACCATGAGAGTGTTAAGAGAAAAAGCCCATATCGATCCTCTCAACGAGAAGATGGAAATGTGGCCCCGCTACCTCAATGGCGGAGGCGGCATGCGTGTCGATACCAGTTGCAGGACCACTGTACCCGGACTCTGGGCAACCGGCGCAGCCTGCACCAACACCTGGTCCAATGGCGGCGGTATGCAGGCTGGTCTTGGAGTCCAGTCTGCCGCAGTTACCGGTTCCATTGCCGGGGAAAGCGCCGCCAAATCAGCCAGAGACGCCACTCTTCAGGAGATTGATTTTAATTATGCCAAACAGGCACTGGAACGGGTTATGGAGCCCGTAAACCGCGAAGGCGACCTTGACCCCGCAGATGTCCTCTACCGTATTCATGAGGCTATCGTCCCTATGAAATTCAACCGCCAGCGTACCGCACAGGGCATGCAGGAAGCCCTCAAGATCGTCCAGGATGCCCGTGAGAAGCTCGACCGGGTGACCGTCAAAGATTTCCATGACCTGGCCCGCTACCATTCAGCCGAGAGCATGGTCTTTGCCGCCGAGAACACCTACCAGTCCGCACTGTTGCGTCAGGAAAGCCGGGCAGGACATTTCCGCCTGGACTTCCCGGATCGCGACGATAAGAACTGGTTTAAATTCATCGTGATCGATAACCAGAATGGTAAGCCATCCCTTTCCACTCTGCCGGTACCCCTCGATAAATTCAAGTACAAGCCCCCGAAATAAGCAGGACATTGCCTTATTAAGCGTAAAGGCGGGACCCATTTCGGAAGGGTCCCGCCTTTTTAACCCGAGAATCTTCCGTTATCCTGAAGGAAGGCTCATTCACACATTAAACCGGGATGACCTTTTAAGGCTATTTAATGGAGCCGGGGCATCAATAAACAGTATTGAAATTAGTGCAAAAAGGTCGATTAATCTGTTTATTGCCTTCTGTAGGTGTCATGCTGTATCCCGACGCCGCCTTTTCACCCGTCGGGCAACATCATCAGGGTGGGGTGGATTTTGATTGTTGTACCTTTTTACACTTGAGCCAGTATTGTAAAATAGATGTTGTAATATTGTTATTCAAGGTAAGTTAAACCACCAGTACCACGCTAGCTATGGACAGTACCAGAAGGACAGAAAACATGACGACCATCGACCATTTGCGCTGCTGGGCAAAGAATCCCGGGCTGTTTATGACGGTATAGATCAGCATCCCCGCTGCTACCAGGAAGATAGTTTTTCCCCATCCGGCAGCCGAGATAAGGCCTGCACCGGATATTATCAGGAGAACAGCAGTGAGGAATTCGGCTGTCCAGTGAAAGCCCATTTCAATCTTTCCCCTGCCGGAGATTCCTTCTCCGGGGCCGTCAACCTGTTTTCTGACCATGGTAATCGCCCACTGAATGATCATCAGGGTTCCTACCGCAATGGCGAATACTGCTGCAAACAACATCCCTATCCCCCGTTATTCAGAGGCTCTATAATGAGGTCTTCGGCCTTGACCAGCTTGCCCAGACGTTTTTGCAGGTCGGGAGAACAGTCTGTATAAAGATTCCCCAATCTCATGCTGGTGGCGCCGTCATCGGTGATAATCCTTAGATGGACCTCGTCCCTGCCCCGGTATTCCTTGAGGATTTCTATAACCTGATCCAGATAGGCTTTGTCCCCCTCCTGGTCCTGGGTCTCATAGATCACAACCGTCAGTTTCCGCGCTTCCGGGGGTGTCACGGCGCTGCCGTTTTTACCGTTGCCATTCTTACCGTTGCCGTTTTTTCCATTACCATTTTTACCGTTGACCTTTACCCCGTTGCCCCCGGCCGGGGATGGCGCATTATTGCCCGCGGCCGCCGGACTGACAGCGTCTGTCGTAACGACAGATGCCGGCGTACCGACAGCGGAATCCGGATCATACGGCTCAACCGCATCACAGGTTATCTGAAGCTGGTCTTCTTTGACCTTCACCTTGCCCTGTATACGCAGAACACTGCCTTCCTGCCATTGCTCCCGTGTATCCTCGTAGATGCGCGGCCAGACCATTACCTCGATACCGGACTCCAGGTCTTCTATCCGGACGGCGCAAAAGGCCCGGTGGTCCTTGGTGGAAAGCTCGCGCAGAGATGAGACCATGCCGATGATGCTAATGCTCTGTCCCTCTATTTCAGCATTGATCTGCCCGATCAGGGTGACGGCAGCGGTGTCGATCTTACCGGCGTAGCGGGTGAAGGGATGTTCGGAAAGGAAAACCCCCATCAGCTCTTTTTCCCAGGACAGTTTCTCTTTGGGTGAAGCATCCTCCCCATCCAGGTCTATCCCCGGCATGGGTACGGCGGCTGTCTGTCCGAACAGATCGAACATGGTAGCCTGTCCGCTGTTCTTCAATTTTTGCTCCCTCTGCGCTGCCGACAGTATGCGGTCAAGGCTGTTGAGCATGACTCCCCTCTTGCCCAGCTCGTCCAGGGCTCCCGCCTTGATCAGGCTCTCCAGCACCCTCCGGTTGGTTACCTGGGGATCGGCCCTGCGGCACAGGTCCTCAACGGACTTGAAGGGACCGTTCTTTTCCCGTTCGGCAATCAGTGTTTCTATGGCGCCCGGCCCCACGTTCTTGATATCCGCCAGTCCGAAACGTATGGACGGTTTCTGCTGGTCTCCGCTGTCCTCGATCATGAAAGTAACACCACTGCGGTTGATATCGGGGGGCAGCACCCTGATACCCAGGCGGCGGCATTCGGCAATGGCCGATCCCATTTTTTCCAGCACATCCGCATTGGAAATCAGGAAGGCGGTCATATATTCGGAAGGATAGTTGGCCTTCAGGTAGGCTGTTTGATAGGCAATCAGGGCGTAGCTGACGCTGTGAGCCTTGTTGAAGGCATAACCGGCAAAAGGCAGGATAAGGGCGAAGATCTGCTCCGCCATCTCTTCGCTGTAACCCAGCTTTTTGGCACCGCTGATAAAATTGACCTTTTCCTTCTGCATGACCTCGGGTATCTTTTTTCCCATGGCCTTGCGGAAAATATCGGCCTGTCCCAGGCTATACCCGGCAAACTGCCTGACTATGAACAGCACCTGGTCCTGGTACACGATGACGCCGTAGGTCTCTTCAAGTATCTTCTCCAGTGCGGGATGGGGGTAGCGGATAGGCTCAAGCCCCTGCTTGGACTTGATAAAGGTGGGAATGTGCTCCATGGGGCCGGGCCGGTACAAAGCCACCATGGCTGAAATATCGCTGAAGCAGGTGGGCTTCAGCTCCCGGATATAGCGCCTCATGCCCGCACTTTCCAGTTGGAAGACCCCGGTGGTCTCGCCGGCAGAAAGCAGGTCGAAAGTCTTTTTATCATCCATGGGCAGATTATACAGGTCCAGGTCGATCCCCCTGTTCTGCTTGATGATCTGGCGGGCTTTACCCAGGATAGTCAAATTGGCAAGACCCAGGAAGTCCATTTTCAGCAGACCTATTTTGGCAATATTCTCCATGGAGTACTGGGTCATTGAGAGGCTGCTGCCTTCACTCCTGGAGACCTGCTGCAAAGGCACGTGCATGGTCAAGGGGTCTTTGGAAATAACGATTCCGGCGGCGTGTGTGCTGGCATGGCGCGATATTCCCTCCACGCGTTTTGCCGAGTCCACCAGCTTGCGAATAACGGCATCCGCCTGGTAGATTTCCCGCAGCTCGGCATTCTCTTCCATGGCCTTTTCAAGGGTCATATTCACCCCGAAAGGTATCAGCCGCGCCACCCTGTCCACATCCCCGTAGGTCATCCCCAGGGCCCGGCCGACATCCCGTAAAGCGGCCCGGGCCCCCAGCGTGCCGAAGGTTATGATCTGGGCCACATGGTCGGCCCCGTACTTCTGCGAAACATAATCGATCACCTCCTGCCGCCGGCAGTCCTCAAAGTCCGAGTCGATATCCGGCATTTCCTTGCGTTCGATATTAAGGAAACGCTCAAAGACCAGCTTGTGTTCTATCGGATCGACGGTGGTAATGCCCAGGCAGTGAAGGACGATGCTGGCGGCGGCACTGCCTCTTACTCCCACCAGGATTCCACGACCGGTGGCATAAGACAGCATATCCCAGACCACCAGGAAATAGTTGGCGAACTGGGTCTTCTCGATCACTTCGAGTTCATAGGCCAAACGCTGTTCGATTTCCGGGGTGGGATTGGGATAATACTTTTTGAAACCGTCATAACACAGGTCCCTGAGATATTCCATGGCATTTTTACCCGGCGGCAGCTCTATCTCAGGCAGGTGCAGGCGGTTAAAGTCCAGCTTGAGATCGCACATGGCCGCTATACGCTCCGTATTTTCAATGGCCTCGGGTATATCCCTGTAGAGCTCCTCCATTTCCTGGGGAGTTTTCAGATAGTAATAGTCGCCTTCGGACTTGAGACGCTTTTCGTCATTCACGGTGGTATTGGTCCCTATGCAAAGTAAAAGGTCGTGAGCGTAGGCATCTTCCTTATATATATAATGAACATCGTTAGTAGCTACCATGGGTAGGTCCAGCTCGCGGCTCAGGGAGATCAGCCCCTGGTTGATCTTGTCCATTTCGGGAATGGGATTGCGCTGTATCTCCAGGTAAAAATCGCCGAAGACCCTTTTGTACCAGAGCGCGCGTTCCCTGGCATCCTGCATGCGGTTCTGAAGAATGAGGCTGGGGATTTCCCCGCTCTGGCAGGCAGTCAGGGCTACAAGCCCCTGATGGTACTGCTCCAGCAGCTCATGGTCAACCTTGGGTTTATAATAAAACCCTTCCAGGTGGGCTTTTGAAGTAAGCTGCATCAGGTTGCGGTAACCTGTCAGATCCTTTGCCAGAAGCACCAGGTGATAGCTGCTTTTCTCAGCGGAGTTACGGGAAGTATGGCTGCCCTGCGCAACATAGATCTCACAGCCAATGATTGGTTTGATGCCGGCCTCCCTGGCCGCCAGGTAAAAGTTGACAGCTCCGTACATCGTCCCGTGGTCGGTAATCGCCAGGGCATCCATTCCCATTTCTTTGGCGCGGCTGATCAACCGGGGTATCTGGCACATGCCGTCCAGCAGGCTGAACTCGGTATGAACATGCAGGTGTGTAAACATCAGTAGTCTTTACCTATTTATTTCACCGTAAACTCATATATTCATTAAAAGCTTTTGCGGAATATTTCCCTGTACTGGTGGGTATTTGTTAAGATGTACCCCTCACTTCGTTTCTCCCGCGATGGGGAAAGATTCTACTAAATAAACCCCGTACATATTACAAGCCAGGTATGTTACTCTTTTGTGTTTTCATCGATTATCTTCCACTTCCCGGTTAATGCCAGTTTGTGCAGTTCTTTATCGGGGTAGACGGCCACCGGCCGCCCCACCATGCCGAATACGGAAGTGTCGAAGATGCTGTCGGCATAAGCGGTGCTGCTTTCCCAGTCCACGCTCAGGTGCTGCCGTTCGATAAAGGAGGAAAGCAGGACGGCCTTGTTCGTTCCAAAACAGAGAGGCTGCACGATCCTCCCGGTGTAACGGCTGTCCGCCATCTCCAGGCGGGTACCTACTACATAGTCAGCCCCGATCCTCTGCCCCACCGTCTCCAGGAAATCCGTCAGCATACCGGAGAGAAGCATAATGCCGTGTCCGCGTTTACGGTGGTCATTCAGGATTTCAAGCACATCCGGGCGCATCAAAGACATAAAATAGCAGTCCGTGACCCAGGTAAAGGCCCGGACGGCTTCTTCACGAGACATACCCTTGAAAAGCATTGGCAGGTCTTCTCCCCATTTTGCCCGGTTTTTTTCTTCACTGTAGATTTTCGTCCTGGAGGCCAGATAGAAAGGCAAATGGGCAAAAAAGTAGAGCAAGACGTCCTTTCTCCTGACCCTGTGCCGGAAATGATACCTGGCAAGACCGGACCAGAGATGACCGGTAGTCAACGTACCGTCAAAATCAAAAATTGCCAGGACTGTTTTGCTCTGTGCCATTATCGGCTCCGGAAGCTATAATTTTTATTTTACCCCAAGTTCAAGCCTGTTGTATATGACAACTCTACGACGGTTGTCCTATCATAGGTACTATGATCGTCAGGGAAATCCGGGCTGCCAGTATCCTGGTCCGGTCTAAAATATTCGACTATGTAGTTAATCCCTATACAGGCTGTCAGCACGCCTGTACCTACTGCTATGCCCGTTACATGAAACGCTTTTCAGGACATAAAGAGCCCTGGGGGACCTTCGTTGATGTCAAGGTAAACGCGCCGGAGCTTTTACAGAAGGAAATAGCCAGAAAGCCGGCCGGGCGGGTCTGGATCAGCGGTGTGTGCGATCCTTACCAGCCCCTGGAACGCAGGTATAACCTGACCGGGAGATGCCTGGATATACTGGCCCGGAACAAATGGCAGATAACGGTACAGACCAGGTCTCCTCTGGTGCTGCGAGACCTGGAGATATTCAGAAATGCCGCCGGTCTTGAAATCGGGCTTTCAATTACCACGGCGGATGACCGGGTCAGACGCATATTCGAGCCGTCCGCACCTCCCATCCCCGAGAGGCTGATGGCGCTGTGTGAATTGCACCGCAGCGGCATCAGGACATTCGTCATGATCGCTCCCCTCCTTCCCGGGGCCGAAGGGCTGCCTTCACTCCTGGCCGGCAGTGTCAACCATGTCCTGATCGACAGGATGAACTATCACTATGCCGACTGGATATACAAAAAATATCATATTGAGAACGCCCTGACGGAGGCTTACTTCAGGCATGCCAGCGGAGAGATCGCAGCGGCTTTTTCGAAAGCCGCCATATCCTGCCGGATTATATAGTAGTTATGTAAAAAACCCGTAGCATATTTCCGGCATATGTTGTATCATAAGCGCAGATGACTTTAAGCACCCATTTTTCAGGCGCCTTCATCTGAATTTATACCTGTGGACCGATATGAAAGACGGCGTTTATCATCAAAGGATACCAGTTAACCGGTTCTTAATTATCTCCGGGTATAATACAGTTCAGAATCTATCCGGTCACACATACACGTCCCGAAAAAACAATATCTTGCAAGCTATGTTATACGTTATTAATATTTAGATATCCACATCAGGAGGAGAAGCTATGGAAAATCCCGGTTCATCCCACTCAATACGCAGGATTCTGGTGCCCCTTTTAACAGCAATACTCTGTACAGCCCTTATTTTACCAATGGCCCTGCCTATCATGGCGGACGATGCCGAGACCACCACTTTGATAGCATCAAATCCGAATCCATCTTTATTCGGAGAAACTGTAACTATCACTGCAATAGTTTCTTCCGGTGCCGGAACGCCTGCAGGCACTGTCGTCTTTAAAGATGCAAATATCCCGATAACAACTTTGCCTTTGGTATCCGGTTCTGCCGTTTACTCGACTTCTGCGTTATCAGTAGGAACTCATAGCTTAACGGCGGATTTCGTTGGAGATGCGGGCTTTACCTACAGCACATCCATTAACAGTGTGACTCAGGTAGTGACAAAAGCCAACACAAACGCTGTGCTGATAAGCTCAACTAATCCCTCCTTTCTGGGTGAGGAGGTAACATTTACAGCTACAATCAGCGTCGTCTCACCCGGATCGGGAACACCGGATGGAGACGTTATTTTTAGAAATAATACTGAGACACTGGTAACGAAACCGCTAACCGGCGGTGTAGCGACCTATACAACCTCAGACCTTCCTGTGGCCACTTATAACCTGACCGCGGTATACAACGGAGACGGCAACTTCAATGGAAGCACCTCGGAAACACTGCCTCATACGGTGCAGGTTAACATTCCAGGGTATGTCTGGGACTGGGGTGATAATGCCAAATATCAGCTTGGCGACGGAGAAACTTCAGATGAGGATGTCCCCAGGCTTCTCGATCCTGAAAAAATCGAAGATATTACCTCCATCGCCGGAGGTCTTTACCACAGCCTGGCTGTTGATTCCGACGGGCAGGTGTGGGTATGGGGTACCAACGATAAGGGCCAATTGGGCATCAGTACTTCCACCTCCAGGAAAAGCACCCCATATCTACTGGACTCTATTTCGGATGTGGAAAAAGTAGCGGCGGGCTCCTATCACAGTCTGGTATTGAAGACCGACGGGACCGTCTGGGCCTGGGGTTACAATAGCGACGGGCAACTGGGCATCGATAGCAAATCGCAGCAGACCAGTCCGGTACAGGTCCTGGGAGGAGAGCAGGGGGGGGAATTTTTAACCAATATCAAGGATATTGCCGCCGGCAATGCCTTCAGCATGGCGCTGGCGAAAGATGGCTCGGTCTATACCTGGGGAGAGTATTCTTCCGGGCAACTGGGCATTGGTTCCGTATCGACGGAAAAGACCACGCCGGTAAAAGTAGACAACGGTGAGCAAAGCGGAACGGATTATCTCAGCGGGATTGAAGCCATAGCGGCGGGTTACGATTTCTGCCTGGCAGTCGTCTCAGACGGCAAGATATATGCCTGGGGAAATAACAAATACGGCGCGCTGGGGAACGGGGATACCAGCAGTACGGAAAAAACACCGGTTAAGGTAGATACTATTACGGATGCGGCGGCAGTGGCCGCCGGGCAGTATCACAGCCTGGCTGTGACAAACACCGGTACAGTATATGCCTGGGGATATAACGGAAAAGGTCAGCTCGGCGTCGGCTCCACCTCAAACAAGACCACGCCGGTAGCCGTGGAATTCGGAAAAGTCTCCCGGGAAATCAAGTCGCTTGCAGCCGGCTATAACCACAGCCTGGCGCTGGACCGGGATGGCTTTGTCTGGGGCTGGGGCAACAATGATAACGGCCAGGTGGGAAATGGATCCTCTGATGATTACCAGGATGAGCCGGTTGAGCTATATGAGCTTAACGGGACAGCCGCCAATATCGCGGCGGGGGCATATCATAACCTGGCGACATCCAGCAGCAGCTCGAGCCTGAAAATCTCAACGACCTCGCTGAAAAATGCCGGCGTTAACTCGGCCTACGAGGTCAATGTTAATGCCAGCGGCGGCACAAAACCCTACATCTGGGAGATCTTGCCTGACTACGATGGCGCAACGGTAAACAATATCCTCGGAATCAGTCATACCGAGTCACAAAGCTATTGTACCCTCCAGGGTACCTTTACATCCACCGGCACTTTCCAGTTCATCATGCGGGTGTCGGATTCGGATGAAAACGCAGATCTCCAGTTGCTTTCGTTAAAAGTCACATCCTCCGGCCAGGGAGAGGGGGGCTATATTTGGGACTGGGGAGAGAATTCAGATTCCCAGATCGGAAATGGAAATACAACGGACGTAAAAACCCCCAGGGGACTGGAGGCGGATTCGATACAGGATGCCGTTCACATAGCAGGGGGGCTGAAGCACACGCTGGCTGTGGACTCCGAGGGAATCGTCTATGCATGGGGTGACAATTATTACGGACAACTGGGTACAGGCTCCTCCGGAGATAAAACAGAACCTTATGAACTGGATGACGAGGATATCGATAACATAGATCAAGTGGCGGCCGGAGGTTATTTCAGCCTGGCACTGGATAACGAAGACTACGTCTGGGCTTGGGGCGATAATTCCAGGTACCAACTGGGAAATGCAGATGCGGGTTCCAAAGAAATATCTCCCGTCCGGGTGGACGAACTTGAAAATATCCAAAAAATCGCGGCCGGCTACCAGTTCGGCATGGCCCTGGATAACGAAGGCTACGTCTGGACATGGGGCGACAATTCCGAACGCCAATTGGGAACGGATTCCTCAGATTCAAAGTGCGAAACCCCGGACAGGGTCAAGAGCGGCGATCAAGACGGATCAACCTATCTCAGCGGAATAGTCGATATAGCGGCAGGATATCAATTCTGCCTGGCAGTGGACTATGCGGGCAATATCTGGGCCTGGGGCGACAACTCGAAAGGCCAACTGGGAAATACCGATGCCGATTCGTACGAAAAAACCCCGATACAGGTTTACAACAGTAAACTGACCAATGCTAAAAAAGTCGCGGCAGGCTACGATCACAGCCTGGCGCTGGATGCAACCGGCATTGTCTGGGCCTGGGGCAACAATGAGTACGGGCAACTGGGCATCAATTCCACTTCATCCAACAAAACCACTCCCACATCTGTCGAAGATGCAGATATGGACATGAAAATAACATCCATCGCGGCAGGCTATTACCATTCCATGGCTCTGGATGAATACGACCACGTCTGGGTATGGGGCGACAACTCCCATTACCAGATGGGAATGGGAGATACCGACGATAACCTGGATGAACCAGTTGAGATAGATGAGGATGACCTTGAAGGAGTTATATCCTTTATAGCCGCCGGGGCCAATCACAGCCTGGCAATATCGGATGAAGAGGACAGCTCAAGCTCGGGAGATATTGAGATCACTACAACAACATTGTCAAGCGTCTACGAGGACGATGACTATGAAGAAGAAATCGAAGCCGTGGGAGGAGAGCTGCCCTATGATTGGGAGATACTGGATGACGATGACGGTGATGAGGTAAATGATGCCCTTAAGATTGATTGGGAAAACGATGAAGAGTACTGCACATTAGAGGGCGAGTTCAATACTGCGGGGACCTATACCTTTACCGTCCGGGTTGAAGACAACAACGGCGATTATGATGAAAAAGAGTTTACCATCAAGGTCAAGTCCTCCTCGTCTTCAGGAGGTGGTAGCAGTGGAGGAGGCGGCGGGAGCAGCTCATCCTCTACCTATACGGCCATAACTACCACAGGATTCTCGGGCAGTACGGTTAAAACAAGCACATCCTCCGGACTTTCGCAGAGCAATTATTCCCTTAACTCAACCGACGGAATAATTAGTCTTGCTATTCCCAAAGACACAAACATGTTGAACAACCTCGGCAGGCGCCTGACAGAGATGAGTGTCTCAGCGGTGACCTCGCCGCCCTCCGCTCTAACAGGATCTGAGGTTGTAACGGCCTACAGTTTCCAGCCTGATGGGGCCATGTTCAGTCCGTATATTACCTTAAAGATGAACTATAACCCCGGAAGTCTCCCTGCAAATGTTGCTGAAAGTAGCCTGTATATCGCCAACTATAACGGTACTACCTGGCAGATCGTAAGCGGCCAGACAATTGATCTCAATGCCAATACCGTATCAGCCAATATTACCCATTTCAGCACCTACGCCATACTGGGAACGATCAGCTCTCCATCCACACCCACTCCCACTGCTTCCGCCACACCCGGCCCAACCGCCACCAAATCTCCGACCCCATCCGCAACGGGAACGCAGACACCCAAACCCTCCGCCACCACCACCAAACCGCCAGCATCCGGTACCCCCACCAGGACTACCTCCAGGCCTTCTTCCACCCAGGGCCAGACTCAGACGCCTTCAGGTGACGGAGAAGACGGCGGAGGGTTGCCTATCGGAGCCATTATCGGAATTGTAGTGGGAGTCCTGATTATTGCCGGAGTGGCTATCCTGATTATTAGGAAACGGCAAAACCTGTAATACTCCTGTTAACAATAACGGATAGATTGTTGAACCCCTCAATCTCTTGATTGAGGGGTTCAATATCAACATAGAGCGGCTGTACGCAACACATGGAACAAGTCAGATTATAGAGTGATAATCCATCTCCCTAATCCCTTTTCCAAAACTGAGCGTTATCCATAACTCCTCACTTGAGACAAGGGTTTTACTAACAAATTTATTATCCTTCTCTCCAGCGAAGATGTAGAGTACGCTTAGCTTTTCAAAAGGAAGAAGCTGACTGGTACCCTCTAAAAGGACCATTCAGTTTTTCCCGCTTATTGCGGTTGCTCACCAGGATCAGGGATTTTCTATTTCTTTTCTGAAAGGAGCGGCTGAAACTTGTAGATAAGAACCCGTTTTGGCCGAAAAACTTGTGATCGTTCTTCTGGCTTCCGCATGACACCTGGGGCAAAGCGCGGTACTGTTCGCCTGTTCGAATGAAAGCCTTAAATCAAACCGGTTCTGGCACTTGTCGCAAACATATTCGTAGATCGGCACCTCATCCTCCTTTTTTCGATCACTTCAGTTGTAATCCGGGAAGACCAGTATACCAATCGCATAAGACATTTGTCAATAGATGGCATAGCACCGGCTCATGATTTTATATACAAAGTACCAGTTTGTGGCTTTATATCTACACCCGATAATTCACCGGCGTTCATATCACATGGAGATGATATGACTCTTCCTCACCAGATCCTTCGCTTCGACAGGATAAGAAGAATCGTGGCACAGGTATGACAACAATCTGATCGAGGTAGTGACATAGCACCTCTGTGTCATTCCTCTCCCCGACGCGGGAGAGGATTAAGGTGAGGGGGCACATTAAATATAATAGTAATGCGCCCCTCATCTATCTTCTCTACTTAAAGAAGAAGACATAAGATGCCGGGGGTCAAGGGTCTCATGGAACTATCTGACCCTTCCGATCCTATTGTTTCCAGGTGAAAGAATACAGGTAACAGGAATCTCAGGCCGGTGAACTGCGACCGGGCCTGAAGAACGTCTTCAATGTCTCCACTATATTTGAATCCCTGCGGTGGTTATCAAACTCATTGATTAACCGCAAAAGCAGATCTTTTAGATTATTCTGGTTCCTGTCCATCGCCTCTATTTTGTCATTGAGAGCGGCAATCAGCTTTCTTTCATCTTCGATCGCTTTGATTTTCGAGCTTGTTTCAGCCTCAATCCGGGATTTTTCAGCTTCTACGGCCTGAAGCCTGGACTCAGTTTCATGGAGAAGATTTTTCAGCTCACGAGTTTTCTGCTCGAATTCCAGGTGAACGTTTATATAACAGGCCGCACAATACAGGGGAGACCCTTCGATCAGTTTGTTGCTGCATCCGGTACACGCATTGGTGCTCTGCTGCCGGGCCGACCGGCACTGTTTGCAGCGCAGGGGAGGGGAATAGCCCTTGCCCCTGTAAAACTCCTGCTCGTCCTCAGAAAATACGAACTTCTTTCCGCACTGGTTGCAGGTTATTGTTATGTCTGAATATTTTGTCACATACCACCTCTTTCACGCCATCCGAAAAGAATACTCCTGTATAATTTTATAACGGATTAATTGAGAAAAGGTTATTTTCTGAGATTTTCCCGGGGTTGTATTCCCTGCTAACGTACATTTTCATCATATCCATAAATTGTTAAAGGATTATTAAGAGATATTCAGACGTGCTAAAATGGAGTAAATACATGAAAAAGCTCTTTTTTTCTATCAATCGCTTTTTTTGGTGGTTCTGGATCTGGGTGATCCGCGCCTTCGGTCTTCCTTTTCTTCTATCACCGGTCAGACTCCCCGTTCATGAAAAACAGAAGCTGTACGATTCAGCTCTTCAGTACGATGTACTGATCGTATTCAACTCCGGAGGATGGGGAGATGCCACGCTGGAACAGGCTGATGATTTCACCCCTATTCTCAACGGGATGATAAAGACCCTGACCCGGCAGGGATACAGGGCAGGCATCATGGAATATACACGCACTCTATCCAGCCTGTCCGGCAGGATTTCCGGGACCAAAGACCAGCTTCTCTCTTTTAAACATAGCTCATATCTCCAGGTGAAAGATATGATTTACCTCTCGGAGACATTCCCCGAAAAATATTTTATTCTGGCCGGCTTTTCAACAGGCGGAGGACTCGCCGGTAGAGCGCTTAAAAGCCTTACCGGACGGAGCAATATCTTCGGCCTGATGGTGGGCGTTCCGGGCTGGTTCCCCACCCATTATTCAGAGAGAACACTGGTACTGAACAACTCCGGGCGCGATCCCGTCTCATGCGGCAGGGTTAACACTATCGCATTGACCGTCTTCAAGGCTCCCCTAATCTGGATAGCGTCGCAATTTAACAACCGGAAATTGAGCCTGGCGCTGGCATTGCAACTGCCCGATCACGATTACTCATGGTCATCACCCGAGGTCGGACCTCCTGTTACCTCATTTATCCAATCAAGGTTCTCCTCCAGGAGCAATAACTTACAGGCACATGACGCAAAGGACAATTGACTAAATTTACGGGCTGATGTTATGATGATTTCGAAAGTCATAGAATGATTATTGATGGAAGGAGACAATAATATGGGACTAGATGCATCCAGATTTTCTCTCGATGGTAAAGTTGCCCTGGTGGTGGGAGGAGCAGGCGATCTGGGCCATGCCATGGCAAACAGACTCGCCGAGGCCGGAGCTACGGTAATCCTTTCCAGCCGGAAGATCGAAAACCTTGAAAAGGTAGCAGCGGAAATCAAAGCCAAAGGCGGAAAAGCCGCAGCTATTTCGGCGCACCTGGGTAAAAAAGAAGAAATTATCAAGATGATTGAAGCCGTGAAAACCCAGTATGGCAAAATCGACGTGCTGGTAAACAGCGCGGGAGCCAATCCCCAGATGGTACCGCTGGAAGACCTTGAAGAATGGGCCTGGGATACCGTTTTCAACGTCAATGTCAAAGGCATGTTCCTGGTCAGCCAGCAGGTTGCCAAGATGATGAAAGAACAGGGCGGCGGCAGTATCGTCAATATTACCTCCTACCTGGGTTTCACCACTATAGATTTACTGGGCGCCTACTGCACCAGCAAAGCTGCAGTGGCCCAACTGACCAGGGTAATGGCGGCCGAATGGGGCAAGTATAACATCAGGGTGAACGCCATTGCACCTGCCTGGATTCACAGCCGTCTGGCCGATCCCTTCCTGGCCTTACCCGGCGTTAATGAAAAACAGTTGAGCAAGACCGCTATCGGCCGCTTCGGCGAACCAGATGATGTAGCCCTGGCCTGTGTTTACCTGGCCTCAGACGCATCAAGTTTCACCACCGGTACGGTTCTCGGACTCGATGGTGGAATGCTGCTCGGTAAATAGAACTCCTCCTATCTCATAAAGCAAAACAAGCCCCCTTTTCGATGAAAAGGGGGCCTGTCTTTTTATTTACTATTCAACCTTGATGATGCAGGACTCTGACTGCGCCAAACCGCCGCACAGGGAACCCAGGGCATATCCGCCACCTCTTCTTCTCAGTTCATACATCAGGTTCATAACGATTCTGGCCCCTGAAGTAGTATTGGGATGACCGATGGCGATAGCGCTGCCGTTGACATTGGTCTTTTCCTTCAGCTCGGCCAGCCTGGCTTTCTCATTATCGCCGCCCGCCAGTATTCTCAAGGAGACCAGAGGTACGCAGGCAAAAGCCTCATTGATTTCCATTACAGCCATATCATCCAGTGTCAGACCGGCCTTCTTAAGGGCCAACTGCATTCCATAACCCGGGGCTTCCGGCATGCGGCTGGCATTCATGGCATAGTGGACACAGGTAATAATAGTGGCCAGGGGGGTTAAGCCCAGCTCCATGGCTTTCTGCCGGGTCATCAGCAGTATCGCAGCGGCCCCGTCATTCAAACCCGGGGCATTGCCGGCAGTAATGGTCTTGGTATCGTAAACGGTCTTTAATTTAGCCAGGCCTTCCAGTGTGGTGGAAGGACGGTACTGCTCGTCGATATCCAGCACCTTCGGCTCACCCTTGGGCTGAGGAATGGATATCGGCAGCATTTCTTCCTTGAATTTGCCGGCGTTCCAGGCTTCACCGTATTTTACATGGCTGCGCAGGGCCCATTCATCCTGCTCCTCTCTTTCTACGCCATGCTGAAGAGCAATGATATCGCTGTCCACCGAGACCGGGTTGAAATCTTTGTATCCCAGCGCGAAGAGGGGGTCCTCCATTTTAACGTCACCTATGCGGAAGCCCTGCGTTCTCAAACTCCTGAGGATCAACGGTTCACGGCTAAACGAAGTGGCGCCACCCGCAATAGCGACATCGATCTCTCCCGCTTTCATCTCCATGGCAGCCAGTTTGACCGCATGCATCGCTGAAACACAGGCCATATCGAAAGATATGGATGGTGTCTCATGGGGCATACCAGCCTTTATCAGTGTCTGGCGAGCAGCTACAGGAGTATATACATCTTTACAGGGAGATGTATCACCTACACCCCACAGCACGTCTCCGACCAGGTTCGGGGCCAGGTTATTGGCCCTCTTAAGCACTTCCCGCATGGGAATGGCGCCCAGATCGAAATAATCGATATTGGCAAGCGAACCGCAAAAGCGGCCAAAGGGCGTCCTGACTGCACTGACTATGACTATATCGCTGTTTCTGTTAACCACTGTCTTATCTCCTAAATATTTATTCAATCGATTGGAATTCCCATCCACGGGTCTATTTCTTAGGCTGAGAATAATCGTAGAAACCCTTGCGGGTCTTACGGCCCAGAGCGCCTGAACGGACCTGAGATTTCAGCAGGGGTACGGCTTTCAATCTCTCTCCGAACTCCTTCTCCATGGTCTCGAGACCGTGAAGAACGATGTCTGCGCCGGCCAGGTCACACAGCTCCAGCGGACCCAGTGGGAAATTACAGCAAAGTCTCATAGCCTTGTCGACTTCTTCGGGTTTGTTGCCGTCCATTACGCACTGGATGGCTTCATTCATCAGCACATCCACCAGGCGGGACACGATAAATCCGGCATAGTCTTTGGCTTCGCAGGGCTCTTTGCCGATAGCTGTTACAAAGGCCTTGCTGGTCTCTACTGTCTCAGCCGATGTATACGTGCTGATGATGACTTCAACTCCCTTGATCATCGGAACAGGGTTCATGAAATGAATGCCGATAACCTTGTCTTTTCTCCCAATGGAAGTGGCGATGGCGCTGATCGGCAAGGCTGAAGTGTTGGAAGCAAGAATAGTCTCGGGAGGACATAGCTCATCGAGCTGCTTGAATATATTGGCTTTAAGCTCCAGGACCTCGGGAGCCGACTCGATAACCAGTTGAGCGTTTTTGGCTTCCTTCATATCAATCGTGGTCTTAATGCGGGAGAGTATGGCCTGTTTTTCAGCTTCCTGAAGAGTGCCCTTTTTGATGAGCCTGTCCAGACTTCCGGATATGGCGTTGATACCCTTTGTCAAAAACTCTTCCTTGATATCCGTCATGATTACGTTATAACCGGCCTGGGCTATAACCTGGGCAATCCCATTGCCCATCGTTCCTGCACCAATGACAGCTACAGTTTTAATTTCCACAGAATCCAGCCTCCTTATTATTAAATCCAATTTTTTATTCAAAATTCAGGGTTGAACGAGATTGCCTTTATGTTTTGCGCGACCTTCAATCATACTGATTGAAAGCTGCCGGCTATTACCTGTTTTTAATTACAGCTTTCCTCTTTTCCATGAAAGCTGCCATCGCTTCTTTCTGGTCTTCGGTGGCAAAACACTGGGCGAAACACTCTATTTCAAAATTGAGCCCGGTCTGGAGATCAACACTGGCCCCGTTATTTATAGCAGATTTAGCCAGCTTAAGTATGGCACTGCTGTGTTCCAGTATTTTCTGGGCCATGGCCTTGGCCTCTTTCATCAGGTCGGCTATAGGCACAACCTTGTTTACCAGTCCGTAATCAAAGGCGGTTTTAGCATCGATCATATTGCCGGTGTATATCAGTTCCTTGGCCCGGTTTATACCGACAAGCCTCTGCAAACGCTGCGTACCGCCGGACCCGGGAATAATGCCCACGTTGATTTCAAGCTGACCAAACCTGGCATTTTCCGAGGCGATGATGATATCCGCGCACATAGCCATTTCAGCCCCCCCTCCTAGAGCATAACCATTTACCGCCGCGATAACCGGTTTGTCCATGTTCCAGAGCAGATCGTAGGTCTTTTTCAGCTTGCTGGAAAAAGACCGGGCTTCAGCCGCACTCAGTTTAGCCATGTTGGTGATGTCAGTACCAGCGATAAATGACTTTTCACCGCTGCCGGTGATGATTACAGCCCTTACTTCTTCGTCTTTTTCAATCTGCGTGAAAAGGTCAAGAAGTTCGCCGTAGGCCAGATCATTCAAGGCATTCGCAGCTTGCGGACGGTTGATGGAGACGATACCGATCCCGTTTTCTTTTTCATAAAGAAGTGTCTGATAACTCACCTAAAGCCCCCTTATTGCCATTCCTGGCTAGATTTTAGCATAAACCGCAGAACTACTTATTTCTGCTATAATGTGATCTAAGTCACCTTCATATATAGTGTAGCTCTCAGGGCAATTTCAGTCAAGAATAGTCATTGTACGATGGTCTTTTTATAGATTTCTGTAGCGGCTGCCCTCATTAATCCAATTGTTAATAAAAATTAACATATGCGGCAATAATAGATCATTATTTGCCGCTCTGATTGACTTTTCCAACTAATCGATTCTAATCCCATCATACCTTTTCTTAACATTTCTTCAATCTCAATTTACCTTCCGACAATCGGCGTATATGAGATTGACAAACCATCAATTATATGTCATGATGTTAACAAGGTATGCGGCAACCGCTTACCGTTATCCTGAATAATTGTAAACGGAGTGTATGAGAAATGGTTATTGAAGCCCTGCCCAGAACCAGATTGTCGACTGCGACCGGAGTCCTTGATAAATCCTCCTGTTTAAAAATTACCCTGTTTCACTGTTTTAATGTCCTTGATAACCCCCGGTTTGATGATAATTCGGACGTGACAATAAACAGCATCAAACTACCCTGCTCCAGCATGACCCGTGAGACCGTCTTGCTGAAGGCGTTTGAAGCCGGGGCTGATGCCGTATTAGTGCTGGTCTGTCCTCCGGGACTATGCCGGCATCTGGATGGCAACGTCCGCGCCGCAAAGAGGGTAGAAAGAGTGAAAAAGCTTCTGGATGAGATAGGTATTGACGGACGGCGCTTGAACTTATTTAATATACCTGTAAACGATCAGGCCTCAGTGGACCAGATTATCGAAAAGACGATCTCAGACTTGGCGATGCTGGGACCTAATCCCGCCAGCGTATTCTAAACCGGGAGAATTAATGTGATAACGGGTGAACAAAAGCCGATAGCGGAAATACTTGAGAAGATCAGCGGTTATTCTCGTTTGCTTATTCTCGGATGCGGGACATGTGTCAAGACCTGTTTTACCGGGGGTGAGGACGAAGTAGCTACCCTGGCGTCGGCCTTGAGGTTGGCGCTTAAAAAAGAGGGGAAAAGCATTAAAATCAGTGAGGCTACCATTGAGCGCCAGTGCGAAGATGCTTTCATCAGGGAAGCGGCCCCTAAAATAGCCGGATGCCAGGCGGTTTTGTCACTGGCCTGCGGCGCCGGGGTCCAGATGGTAGCCAGCCGGTTTCCCGATGTACCCATTCTGCCCGGTGTAAACACCACCTTCATCGGTATACTGGAAAAAGCCGGGCTCTTTACTGAAAAATGCCTGGGCTGCGGCAACTGCATCGTCGATCAGTTTGAGGGTATCTGTCCTGTCAGCCGCTGCGCAAAAAAGCTCTTTAACGGACCCTGCGGCGGTTCCAGCCAGGGAAAATGTGAAGTGAACCCGGAAACGGACTGCGCCTGGCACTTGATTATCGACCGCGCTCAAGCCCATGGCAGACTGGACAAGCTTAAAGCCTATTTTCCCCCCAGGGACTGGAGGGCCAGCTATGCCGGCGGGCCTAGAAAGCTAGTTAGAGAGGACCACGTTATATGATCTACAGCAAACTTCAACGCACTTTAAAAAAAGGCACATTCGCGGTTACCGCTGAGGTGGGTCCCCCGCGCGGCGCGGACGCCGGTTCCATACAGGCCAAAGCCAGCCAGTTGAAAGACTGCGTCGATGCGGTTAACGTAACTGATAACCAGACTGCCATCGTACGTATGTCCAGCCTGTCGTCCTGCGTCCACCTTATCCGGATGGGAATCGAACCGGTAATGCAGGTTGTCACCCGCGACCGCAACCGCATTGCCCTGCAATCCGACATCCTGGGAGCCTATTCCCTCGGTATAAGGAATATGCTATGCCTTTCAGGAGACCACCAGACCTTCGGCAGCCAGCCTGAAGCCATGAATGTATTTGATATCGATTCGATGCAGCTTCTGCATACCGTCAGAACGATGAGAGACGAGGGCAAGGATATGAGCGGATTTCAGCTTAAAGGAGCCCCCGCCATGTTCATCGGAGCGGCTGAGAACCCCTTTGCCGATCCCTTTGAATTTCGTATAATACGTCTGGCCAAGAAAATAAACGCAGGGGCTGATTTCATCCAGACCCAGTGCGTCTACGATCTGCCGCGCTTCAAGGAATGGATAGCCAGGGCCCGTGATGAAGGACTGACCGAGAGGGTCCACATTTTAGCCGGCGTTACGCCCCTGAAGTCCGCCAGAATGGCCAAATACATGGCTACCAGGGTTTCCGGTATAAAAATCCCGGAAGAAATCATTAAGCGTATGGAAGGCGTTCCCAAGGAACGGGCAGCGGATGAAGGGATAAAAATTTGCATCGAAACCATCCGGGAACTGCGGGAAATCCAGGGACTGAGCGGGATACACATTATGGCTATAGAATGGGAAGAGCAAGTCCCTGAGCTGGTGAAAGCCGCCGGTCTTTTCCCCCGCCCTGAAGCCGCTCAGAATTAGCAGGGAAAACCAGGTCTCCTTTGTTCCATGTTCCTCTTCCCCGCGTTGCAGGAAACAAGCTATAAAGGAGAACGAGATTACAAAATATTTTTATGTTATATGTTATATATAAAATACAGGTGACGTAAGTCCGGAGACAGCTATGCCCAGAAAATATCATATTCACGTCAGTGTGACTGACCCCAGATACAGGCCGATAGGCAAATATGCTACACTGGAATTCCGCGAAGATTGTGCCGGAAGCTGCCGGAATTGTGTTAAAAAGAAGTGCGTCTATAATATTTTTAGCGACAATTTCACGCACTGGAGCAACATGGAGTCTCCCGAGTTCATTTACATCTGTAAAAGCTGTTATCGCTGCGTCGAAGATTGTACCAAGGGTATATTCTCGATGGCTATTAACCCTGAATATCGAACTCTGGGCGACGACTACTGGACGCCGGCTATCATCAACTCTACCTGGGCACAGTCGCATACAGGCTCTGTACCCGTTTCCGGCGCGGGATACCGCGGGCCTTTTGCGGGTGAGGGATTCGACTCCATTTGGACGGACATGTCCGAAATTGTCCGCCCTACGCGTGATGGGATTCACGGCCGTGAATATATCAATACCATGGTCGAGCTTTCACGCCGTCCTCTTCGTCTTAAGTTCAATTCCGATATGACGCTTTCAGAGGAAATGCCTCCGATCCTGGAAATACCCCTGCCGGTAGTCCTTCAACAGCCCGCTTTCGGCGTTCTCAGTGAGAATGTTCTTCTCGCTATGGCAGGTGCTGCGGCCGGGACCGGGACGTTGATGCTTATTGAACCGGAAAGCTGGACACCTGCCTTCGATCAGTACAGTTTTAACCTGGTACCTGTACTTACGGCGTCTAACTATACACGCTATATGGACAAGATCAACCGCTGCCGGATGATTGAGCTCGCTTATCGGCCCGGCATTACCAACATAATAAGTTCCCTTAGATCATCCCATCCCGGACTCTTCATCTCAATCGGGCTGCCTCTTGACGTCCGGGCTTCTGACTTAGCCGTCGATCTGGCAAAAACCCCGGTTGACACACTTCATTTCTATGCCAGCGATCATGGACGAGAGATCGATAGTGTGAACCCGAGGTATTTGAAAGACATGATCCGTGAGGTACATCTAAAGCTGGTTGAATCCAGACTGAGGCAGAAAGTAAACCTGCTTTTTTCCGGTGGAATAGCCATGGCCGAACACCTGGCCAAGTCGCTTATCTGCGGAGCGGATGCGGTAGCGATCGATTTTCCGCTGCTGATCGCACTGGAATGCCGGCTTTGCTACCGCTGTGTTAAAGGCCAGTCCTGCCCGGTGAAGCTGGAAGAAATCGAAATCGAATGGGGCATCCAGAGGATTACCAACCTGCTGGGTGCATGGTACAATCAACTGCTTGAGGTTATGGGCGCCTGCGGTATTCGTGAAGCCCGGCGCATGAGGGGCGAGATCGGACGTTCAATGTGGTTTAATGATCTGGAGAGAGACAGCTTCGGTCCTGTTTTCGGTACCAGAAAAATCAGCGGGGTCATGTAATCATGAAAAATAATACAGATCAAAAAAGCAGCGACGGCAGGCATCAATGGCCGGAAATAGTGAATACTCCGTCGCGTTATCGTAATCCCATCGGGAAATATATAGTCAAACGCAGCTCCCGCTGTATCTCCTGCGGGCTGTGCGCAAAGTTATGTCCTTACGGAGTTCATTTGAGATATGAAGAATACAGCCAGCCGGTGCGTCCGCTGGACTACAAATGCATCGGCACAAAATGCGCTGAGAACGATTTCTATTGTGTCAAGAACTGTCCTGAGAAGGCCCTGTCCGTCGGACCTAATCCGATCCTTGAAACGCTTGGAGACTACCGCTGGACGGCGGAAATGATACTGGCTCACTGGTATATGGCAGAGACCGGAGACCTGCCCCTGGTGGACCTGGAATACAGCCTGGGCTATTCGGGAGGCGGTTTTGACAAGATCCGTTTCAGGCTGCCCAGGCCGGAAGAATACCTGAATATCCCGGATGACCAGATAGATACCGGCATCGACCTGAATAAACGGAAAGACGGGCGTCCTGAAATATCAATCTCCATGCCCTGTTACAGCGGTGGAATGTCTTTCGGCTCAACGGCCTTGCCCGTATTGGTAGGCAGGGCCAGAGCAGCCCGGAAACTTAATTCATTCACCTGCACCGGGGAAGGCGGCTATCCGGAACCGTTTGTAGCATACCGCGACAACATCATTACCCAGGTGGCTACCGGCCTTTTCGGAGTCAGGGAAGAGACTATTTTAAATGCACGCATCGTTGAGTTCAAGTACGCGCAGGGCGCCAAACCTGGGCTGGGCGGACACCTGCTGGGAAACAAGGTAACACCGGAGGTAGCCAGGATACGCGAGACGGTAGTAGGTAACTCTCTTTTTTCACCCTTCCCCTTTCACAGCGTCTACTCCGTTGAAGACCATAAAAAACACATCGACTGGATCAAGGAAATTAACCCGCGCGCGCTGGTATCGGTGAAGGTCTCCACTCCCACAGATGCCGATATGGTGGCGGTTGGCAGCTATTATGCCGGGGCCAACATTATCCATTTTGACGGCAGCTACGGCGGTACAGGCGCAGCGCCCGATATCGCCAAGAAAAATATCGCCATGCCTATTGAGTACGCCATTCCCAAAATACACCGCTTCCTGACAGATGAGGGCATCCGCCCGGAGATATGCCTTATGGCCAGCGGAGGTATTCGCAACGCCATGGATGTAGCCAAAGCTATCGCACTGGGGGCGAACGGAGCGGTCATCGGTACAGCCGACCTGATCGCCCTGGAATGCGTCCGCTGCGCTAACTGCGAAAGCGGACGGGGATGCGCCCGGGGCATAGCCAGTACAGACCCGGAGCTTGGCTACCAGGTGTCTGAAGAATATGTAGAGCAACGGCTGATAAACATGTATTCCGCCTGGCGCAAACAGTGGTGCCGTCTTTTACGGCAATACGGAATGCGCAGTATAAAGGAACTGGTGGGACGCTCAGACCTGCTCGTCCACATGGACTACCTGGATGAAGAAGAGCGAAGGAAATATCAGCCTACTCCCAGGGCTAAAGTGGTGCTTTAGTGTTTTTTTTACCGGTCAGGCTTACAGATCGATATCGGATTACCGGGATATATCAAGCCTCCGATGAGAAGATGAGCGTGTCCTTTTCCGCCTGTGCGGACGGCAATCGAAGAAGGCGCGGATTTATTAACAAGAAATATATGGTGCAGGATAAATTTTACGGTGCAGGACTATGCGAAAGATTAATGAGATGTTAGACCAGATAACTGCCTCCAGGGGGAACCTCCCGCTGGATACCTGTGAAAAAGGCAAATCGGCTGAAGAGGGCGGCTGCGGCGTTACGGGGTTTATCTCCAGCATCCCGGTAAGCGGAAAACATATTTTTGAGCCTTCCGTACAGATGCACAACCGGGGTAACGGCAAGGGTGGTGGAATAGCGGCGGTCGGTCTTTCCGCCCGCACCCTCGGTGTGACCCAGGAAGTCCTGGATACTCATTATATGCTCCAGGTCGCACTGCTTGATCCCGGAATTCAAACACAGGTCGAACAGGACTGTATCGAGCCCTGCCTGGAAGTGCATAAAGCCGGTATGATCCCTACTGTGGATGATTATCGTGATATCAAAGGGCTGGAAATCCGACCGCCGGATGTGATGCGCTATTTTGTGCGGGTTAAAAAGGACGTACTCGAGAGTTTTATGGAAAAGAACGGACTCCAGGAACTCGACCCACGGCAAGCGGAGGATGAATTTATTTACCTGAATTCTTTTCGTCTCAATCACCGCTTCTATGCCTCGCTGGGAGAAAAACAGGCCTTCGTTCTATCTCACGGCCGCAATATCATGATCCTCAAAATCGTCGGATATGCGGAACTGGTAGCCAGCTACTATCAGCTTGAAAATTTCCAGGCCCATGTCTGGATTGCTCACCAGCGATACCCCACTAAAGGACGCGTATGGCATCCCGGGGGCGCTCATCCTTTTACAGGCATGAATGAAGCCCTGGTGCATAACGGGGATTTCGCGAACTATTATTCCATAACAGAGTATCTCAAACAGCATAATATCCAGCCCCAGTTTCTTACCGACACCGAGGTCTCGGTACAGCTTTTCGATCTCTGGAATCGGGGTTTCGGCTATCCACTGGAATATATCATCGAGGCACTTGCTCCCACTACCGAGTATGATTTCGACAGGCTGCCGGCGGAAAAACAGAGGGTCTACCGCTATATACAGCAAAACCACATTCACAGCTCGCCGGACGGGCCCTGGTTCTTCATCATTGCCCGCAATGATGTTGATAATAAGCAATACCAGCTTATAGGAATCACGGATACCGCCATGCTCAGGCCCCAGGTATTTGCCATGCATGACGCCGAGGTACAGATCGGTTTCATCTGCTCGGAAAAGCAGGCCATCGACGCTACCCTCAAAAGCCTGGCAAATGAGGATGAAAGGTTCTGCCCGGTTGCAGACCACTACTGGAATGCCAGAGGGGGAAGCTCAACCGACGGCGGGGCCTTCATCTTCAGCGTTAACATGTCCGGCGGTGATAAGGAAGCAATGAAGCTGACCTGCACCGATAAGTTCGGCCGTCCTGTCCTGATGCCGTCTCCCGGGGATTTCCATGGAAAGGCCATCGCCAGTATTTCAGCGGAAACCAGGCAAAAATTGAACGGCATGGATGTTTTGGAAACAAAAATCTGGATTGTCCAGAACCTGGCCGGACTATCTTATTCCGCCCTGCGAAGCTTCTGCTCCGGTCTCCTCAACGAGGCCGGGAAAAGCGGTGCCGCCAGGTCAGCGGCTATTGAAGTCCTGACCTTTATAAACGACATGCGGATACCGGCCGGGGCCAAGAAACGCTCCCTCGTCTTGAACATCGTCCATACAAATCTGGACAGGCTATATAGCTCTATACCGAAGTTAAAAGACCAGGCCGGCGATCTCTACGCTTATGTCGACTGGCAGGGCCGCCAATCCCTGAGGGCTCCTCAAGCGGGTGAAAAAATACTGGTGGTCAATGCCACCAGCTTTCCTCCGGAAGGCCCCGACTGCGATGCGCGCTTGATCGTCGCCGCTTACGAACTGGGCTGGAAAAGGTTTATCGCCTACGGCTACCGGGGCCAGCGCTTTACCGGATGCGGTTTCAGCCATGCCTCCGATGGTGTACGTATCGATGTTTACGGCAGCTCAGGAGATTACCTGTCATCGGGTATCGACGGCCTTGAAATATATGTGCACGGCAACGCCCAGGACCAGGTGGGACAAATCATGAAAAGGGGCAAACTCGTTATATATGGAGACGTCGGACAGACCTTCATGTACGGCGCCAAAGGCGGTGAGGCCTACATCATGGGAAATGCAGCCGGAAGGCCACTGATCAACGCGGTGGGCAGCCCGAGAGTAGTTATTAACGGTACCTGCCTGGATTACCTGGCTGAGTCCTTCATGGCGGGAGATCCCCTCAACGGCGGAGGCTTTGTTATTATGAACGGTATTACCCTGGACGCGGAAGGACGGTTGTCAGACCAGGAATATCCCTATCCAGGCTCCAACCTCTTTTCTCTGGCTTCAGGCGGTGCTATTTACCTGCGCGATCCGTTCCATAAGGTCAGTACCGAACAGCTCAACGGGGGTGAGTTTACGGAAACAGGAGAGAAAGACTGGGACCTGATACTGCCTTACCTGGAGGAAAATGAGCGGCTGTTTAATATCAAGATCGATGATCTCCTGACGGTGGACGGGGTCAGAAAAGATTATAAAGAGGTCTACCGCAAGGTACAGGTGGTAAAACTGGACATCCTGGCTGGTAAAGGAGCTGGAGATGAAGCCAGGGCCACGGCCATCCCCAGGCCTTCGCCGAAATCGTATGCCGGTGTAAACGAGGAAGGCGTGGACGCGGACGAGTAAGGCTTTGAATATTTATAACATTCCAGCGCAGCACTGATATTATTGCCTGGCGGATATCGCCAGGCAATAACTCTTTTTATTCCACCTGAAACGGTCTATTATTCTATTGTTACCTGACAATCTTCATTAAGCTAAAGGGAGAAATATCATGGCTGAAATACCGGAATCCATCACGTCACTTTCACAGAAATACGGTTTTAACCGCTCTTCAGGATACAACCAGGCCTGGATGTTCGACAACTCCATGGGACCCAACCCGCTCTGGCTGGTTGAATGGCTGACACGGGACATGGAGCTTTCGGAAGACATGGTCGTCCTTGACATGGGCTGCGGTAAAAGCCTGACCTCTATTTTCCTGTCCCGGGAGTTTGGCTGTATTGTCTTCGCCAATGATCTGTGGATTTCGCCCGATGAAAACCTGGTGCGCATAAAGGAGCATAAACTCAGCCGGAAAGTCTTTCCCCTGCAGGCTGAAGCCCATGCTTTGCCCTATGCCAAAGATTTTTTCGATGCCGTTGTGTGCGTTGATGCTTTCAACTATTTCGGGACAGATGATGAGTACCTGAACTATTTCCTGAAATACGTGAAACCGGGCGGACAGATCGGCATGGTGGTACCGGGCTGGGCTAGGGAAAAAGAAGGGCGTATGCCCCCCGGCCTGGAAGCATTTCCAGCGGGAGAATTTGCCAGTTTCCATACCTGTGAATGGTGGCGAAGGCATTTCGAGCAATACGACACTATCGACATTGAGAAATGCGAATACCTGCCCGGGGGTAAGGATATCTGGAAGGATTCCACCGGAGCCATGATCGAGACCAAGCGTATTCTCAGGTCTGCCGACGGAACTTCGCCAGACGAAATGCAGAAAGAGCTGGACTTCTGGGGCGGCGACCTGGCTTTTCTGGAAGCCGACCGGGAGGACTATTCCTCACTTTTCCGGATTATTATACGAAAAAAGAAAGAACAAGCAGCTCATTTCCGTGACGTGAGCGATGCTAAAATAAAAAATGCATCCTGATTCAGGTATAGGATAGATTTGCCTGCTTCAACAGAAAAAGTGCGCCGGTATGGGATTTAGTTAACAACATGCATGGTTAATGACTTGCACTAGGTCTATACCAGCAGGTCCGGCACCTCGCTTAACGTGCTGATAAATTCCCCCTGCCAGTTCTCAAGGCCCAGGCGGTATACATCCTCTCCGAATTCACCGGGTACGCGCAACTGGACCGCCCTCAGTCCCACCTTCGCTGCCCCGCTCAGCTCCCGGCTGCTGCCGTCACCGATATAGCAGCATTCCCGTGCAGACAGGCCGAACTGCTCCAGGGCCAGCCGGTAGATACGCGGATCGGGTTTTCTCATGCCGACCAGGCAAGAAAAAACAGTCACATCGAAGAAGGAGGCCAGCGGAGTATTATGCCAAACAGCCGGGGCCTCGTAAGAGCAATCGGATATCAGGCCTATCCTGTAACCGGATTTTTTTAACCCGGAAAGCATACCCAACGCCTCAGGACACGCTATCATGGTTTCGGCCTCGTAATCAAAGCGCAGTCGGGCTGCCTCAGCGACTTTTTCTTCCGCAGGTTGTATATCCAGCTTACGGCAGATATACCTGATCCTGGCTGCGGGATCAGGCAATATTCCCAGAATACTTTCTTCAAAGGTATCAGCCCAGAGTTCCAAGAAATTTTCATCAGGGACAGAAAGGATACCGGCCATATCCTTTACAGTGCGGCGATATGCCTTTTCAGAAAAGTTGGGCACCAGAGTTCCAAAGAGATCGAAGATTACTGCTCTGTATTTCATCCATTCTTTTACATGTCATATTTCCCAAAAAGATCCCTGGAGATGATATAGTCCATAATCTGCATGGAACCCTGGGCAAACGACCAGATCCTGGCATCACGGTACAGTCTTTCTACCATATTCCTGTTTGTACAGCCGAAACCTCCGTATACTTCAACCGCCATATTGGCTGCCTCCAGCATCACCTGGGTAGAAAGCAACTTGGCCTTGGCTGTTTCAACGGTATGTCTTTTCCCCTGATCATGCAGCCAGGCCGCCCTGTAATTCATCAGTCTGGCGGCATCAATTCTGGCGGAAATTTCCGCCATTGGAAAACTAAGGGACTGGCGATGTAAAAGCTCTTTTCCGAAGGTTTTTCTGACCTTTGCATATTTAACCGCTTCATCCAGGCACGCCCTCGCCAGTCCGATAAATCCGGCATTCAGCATAGTCCTGGTGACATCCAGAGACCGCAGGGCATAACTCAATCCCCTTCCTTCTTCTCCTATCAGGTTAGCCTGTGGTATACGGCAATCAAGAAATTCAAGATCTTCCTGTTTATGGCCCCTGAGACCCAGACAGGGTACGCGTTCGACTACCCTGAAACCGGGGGTATCGGTGGGAACGATAAACGCGCTGATCTTGTTTTCACCCGGAGCGGATTGAGTAAGGGCAAAGAGAATGATATAGGCCGAAAGATGGGCAAAGCTGGTATAACGCTTCCTGCCGTTGATAACATATTCACCACCGTCTTTTTGGGCTTTGCATTGTATCCCCGCCGCATCGGAGCCGGTCCCCGGTTCGGTCAAGCCGTAAGAGCCCATTTTCTCACCACTGGCGACAATGGGCAAATACCTTTTTTGCAGATCCTTGCTGGCATTATTTACTATAGTTACCGTTCCAAGCCCTGTAATTTGCAGCAGAATAGTACAGGCAGGGCTTCTTCCTTCGGATGTAATCTCCTCAATGATAATGACCTGGTCGGTCAACGGACGCGGCAAACCTCCGTATTCCTCAGGTATATTCATCCCTGTATATCTGTAAGGTGTTTTGCTCATCTCACTCCAGATATCCAAGGGAGGTTCATCCGTCCTGTCAATCTCCTCGGCTCTCGGAGCTATTACCTCTATGGCAAAGGCGGCAGCCTCCTCTTTAATCTTCTTGTGATGCTCCGTCAGTTCAAAATCCATCATTTTTTTCTCCCCGCATCGTTATCAATTTAAACCTGAAAAACCTACCGGATACAGATGATTTTAAGATCCCGGGGCAAGCAATTATCCAGTCAATTCGATTAAAAAAAGACATTTGTTACGAACAACAGTGATGTAATCAAGTCCGGTATACAGGTGAAATATATATGTACCCTGCATTACAATATCTATTATAGAGTATAAACCCGGATAAAGGTAATTATCCTATAGGCATACCGGTAATATCGCGGTATGCGGTCTTTACCGTTATTATGCTATAATTAGTTAAATTTAAAGAAATTTATATCAGGCAAATTTTCAGCGAACCCGTATTCCGCCATAGTCAAGATAAAATTATAAGAACAGGAAAGGGGAGACAGGATGTCTATCTCGGAAAAGGCCAAAAAAGGTATCATCGCCGGAGCCTATATCAGGAGAATGTTCGAAGAGGGAATCGCCCTGAAAAAGGTCTATGGCGACGACAACGTGTTTGATTACAGTATAGGCAATCCCCTTATGGAACCGCCGGCAGCGTTTAAAGGTGAAATTAAAAGACTGGCTGAGTATCCCGTTTCAGGCATGCACCGCTACATGGAAAACGCGGGGTACAACGACACGCGGGCTGCCGTTGCGGAGCAGCTTCAGGAAGAGACCGGCATTAAATACAGTATGAATGAAGTGGTTATGGCTGCAGGGGCAGCCGGCGCTCTAAACATTACCTTCAAGGCCCTGCTTAATCCTGGAGAAGAGGTAATCTGCTTCGCTCCTCATTACTTTGAATATGACTCTTACGTGGACAATCATAACGGAATCGTAAAATCCATGCCGTTTGACGAAAATTTTAATCCAGATTTTAACGTCTTTGAAGACAGCCTTACAACCAGGACCAAGGCCGTGGTGATTACTTCGCCCAACAATCCCACGGGTACCGTTTTCAGCGTAGAAACACTGAAAACAATTGCCGAAATAATAACCCGCCGGAGTGCTAAACTAAATACCCGCATATATATAGTCAGTGACGATGTATACTCCAGGATATACTTTGACGGTCCCAAATGCCCGCGAATTGTTAGCTACTACCCTCACAGCATCATAGCCACCTCTTATTCCAAGGACCTGTCTCTGCCTGGAGAACGCATCGGATATGCCGCCGTTCATCCGGACTGTGAGAACGCCCGGGAAGTATCAAACGGACTGATTTATGCCAATCGGGTGCTGGGTTTCATCAACGCCCCTGCTTTTATGCAGAATGCGGTCTGCAAGGTTCAGGGCTCCTGCGTTGATATTGATGAATATCGTAGAAAGAGGGATTTCCTCTATGACAATCTGACCGGTATGGGCTATTCAGTGGTAAAACCACAGGGTGCTTTCTATATTTTCCCTAAAGCACCTATAGCGGACGATACCCTCTTTGCCAGAGAACTTCAGCAGTTAAGGATTCTGGTAGTCCTTGGTTCAGGATTCAAAGCCCCGGGTTATTTCCGGATTTCTTACTGCTGTATTGATGATAAACATATAGAAGGTTCTTTTAAAGGGCTTCGGCAGGCTATCGAAAAATACCGTAATTAGTCCTTTGGAGACTGCTGAAAAAGTACTACATTCTGTCCACTCTGAGGAGGGCTTAGCCCGACGTGAGATTCTCTGGCATCTTAGATTCTCACATCGGGCTCAGAATGGTTTCCAATAGGCTTTTTCAGCAAAATCGTTTTAAAGCACTCTATAGGAGTAACAGAGTTATTGGTATCTCAAATACTAGTTAGTCCGGAAGAATAAAAGTTGGCTGATTTCAGGCTGATTCAAGATAAAATAGGAATAACATTCGATAATCCCGCTCTGCTGGAGCTTGCCCTTGTGCACAGCTCATATATAAATGAAAACCCGGAGAAAGCGCCCGCTTCGAATGAAAGACTGGAATTTCTGGGTGACGCTGTCCTTGGCCTGATAATAGCTGAAAGACTTTATCAAATGTATCCCGATTCACCGGAAGGTGATCTGACCAGATTTCGTTCGTCTCTGGTCAGACGTGAAACTCTGTCTGATATTGCACGCTCAATAGAACTGGGTAAATACCTTTTTCTGGGCAATGGAGAAGAAGCCGGAGGAGGGCGTGACAAACCGGCAAATCTTGCCGGGGCCTTCGAAGCGTTGATAGCCTCGATTTATCTTGATAAAGGGCTAAAACCGGCAGAGGATTTCATACTGTCTCTTTTTAGTGCCGATATCTCCAAACAGGCTATTACGGGAGTGGTAACGGACTACAAATCCAGGCTTCAGGAGATCATTCAGGCCGAACAGCAGATCACACCCGAATATCACCTTGTCAGTGCCACGGGACCAGACCACGACAGGCAATTCACGGTGGAAGTCAGGATAAGGAATAACATTATGGGACTGGGAAAAGGTAAAAGTAAGAAGGCCGCAGAAATGGAAGCTGCCAGAATTGCCCTGGAGAGCCACAAAGACTATCGTGATTAATGTAGTACGGTTACCGGTCTATTACTTAAAATAAATCCCGGCTAATGATATAGCCGGGATTTTTACAATATCCGTTTTGCTTTCGTTTAACGTTTCGTATACTGCGGGGCTTTCCTGGCACGTTTCAAACCGGGTTTCTTCCTTTCTTTACTCCGTGAATCCCGTGTCAGCAGCCCGTTTTTACGCAGTGCCTCTTTGGATCTTTCATCGACTTCGACCAGGGCTCTTGCGATACCATGTGATACCGCTCCTCCCTGTGATACAACACCACCGCCTTCAACTTTCACCACGATGTTATATTTTCCCATACTCTCCGTGGTAACCAGCGGCTGCATTATTTTCCGTCGTATCTCCTGCCTTGTGAAAAGCTCTTCATAAGGTACGCCATTGATGATTATGGCTCCGTTGCCAGGCATAATCTTGACCCTGGCTACTGCTGTTTTTCTTCTACCTGTTCCGGAAAAATAAGCTTGCTTTTCCACTGAATTCCGTCCCCTCTATTCTATAAAAAATACCGGGTTTTTCTATGTGATGCCTGGTTTCCCAAATCCATATCCAGTCTGATAAAGAACCAGATAAATTTGTAAATTATTAAGTATGCCGGCTTTTAACGCTTCTCTTTTTTGCCCTTGACATCGACTTTTATTGGAATATATTTTATCTCAGCCTTTTTAATCCTGATTTTAACTTCTTCCGGTGCTTCAACTCCTGCTACCTTCTTTTCTCCAGCAAACACCTTCAGCCGCTTCATCATCTTATCATGCAGATGATTCTTAGGCAACATCCCGTCAACCGCAAATGTAATGATTCTTTCAGGATGTTCTTCCATCATCTTCTCGTATGTTGTCTGTTTGAACCCGCCGGGGTAGTTTGAATGGCGGTAATACATTTTTTGCTGCGTTTTTTTACCTGTTACCCGGACTTTTGCAGCGTTTAACACCGTTACGCAATCGCCGGTATCCGCGTTTCTGGAAAACATAGCTTTATGTTTTCCCATGAGTTTGGTGGCAATATCAGTCGCCACTCTTCCAAGCACTTGATCCGTTGCATCTATTACATGCGTTTTCCTCTTTATGTCATCCGGTTTTACACTATAGGTCTTCATTATATTCTCCTAAAGGTCTAGGATAGTTTACTCTCAATAAACATAATCCGCAGGCAGGGGCCGTAGGCCCTGCTAACCCTGGTTTTTTCTCCTCCAATATGTTTTTAAAACTTTCAATATCTAATTTCTTAAGCCCGATTCTGATCAGCATACCTGCTGTATTTCGTACCTGGTGAGGTAAAAAAGATTGTGCTGTCATATCAAGTACAACCATTTCACCATCTCTGAATACCTTTACACTGTAGACCTTCTTGATCGAGCTTTTTATCACGGAACGGCTGAATTTCGTGATAAACGATGCCAGGTCATGTTCACCTTCCAGCAAGCTGCAGGCCTCATTCATTACCTCTGTATCCAGGCTATTCCTTACCTGAAAAGTGAATTCTCTGAACAAAGGGGAGCGTGACCTGGTATTCAATATACGATACTGGTATTGACGGCTTACCGCATCAAGCTGAACATTAAACGCTTTATTTATTTTGTAAGATTCTTTTACAGCGATATCCGGTGGCAGATAGTAATTTAGTCCTTCCATGATTTCACCGGCCTTAATATTGGAACCGGTTAAAAAACTGACCACCTGCCCGGCAGCATGTACACCGCTGTCAGTACGGCTTGACGCTGTAACCCGGAGAACTTCCCTTGTAAGTTTTAAAATAGCCTTTTCAAGAGTTTCCTGGATGGTAGGGGCATTAACCTGATATTGAAAACCGGAATAGTTAGTACCCTGATATTCCAGTACCAGCACTACCCTGGCTGATCTTCTTTCCAATTCGACCCGCCCTATCCTTTTTTATTTTGAGGACCGGTCAATTCCCCCTTTATTTTATCAGTTCTATCTGTACTATGGATGCTCCATCACCCATTCGCATACCGATTTTTGTAATACGGGTATATCCGCCATTCCGGTTGGTATATCTCGGCCCTATCTCGGAAAACAGCTTTTCAGCTACTTTCTTATCCATAATGAACGACAGGGCCTGACGCCTGGCATGCAAATTTCCCTTTTTCGCCAGGGTTATCATTTTTTCCGTCATACCCTGTATTACTTTGGCTTTGGGTTCCGTTGTCTTTATTTTTTCATGGTCCAATATCTCAGTAACCATGTTTCTGAACATCAACAGGCGACAACTGGTCGACCTGTCAAATTTTCTGCTTACAACACCATGTCTCATGTTTATTCTTCCTCAGTAAAATTAACGGAATCTTCATCTGACGAACCTTCATCATCTTCTTCTATATCATATTCAATTCCAGTTCCGGATTCGTCACTATCCTTGCCGTCTGTAGCCAAAACCATACCAAGCATTCTCAGGCGTTCTTCTACTTCCTGACGGGATTTCTGCCCAAAATTGCGTAGCGAAAGGAGTTCTTTCTCACCTTTGGAAAGCAACTCTCCTACAGTTGTTATTCCACCCCTGCGCAAGCTGTTGATAGTCCTGACCGATAGATCCAGCTCTTCAACCGGCGTATTGTACTTTTCATCAGTGATTGCAGCGGGGACAGACTGCTTCTCTACCTGCATCTTGGCTGTTTTTTCCAGTTCTGCGAAAGGTGTAAACTGCTGTATCAGCAACTGAGCGCTTTTACTTACTGCATCCAGAGGGGAAATCGTTCCATCCGTCCATACTTCAAGGTATATTCTTTCCCGGCTGGTCTCCCTGCCTGCATGTACCGGTTCGATCATATAGTTAACTTTTCGTATGGGGGTAAATATGGCGTCAACGGGTATGACTCCAATCGGTAAATTAGCATTGGTATCAGCCTGGCGGAAACCTTCACCCAGCTCTACATTGAACTCCACGTTTAACTTTGCCTGAGGAGAGTCCAGAGTAGCCAGGTACTGCTCCGGGTTTACAACATCAAAGTCATCTGAACCTTTGATATCCGAGGCATGTACTTCTCCTTCCCTTTCAACTTCCATCACCAGCTTACCCGGACGGTTCGAGTTGGCACACAAACGGATCGACTTTACATTTAAAAGAAATTCAATAGTGTCTTCTTTCACATAGGGTATAGTTGAAAACTCGTGTTGAATTCCCTCTATTTTCACAGATGTAATAGCCGCTCCCGGCAAACACCCCAATAATACTCTACGCAGGGCATTGCCGAGTGTAATACCAACCCCCTTTTCCAGCGGTTCCACTGAAAATTTGCTAAAGTTACCTCTACTTTCTACACACTCTATTCGAGGTAATGATAGTGGAGACAAAGCGATACCTCCATTTTAATTAACCCAGATTGCTTATCTTGAATACCACTCTACCACACTGGTGGCTTCAAATTTCGATTCGATCACTTCGGATGACGGCAGGGATACTACCTGTCCAACGATGTTGGCCCGGTCAAGATTCAGCCAGGCAGGAACAGTTTTTGCTTTAATACCCTCTACCAGTATCTTATAATATTCGGTTCTCTTGCTTCCCTCGCGCCACTTGATAGTCTCTCCTTCACTGACCAAATACGAAGGAATATTTACTTTACGATCTTTAACCAGAATATGTCCGTGAAGAATTATTTGCCTGGCTTGCGTGCGTGAATCAGCAAAACCCAGTTTATAAACCACATTATCCAGACGTCTTTCCAGTAGCGCTATCAGGTTATCACCGGTAACACCTACTTTCTTTTCAGCATCGGTGAAATAGCGTCTGAATTGTTTCTCAAAAATACCATAGCTGTACTTGGCTTTCTGTTTTTCCCTGAGCTGTATAGCCCTATCTGACAGACGTCTTCTCTGCGCTAAATGCTGACCGGGCGGTTTAGCTCTCCTGTCCACAGCACACTTCGGGCCGAAACACCTGTCACCTTTGAGCATCAATTTATCTCCGCTACGGCGGCACAATCTGCAAACCGGTCCAATATATCTAGCCATAATATCTCCCTATACCCTTCTTCTCTTCGGAGGACGACAACCGTTGTGCGGCACCGGGGTTACGTCCCTAATACTGGTTATATACAGACCTGAACTCTGTAATGACCGAATAGCTGCTTCGCGCCCGCTACCAGGCCCTTTAACAAATACTTCTATCTGACGTAAACCCTGCTCCATTGCTTTTCTGGCTGCTTCATGAGCAGCTAACTGGGCCGCATAGGGTGTGCCTTTACGCGAACCCTTGAATCCGGACGACCCTGCGCTTCCCCATGAAAGAACATTTCCCTGAGGATCAGCCAGAGTTACTATTGTGTTGTTAAAAGTGGACTGAACGTAAGCCTTGCCGTTAGCTACCGACTTGCGTTCCCTTTTCCTTGGCTTTGCCTGCTTCGGCATTATTTCCTCCTGAATTCTGGATATAAATGTTTTTAAAAACGTCTACAGATTTTATTATATTTCAGAACCATCAAATTATGACTACCTATTTCTTGGTAGCTCCACGTTTTTGTCCTCTACCGGCCACAGTCTTTCTGGTGCCTCTTCTGGTCCTGGCGTTCGTACGCGTCCTTTGCCCTCTTACCGGCAGACTTCGGCGATGTCTGTTCCCTCTGTAACTGCCTATTTCAATCAACCGCCTGATGTTAAGGTTAACCTCTTTCCTTAAATCACCCTCAACCTCATACTCATGGTCAACAACTTCACGTATCTTATTGACCTCTTCTTCTGTTAAAGCATCGGCTTTTATTTCATACTTAACATTGGCTTTATCCAGTATTTTCTTACTGTTGGTAGGGCCAACTCCGTACAGATATTGCAGTGAAACCCATATTTGTTTATTACGGGGAATATCCACCCCAGCGATACGCGGCATTATCTACCCTCCTTGTCCATACAAAAACTAGCCCTGCCTCTGCTTATGTTTGGGATTGACACAAATGACACGCACTATTCCGTGCCTTTTAATAATTCTGCACTTTTCACATCTTTTTTTAACCGAAGTTCTTACTTTCATAGACCCTTTTTACTCTACTTTACTCTTACTTTCTATTAGCAACTTATGTCTACTAAGTATGCGATTACTTTTCAAACGCAACATTTAATTGTACTACAAAACGGCCATAATAATCCACTTATAGTCTATTCCAATCTATAAGTAATTCTCCCCCTGGATAAGTCGTAGGGTGAAAGCTCAATCAGCACTCTATCTCCGGGCAGTATACGGATATAATGCATTCTCATCCGGCCTGATATATGTGCCAATACCTTGTGGTTGTTGGGTAACTCCACCCAGAACATGGCATTGGGCAAAGCTTCCACTACCGTACCTTCTACTTCTATTGCCTCTTTTTTTGGCATGATAATTTTAATTGATTCGAAACTAACCCCTGGACGCCTCTCATCCGGATTTCTTCCATAATCCGTTTATTACCGGCATTTAGAATCGAAACTGACTCTCCTATAATTCCGTTGTTATTTCAGGTTCATTATCCGTTATTATCAGCGTATTCTCGTAGTGTGCCGAAAGACTGCCGTCTATTGTATATACAGTCCATTTGTTTTTACCGATCTTTGTCCGCCAGTCCCCGACATTGAGCATCGGTTCAATTGCGAAAGCCATCCCTTTTCTTAATACAGGACCCGTTCCTGGATTTCCATAATTGGGTATTAAGGGATCTTCATGCATCTGTCGTCCGATGCCATGTCCGGTATATTCCCTTACAACCGAGAAGCCTTTCGACTCGGCATACATCTGGATCGCCGCTGAAATATCCCCCAACCTGTTACTATCTTTCGCCATCTTTATGCCTGATCGAAAAGCACCTTCGGTGGCTTTAATGAGATCTTCAGCCTGTGTGCTTATTCTGCCGAGACCCACGGTCCTCGCGGCATCACCCTGGTATCCCTGATAAATTGCTCCCAGATCCAATGAGACAATATCTCCTTCCTGAAGTACCTTCTCTCCGGGGATACCATGCACTATTTCATCATTAACAGATACGCACACACTGGCAGGGTAACCTCTGTATCCCTTAAATGACGGAATCCCTCCCAGTTTTTTGATTTCTCTCTCCGCAATAACATCCAGCTCTTTAGTTTTTAAACCGGGTTTCATCGATTCGATCAGGATTTGAAGTACTTCGGCTACTATTTTTCCAGCCTGTCTCATAAAAGCGATTTCTCGCTCAGATTTAATATTTATCGACATTTACTTGCTTTTACTTTTCGACTCCAAAGCCAGAACGATCCTCTCACAAATTTCGTCCGTGCTGCCTTCTCCCTGTATCTCTAACAATTTCCCCATTCCTTTATAATAGTCTATCAGCGGAGCGGTTTCGTCAAAAAATACTTCCAGCCGTTTTTTTATAGTCTCGGTATTATCATCTGCCCTCTGATAAAGCTCGCCGCCGCATTTATCGCATATTCCTTGTACTTTCGGAGGCGATGTGATTTCATGATACGGAGCCTGGCATTTCCGGCATATCCACCGTCCGGTAAGCCTCTTTAAAAGCTCATCTTCGGATACTTTTATGTAAACGGTTTTGTCTATTGACTTCTGCTGCGGCACCAGAGCCCTATCCAGTGCTTCGGCCTGTTCGACATTGCGCGGGAATCCATCCAGTATAATCCCCTTTTCACAGTCCGGTGAACTGATCCTCTCAAGCACCATCTTAATGGTAATTTCATCGGGTACGAGCTGTCCCTTTTCCATATAGGTCTTGGCTTGAAGTCCCAACTCCGTTCCTTTTGAAAGGGCCTGACGGAATAAATCTCCTGAGGCGATGTGTGCTAAAACCAGCCTTTGAGACAAAAGCGCAGCTTGGGTACCTTTACCAGCGCCGGGAGCTCCTAACAAGATAATATACATAATTTCCCTCTACTTAATGAATCCTTCATAACGTCTCATTACAAGTTGTGCTTCGAGCTGCTTCATGGTATCCAGGACAACACCCACCACAATAATCAGTCCCATACTTGAGAACTGCATCTGTATACCCGTGATATGCTGAGCAATGAAAGGAACAATAGCCACAATACCCAGGAACAAAGCTCCCGCCCAGGTAATATGGCCTATGACGCTATCCAGATATTTTTTAGTCTGCGAACCGGGCCGTATACCGGGAATAAATCCACCCTGTTTTTGCAGCACGCTGGGTAAATCCTGCTGCTGGAATATTACCATTGTATAGAAGAAAGCAAATCCGATAGTCAGTAGAAAATATAGTGCCCAATAGAATATTCCTACAGGTAACGAAGCATTGGGACTGAACCAATCCATAATGGCATTAGCAAAATTGGGAGCAGTGGATGGACCCGCGAAGTAGCTGGCTACAATTCCCGGGAATAGCACCAGCGACATGGCAAATATCAAAGGTATCATGCCGGCGGTGTTAACGCGTAAGGGGATGTGTGTGGACCCTGACTGCTTGTACATACGTCCTCCGCGAAAAACGCTTTTGGCATATTGCACGGGAATCCTGCGATGCGCTTCGGTAAAGTATACAATCAGGACCACGGTTGCCAGCAATATCAAGATATAGACGATAATACCGATCGCGTTACCTGAGGCCAGTAATCCAGCCTGTCCAACCAACTGGGGGTAACCTGCCACAATTCCGCCGAAGATAATGATTGATATACCATTCCCTATTCCATGTTCGGTAATCAGTTCGCCTATCCATATCAATATAACCGTGCCGGCTACCATGGATATTATCATAGTAGCCATGATAAAGGCTGTGGTATCGGGATCTAAAACACCCTGGCTTCTCAAATAGGTAAGCTGTCCGTACGCTTCCAAAGCACCCAGAGGGATAGTCAGCCAGTGAGAGATAAGATTTATTTTATTACGTCCGGATTCTCCTTCCATTGACATGGCCTGTAATTTGGGGATCACCGGAACGAGTATAGTCATGATAATTGTTGCTGTAATATAGGGATAAACACCCATAGCGGCAACGCTGAACCGCCTTAACGCTCCCCCGCTGAACATGTCTAGCATTCCCAGCATGGGGGTTTCTTCAAATAACCGTGCTAACGCATCCAGGTCAATTCCAGGCAATGGGATGTGAGCTATCAAGCGGAATACAATCAGCATTCCAACAGTAAACAAAATGCGGGTCCGTAAATCAGGCAAACTGAAGGCATCCATCATGGCCTGTATCAGTCTTGGCCTGCTCTGGGTAGGTTTGCTGCTCAAATCTCCTCCACTTTGCCGCCTGCTGCTTCAATTTTTGCTTTTGCGGCCTCTGAGAATTTGTTAGCCTTCACAGTAACTGCATTTTTTAATTGGCCGTCAGCCAGTATTTTAACGGGTCTGGTTAGAGAATCAATGAAACCTGCTTCATATAATTTTTCCGGGGTTATCTCTGTTCCTTCTTCGAAAAGGTTCAACGAACCGACGTTTACCGGGCTGTATTCTTTTCTGAAGATATTATGGAAACCGCGTTTTCTGGGCAACCTTTTAATAATAGGCAGTTGTCCGCCTTCAAACCCCCTCAGTATCTGTAACCCCGAACGCGATTTCTGACCTTTTATGCCCCTTCCGCTGAAGGTACCATGCCCGCTTCCGTTGCCCCTGCCCACGCGTTTTCTTGCTTTTCTGGAACCTAAAGGTGGAAATAAATCATTCTGCCGCATTTGTTTCTTCCTCTACCGTCACTAGGTGTTTAACTTTCATTACCTGTCCCCGCAGTGATAGAGAGTCTTCTCTTGTTACGCTTTGATGAAGATGTCTCAGACCCAGGGTTTTCAGGGTGCTTCTTTGATCGGGACCGTAACCATTCCCGCTTTTTACTAAGGTAATGCGTATTTTAGCCACTGGTTATTGCCTCCTCGACCTTTGTGGCAGACTTCCGTTTAGCCAGCTCTGCCTCCGGAGATTTCAGGTTCTTTAAAGCCAGTATGGTAGCCCTGGCCACGTTTATCCTGTTTGAGCTGCCCATAGATTTGGTCAGTACATCTTTTACTCCGGCTGACTCCAGAACAGCGCGGACGCTTCCACCAGCTATCACACCGGTACCCGGGGCCGCGGGTTTTAACAGTATTCTTGCCGCGCCGAATTTCATCTCTATTTCATGAGGTATTGTCGATCCTTTTAACGCTACTTCAATTAAATTTTTCCTGGCGATAGCTCCGGCTTTACTTATCGCTTCAGGTACTTCATTAGCTTTTCCCACACCGATTCCAACATGACCGTTAGCATCACCGGTTACTGTCAGGGCACTGAATCTCAGACGTTTGCCACCTTTGACTACTTTAGCAACACGGTTTATATATACCAGTTTATCATTTAGTGTTAAACCAGATGGATCAATCTTACTTATTACGTCTTTCACCTGTTTAAATACCACCTTTTAAAATTTTAAACCCTCTTTACGAGCCCCATCAGCCAGAGCCTGTACCCTGCCGATGTACTTAAATCCACCCCGGTCAAAGACGACTTTTTCAATCCCTTTCTCCCTGGCCCTTCTGGCTATAGTCTGGCCAACTGCTTCTGCCTGTAATTTCTTCATTTTCCCCTCAATATCTCCCGAAATGCCTGGATCAAGAGTAGAAGCCGAAGCAAGCGTTTTTCCGCATGAATCGTCGATCACCTGGGCATAAATATGGTTTAAACTTCTAAAGACTGATAATCTGGGCCTTTCGCTCGTTCCCTCAACTTTGGAGCGTACTCGCTCATGTCTTCTAATGCGGGCCAATCTAGTTGCATTACTCTTCATTATTTCCCCTTACCTACAGCTTTGCCTGCTTTACCAGGTTTTAAACGTACTACCTCACCCGCGTATCTGATCCCTTTACCTTTATAAGCATCAGGAGGACGAATGGCGCGCAATTCAGCAGCCATTTCTCCTACGATCTCTTTGTTAATACCCTGCACTTTTATCCTGCTTGGGCCATCGAGTGCTAGGGTAGTTCCGGGCAAAGGCGTTACTTCTACCGTATGTGAAAAACCAACGCGCAATATCAGTTTCTCCCCTGATTTTTCAGCGCGAAAGCCGACTCCAACGAGTTCCAGTGTTTTCTCCCATCCACTGGTTACACCAACTACCATATTGTACAATAATGAGCGTGTCAATCCATGTAAAGCCCGGTTTTCTTTCCGGTCATCCTGCCTTTCGACAACCAGTTTATCTTCCTGCATCTGAATTTTCATTCCATTCACAAAAGACTGGCTCATCTCGCCCTTAGGTCCTTTAATTAAAACACTGCTTCCCTTTATCGATACCGTAACATTCGGTGGTACGGCAATAGGCAAACGACCTATTCTAGACATCTAATTTTCTCCCCGATTTTTTTACCAGACATAACACAAGACTTCACCGCCAACTTTTTGCCGGTGCGCCTGCTGTCCGGTTATAACGCCGGTTGGTGTCGATAAAATCGCAATACCCACACCACCATATACTCTCGGTATTTCATTATGCCGGGCATATATTCTTAACCCTGGCTTGCTGACTCTCTCAATTCCACTGATCATGGGCTTGTTGTTTTCCTGGTATCTAAGTTTAATGCGTATCAAGCGCTCAGGTTTTCCCTTGACAACCTCATAATCGGTGATAAAGCCCTCTTCTTTGAGAATCTTCAGGATCGCTAACTTCATTTTTGCAGTTGGCATTTCCACACTGTCGTGTCTGACAGTCGCTGCATTGCGTATACGGGTCAGCATATCACTGATTTGATCTGTAATAATCATTATTCCCCCTCTCAGCCGGTCGACTTACCAGCTCGACTTTCTTACACCAGGTATCTGGCCCGCGAGAGCTAGTTTCCTGAAGCATATTCTACAGGTACCAAACCGTCTCATATAAGCACGGGGTCGACCACATATCAGACATCTATTATGCTGCTGTACCTTGAATTTCGCCGGTCGTTCTGATTTTACGATTTTTGATTTCTTTGCCATTCTCTATCCTTATTCCTTAACAAAGGGCATACCTAGTAACTCCAATAATGTCCTGCCCTCTTCATCTGTGTTCGCTGTGGTAACAATGACAACTTCCAGTCCTCGTATTTTATCAACTTTGTCAAATTCAATTTCAGGAAAAACGATCTGTTCTTTCAGACCCAGGGTATAATTACCTCTTCCGTCAAACGAATTCCGTGACACACCTTGAAACTCTCTTACACGCGGCAACGTGATCGTTACCATTTTTTCAAAAAAGTCCCACATTTTTTTCCCGCGTAGCGTGACCATTATACCTATCGCCATTCCGGTTCTTAACTTGAAGGCTGATATGGACTTCTTCGAGCGGGTAATGACGGGATGCTGTCCCGTAATAGCCGCCAGGTCGGCTTCTCCAGATTCAAGTGCTTTGGCATTGGTTATGGCTTCACCCAAACCGATGTTTAAGACCATTTTCTCAAGACGGGGGGCCTGCATGATGTTTTTATAGCCTAACCGCTCCACTAAAGCCGGTACTATTTCTTTTTTATATCTTTCTTTCAGATGCGACATTATTCAACCACCTCACCGCAAGAACGGCATACCCTGGCTTTTCGTCCGTCCTGCAATGTTTTGTATCCTATACGGGCCGGCTTGTTACATTTAGAACATAACAGCATAACCGAATCGACGCTTATGGTGCCTTCTCTCTCAATTATGCCAGCTTGTCTGACCTGTTTCCTGGCTTTGGCATGTTTTTTAATCATGTTAACGCCTTCCACCATTATCCTCTTGTCATCAGGATAAGCAAACCGTACCTTGCCTTTTTTTCCTCTGTCTTTCCCCGTGATAACCAGAACAGTATCGTCTTTTCTAATCTTCATATTTGCCCTCTTATAAAACCTCCGGCGCCAACGAGATGATTTTGGTAAAATTCTTTTCTCTGAGTTCGCGGGCTACCGGTCCGAATATACGCGTACCTTTAGGATTATTGCCGTCAGCCAGTATTACCGCTGCATTTTCATCAAAGCGAATGTAGGATCCATCGGGGCGAAGATATGGTTTTGAGCAGCGTACCACTACAGCTTTAACGACATCGCCTTTTTTAATCATCGCGTTGGGTATTGCCTTCTTTACTGCACATATTATAATATCACCCACCGCAGCGTATTGTTTTCCGCTTCCCCCCAGAACATTCATACACATCAGTGAACGAGCTCCGGTATTATCTCCAACTTTCAGTCTGGTATATTGTTGAATCATCGTATAACCGTCCCCAAATTAAACTTAGGATAGCTCAGAAGGTTTGACTTCTACTACTTCACCTTTCACAAGAACTTCGCCTATACGCCATCTTTTATCACGCGATATAGGTCTGGTCTCAACAATTCTTACCGTGTCCCCTACTTTGCTTACTCTATTCTCGTCATGGACCTTGTATCTGGTTGATCTATTGATGGTCTTGTGATAAAGGGGGTGGTGTTCAGATACTTCCACTTGAACTATCACGGTTTTTTCCATCTTATCGCTTACAACGCGACCGATCCTCTCTTTATGCTTTCCGGCCATTTATTTGATTCTCCTGCAAGAGTTGTTTTTAATATTTTGTCATATATTCATATTACTATCCGCCGATCTGTTTCTGGCGTATTATGGTCTTTAGCCTTGCAATATCTTTTTTTACTCTGGGTAACTCCCTATGGTTTACCAACTGGCGAGTTGATAAGCGAAAACGCAGGTTAAAAAGCTCTTGATGAGCATCATCCACCCGCTTCTTCAATTCATCAAGGCTCAGTGATCTCATTTCTTCAATTTTCACCTTAATCCAACTCCTCGGTTACTAAAGCATACTTGCAGCGGTAACATTTTCCTTGGTCACGAATTTGGTACTTAGAGGCAGTTTATTGGACGCCAGTCTCATGGCCTCTTTGGCTACCGGCTCATCCACACCGGACATTTCAAACATTATTCTGCCCGTTTTTACAATGGACACCCAATGGTCAGGAGAACCTTTACCGCCCCCCTGGCGTGTTTCCGCCGGCTTCTTGGTCACAGATTTATCGGGAAATATACGTATCCAAACATTTCCACCCCGCCGTATATAGCGGGTGATAGCACGCCGGGCAGCCTCAATCTGGCGGTCCGTAACCCAGCTATTTTCCATTGCCTGTAATCCGAATTCACCGAAGGCTACCGTATTTCCGGAATGTGCCTTTCCTCTCCTGTTACCCTTTTGTGTCTTACGATATTTAACCCGCTTTGGTTGAAGCATCACTATCCTCCGTTGCATCTGGAGTTGATAAAGGTGCTGCGCCAGCGCCGGGGCTGCTGTTCGCAGTCTGAGCGATCGCCGGAGCTTCGGTAGTTTCCTCTTCCTTAGTCTCAGGTAATATATCGCCCTTGTAAATCCAGACCTTAACTCCCAATCTTCCCATAGTGGTATGGGCTTCACTGAACCCGTAATCTATATCGGCTCGAATGGTATGCAGCGGCACTCTACCCTGGTGCATCAACTGCTGCCTGGCAATTTCCGCACCAGCCAGTCTTCCCGCACATATTACCCTGATCCCTTTCGCTCCAGCTTGAATTGTCCTGAAAATCGACTGTTTCATGGCTCTTCGATATGCGATACGACGCTCAAGCTGTTCGGCGATCGACCGTGAGACAAGCAAAGCATCCAGCTCAGGCTGCCGGATTTCCTGTATATTCAGGCGTACTTTTTTCCCGATTAGCTTCTCCAGCCCCTGTCTCATCTCATCCACCCGCTGTCCGCCACGTCCTATTACGATGCCAGGTCTGGCAGTATGAACGGTAATAGCCACCTCATTAGCCTGCCGGTCGATTTCAACTTTCGAAATAGCAGCTTCAGGATATTTCTTCATGATTGAATCTCTCAGTTTGAAGTCTTCCTGCAAAAATGTGGTATAGTTTTTATCGGAATACCACTTACCCTGCCAATCCCGGATTACCCCGATCCTGAACCCTACTGGATGAACTTTTCGGCCCAAAATATTCCTCCTACTCAGAAACCACGACTGTAATATGACTTGAACGCTTCAGAATTTGATTTGCTCTTCCGCGAGCCCTGGGGCGAAATCTCTTTAGCATTCTGGCTTCATCAGCCGTAATTTTTACAATTTTCAAATCCGACGGAGTCATCTGAAAATTATTTTCCGCATTTGCTGCCGCTGACTTGATAGTTTTCATTACTATTCTGGCATTGGGTGTAGGGGCGAAGCGCAAAATGTTTAATGCCTCATCCACCGGTTTCCCCTTTACCAGATTTACCAGCAAACGCATCTTCCTCGGCGAAACTCCCGTATCCTTAGAAATTGCTCTAACTTCCATTTTCAGCCTTACCTAAATATTTTGTCTCAAGCTATTTTAATTATCCTGTTTGAACGCCGGGCTGATCAGGCCTATCTCCGTATCATGAACGTAACTCAAATAAATTCCTGACACGCTGATGTTTTTATTGTGTTTATTTGCCTGATTTTTCTTTAGATCCATGACCTCTGAAAGTACGCGTGACGGCAAATTCTCCCAGTCTGTGACCTACCATGTTTTCGGTAATCAGGACCGGCACATGCCGCCTTCCGTCATGAACTCCAATGGTCATTCCCACCATCTGCGGCATTACCGTTGAGTATCTTGCCCAGGTCTTTATCACAGTTTTCTGACCTGAGCGTCCTACCGCTTCGACCTTCTTCAGCAACTTCGGATCTACTGCTGGTCCTTTTTTTGTCGACCTTGACATGCTTATTTCTCCCTGCGTCTTACAATCAATTTATCCGATGCTTTCTTCTTGCGAGTCTTATAGCCCAGTGTTGGTTTTCCCCATGGCGATTTCGGTCCCGCCATTCCAATCGGACACCGGCCTGATCCTCCACCATGTGGATGGTCCCTGGGAGTCAACGCCGAGCCTCTCGACTTCGGCCTCCATCCCATTAATCTTCTTCTGCCGGCTTTACCGAGACTTATGTTTGAGTGCTCTATATTACCTACCTGGCCTATGGTAGCACTGCATTCTATACTGATTCTTCTCAGCTCGGTAGAAGGCAGCCTAACAAGGGCGAAACCACCCTCTTTCACCATTAGCCTGGCCGTTCCTCCGGCACTTCTCACCAGTTGACCGCCTTTTCCTTTTTGAAGCTCAATGTTATGTATCGGAGTACCGCTGGGAATATTTTTAAGCGGCATATGATTCCCCGGTCTTACCTCGGCATCTTCTCCCGATTTGATCGTATTCCCTACTTTAAGATCTACCGGGGCCAGAATATAACGCTTATCACCGTCGGCGTAAAATATCAGTGCGATCCTGGCGCTGCGATTAGGATCATATTCAATGGCAGCCACCCTTCCAGGTACGCCATCCTTGTCTCTCTTGAAATCGATTTTCCGTAAAGCCTGTTTCACGCCGCCGCCCTGACGCCTTATGGTGATAACTCCGCGATTGTTGCGCCCGGCCGTCTTTTTATGAGGCGAAACAAGAGATTTCTCCGGTTCAACTTTGGTTATCTCATCAAATGTATACCCGCTCTGGTTACGCCTGCCGGGTGAAGTCGGCTTAAATTTCACTAATGCCATTTATATCTCTCCTTCCAGCTAAACACCCTCGAAGATCTGAATTTTATCGCCGGCTTTTAGAGTAACCACAGCCTTTTTCCAGTGACTTTTAACAATCTGTCTTCTGCCGACTCGTACTTCTTTTCCTCTGACAGTAATTACATTAACACCTGTTACAGTAACTTTAAAGGCCATCTCAACAGCCTGCTTGACCTGCAACTTGTTGGCTTTATCACTTACTTCAAAGGCATATTTATTCTGGGCTTGCAGTAAAGTGCCTTTTTCAGTTACTAACGGACGTCTTAAAACTTCATAAAGATGCATCGCTTTCCTCCCTGGATTTGATCTCGCCCCAAATCTGTTCCGCTTTCCTCACTGCATCTTCGGTCATTAACAGTCCGTCATGTGAAAGCAGGTCTACGATATTTAAAATACTGGCCGGTAAGGTCTTTATACCGGGGATATTTCTGGCGGACTTAACTACATTCATTTCAGGAACGGCGGTAATAATGAGGGCTGATTTCTCCATTTTCAGCGTATCCAGGATATTCACCATTTCTCTGGTTTTGGGTACCTCAAGATCAAACTTATCAACTACTTTGAAATTCCCGTCACTGACTTTCGAAGAAATCATGCAGCGTAATGCCAGTCGACGCATCTTTTTGGGTATAGCCTTGGTATAATCCCTCGGATGCGGGCCAAAAGCCACACCGCCTTTCCTTCTGGTCGGTGACCTTCTGTCTCCGGCCCTGGCTTCACCGGTATGCTTCTGAGCGTAGGGTTTTTTTCCGCTGCCGGATACTTCTCCTCTTGTTTTTGTATCGGAGGTACCCTGCCTTCCATCGGCCCTCTGTCTGACCATGGCCTGATGTACCACTGCATCATTGAAGGGTACAGCGAAGACACTATCGCTGACTTCTATATTCCTTATTACTTCTCCGCCAATATTGTAAACTGGGACTTGCACTTTCTAGCTCCCTTTGTTTGATTTTCGAACGATCACCAGGCCGTTTTTACTGCCTGGAACAGCACCCTTCACAAACAATATATTTCTTACGTTATCAGCACTGTAGACTTCAAGATTCATGGCTGTCACTCTTCTGTTTCCCATGTGTCCCGCCATCTTCAGGCCTTTCCATACATGCCCCGGGGTGGTAGTCGAACCTATTGATCCCGGCGCCCTATGCCGGTCGGACTGACCGTGTGTTTTAGGCCCGCCCCGGAAGTGATGCCTTTTAACCACTCCGGCAAAGCCCTTGCCTTTTGATATACCTGTTATATCCACTTTGTCACCCGGTTTAAACTGGTTTACATCAAGAGTATCGCCGGTTTTCAACCCCTCGGTTGAATCCAATTTTATTTCTCTTAGATATTTGTATTCCCCCATATTTTTCAGATGGCCTTTTTCCGCGGCAGATAGCTTTTTTGCTTTTCCAAAACCAATCTGCGCCGCATCATATCCATCGTTTTCGACATACTTGATCTGGGTTATTTTACAGGGACCTGCTTCAATTACCGTCACGGATTTACATTTCCCGGCATCATCGAACACCTGCGTCATGCCTAACTTTTTACCTATGATACCATTAATATCAGGCATATTATCCTTCCATTTATCTTAATTTTACTATCAGCGGTTAGAGCTTTATATCTACCTCAACACCTGAGGGAAGATTTAATTTTGTTAAAGCGTCTATGGTCTTTGAGGTTGTTTCGATAATATCAATCAAACGTTTATGGGTCCTGATCTCGAACTGTTCCTGAGAGTCTTTATCGATAAAGGATGAACGGATTATACTGAATTTCTCAACTCTTGTCGGCAATGGCACAGGACCTGAAACAACCGCCCCGCTGCGTTCGATAGCTTCGACAATCTGTGCTGCCGACTGGTCAACAATCTTGTGATCATACCCTTTTAAACGAATCCTGATTTTCTGTTTAGGCATTTCCTCTACCCTTTTTCACAATTTCCTCGGCTAATTCTCCGGGCACTTCCTGATAGTCTGAAAATTCTAACGAATAGTTAGCCCGGCCCTGAGTAAGAGAACGAATAATAGTTGAGTACCCAAAGGTCTGTGCCAGCGGAATATGCCCCTGGATCGTACACATACCGTTCCGGGTCTCAACGTTTTCTATATGTCCTCTTCTTGAATTCAGATCACCTATTAGATCACCCATGAATTGCTCTGGCGCCATTATTTCCATTTTCATTATAGGCTCAAGAATTATTGATTTCCCTTTTCGCGCCCCTTCTTTTAGAGCCAGAGCACCAGCCATCTTAAAAGCCAGATCGGATGAATCCACATCATGATAACTGCCGTCATAAAGCGTAGCTCTGATATCAACCAGCGGATATCCTGCCAGAACACCACTTTGAAGAGCTTCTTTTATACCGGCTTCGACAGGAGGAATATATTTGCGGGGTATCGATCCACCCTTAATATTATCCACGAACTCGAAGCCCTTTCCCTTTTCGATCGGCTCAAAGCGCACCATAACATGGCCATACTGCCCGTGCCCGCCGGTCTGCCTCACAAATTTCCCTTCCGTTTCAACGCCAGTGGTAATTGTCTCCTTATAGGCCACCTGGGGATTACCTACTTTGGCGCTTACTCCGAATTCCGTCAGCATGCGGCTTACTATCACATCCAGATGTAACTCACCCATCCCGGCAATTACCATCTGTCCGGTCTCTTCATTATAGTCAGTTTTAAAGGTAGGATCCTCATCAGACATTTTCCGCAGGGCTTCTCCCAGTTTATCCTGGTCAGCTCTGGTTTTCGGCTCTACTGCTACAGATATCACGGGTTCCGGAAAACATATACTTTCCAGTACCAGCGGTACGGCCAGATCGCTGAGCGTATCTCCCGTAAATGTCTCCTTCAATCCCAGGGTCGCGATTATGGCACCCGTATCCGCATCACTTATCTCTTCCCGGTGATTGGCATGCATCAGTAATATACGTCCTATTCGTTCCTTTTTATCCCTGGTTGAATTCAATACGCTTGCACCGGTCTTTAATAACCCTGAATAAACCCTGAGATATACCAACCGCCCCATATAAGGATCCGTCACTACCTTGAAGGCCAGAGCCAGGAAGGGACCATCATCGCTGGGAAGACAGGCTATCTTTTCATCGCTCTGCGGTTTAATGGCATACAGCGGCGGCATATCCAAAGGAGAAGGCAAATAGTCTATTATTGCATTCAGCAAAGGCTGGATGCCTTTGTTCTTGAGTGAGCTTCCGCAGAGTACCGGAACGCATTTGTTGGCAATTGTAACCCGCCTTAACGCAGCCTTTATATCCTTTATTTCTATGTCAGAACCCGCCAGATAGGCTTCCATTATCTGGTCATCGGATTCTCCCAATCTTTCAATCAAACTCGAACGTTGCTCATTTGCCTGGGAGACCATCTGTTCAGGGATAGTCAATTCTTCAGGTTGTTCATCAGGATCGTTCGAAAAACGCCAGGCCTTCATCTCTACTAGATCAATAATGCCCTCGTAGTTCTCCTCGCTGCCGAGAGAAATCTGTAAAGGCAGAGGAATAGCCAGCAGTCTGTCCCTGATCATATCAATGGTACGGTCAAAATTGGCGCCCACTCGGTCCATTTTGTTAATAAAGCAAATTCTGGGGACTTTATATTTATCCGCCTGACGCCAAACCGTTTCCGATTGTGCTTCAACTCCCTGGACCGCATCCAGCACAACTACTCCCCCGTCCAGAACCCTCAGGCTTCTTTCCACTTCCGCCGTAAAATCAACGTGTCCGGGAGTATCGATAATATTAATCCTGTAATCCCCCCATTTAGTGGTAGTTGCGGCGGCATTGATAGTAATGCCTCTTTCCCGCTCCTGCTGCATAAAATCCATGACCGTTGTACCTTCATCGACATTACCTATCTTATAAGTACGTCCGGTATAATAAAGCATACGCTCGGTAGTTGTAGTTTTTCCTGCATCAATGTGAGCAATAATAGCTATATTTCGAATGAGCTCTAATGGGAAACTTCTGGACACAACTCTATCCTTGTTTTCAGACACTTTTACTTTCGGGGACGTTCCGGGAAAGCCTCTTTTTTCTTGAATGGAAACAAACATAAATTACCATCTATAATGGGCGAAGGCCCTGTTAGCCTCAGCCATTTTATGGGTATCTTCCCTCTTTTTTACAGTAGCTCCCTGACCTTTCGCCGCATCAAGCAGCTCGTTGGCGAATTTTTCCGCAGTCGACCTGCCTGATCTTGACCTGGTCGACTTGATAATCCAGCGAATGGCCAGTGCCCTACCGCGATTACTATCAACTTCAACGGGTACCTGATAAGTGGCGCCTCCAACACGACGGGCTTTTACCTCCAGAAGTGGAGTGGAGTTTTTCAGAGCCAGCTCCAGTGTAGCAACCGGATCTCCTTTTTCTTTCTCCTTGATGATATCCATGGCGTCGTATACAACCTTCTCCGCCGTGCTCTTTTTTCCGCAATACATCAGTTTGCTTATCAGCTCGGCTAGGGTTAAATTATTATATTTTGCATCAGGCAACCTGACTCTTCTATCGATATGTTTCCGTCTTGGCATTATCAGCCTCCTTTACCTACGAAGCTTTGTCGGCGGCAGCCTTGGGTCGTTTGTTGCCGTACTTACTTCTACCCTGTCTGCGTTTATCCACGCCGCTGGCATCAAGTGTTCCGCGAATAATATGGTAGCGTACGCCGGGAAGGTCTTTCACACGTCCACCACGTACAAGCACAACGGAGTGCTCCTGCAAATCATGCCCTTCACCCGGAATATAGGCGGTAACCTGAATACCGTTACTCAAGCGCACTCTGGCGATTTTTCGCAACCCGGAATTAGGCTTTTTAGGCGTCATTGTCTTGACCTGCAGACATACACCCCGCTTTTGCGGCGAGGACTTCTGATGTGAGGTAGTCTTGTTCCTCAAGGCATTAAAAGTATATCTTAATGCAGGAGCTTTCGTCTTCTTGGCCATCCTCTTGCGTCCTTTGCGGACCAATTGATTAATTGTAGGCAATTTTTACCTTCCTATTTTACACAAATTTTAATGGATGAGAGACAGCTCATCCATTAAAGATAGACTGAACGCCAAATTTCAATCTATCAACTTACTATATGGATTACTAAATCCGACTGTTTAGTCTATCATAGATAAACACGAAATGTCAATCCTCGCTCCAGATCAAATTATTAAGGAAAAAACCGGTTCATTTTCCGTCTTTTCCATGCCTGTAGAGCTAAATACTCTATGATCAATCAGACACCCCATTGTATTTTGGCGTAAATCAGCCGCGCAGTATAGCTTCCAGCTCGTTCTTCAACCGGGCCACGATCTCTTTCTGTACATGGTTTACTTCTTCATCTGTCAGCGTATGAGAATCGGAGCGGTAACTGATACGATAAGCAAGAGACTTTTTACCCTCAGGAAGCTGCTCCCCCGAATAAACATCAAATATTTCAACCTGTTCAACCAGCGGTGAGGCTTCAATTATCGTTTTTACGGACTGATGTGTAGTACCTGAGTCCACCACTAAAGCCAGATCTCTGACAATAGAAGGAAAACGCGCCACAGGCCTGTAGTTTTTTGCTGCTGAAGTCAGCGTTACCAGCGTTTTTAGGTCTATCTCCCAAAGATATACCGGTTCGGCAATATCGAATGCTGCACGTACAACTGGATGTACTTCACCTATTGATCCAACCTTTTGTCCCCTGACCAGGATATCCGCCTGCTTGTTGATATGCAGACCGCCGTCCCGGCTTTTTTCGAATACCGCTTCCAGACCTGACCTGTAAAGCAGGCCTTCCACACTGCCTTTGGCATCGAAGAAATCGACATCCCCCTCCTTGTCCTGCCAGGACCTGGTAAAACGGAGCCCTCCCACCACAGCACAGAGAGTCTCTCTCTCATCCGGCTGACCTTTATCCGATGGCAAATATACTTTGCCCGTCTCAAAAAGTCTTATGCTGTCATCTGTAAATCGCCGGTTGGAGGCAAAAGCCGATAACAAGGCCGGTCGCAGTGAAGTACGTAATACAGCCATATCATCCGTCATCGGGTTTACCACCCTCAGCGGTTCGGGCCCGCTGAGCTTGCGATCCGCGAAGGCTTTTTCAAGCGCCTCCCGGCCCGTGAGGGAAAAGGTCAATATCTCGCTGTATCCCTCGGCGGTTAACGCGATTTTTAAACTCCGCTTCAGATCGAATATCGGGTCAGGATTGAGATGCGGTAAAGGCTCCGCCAGCAGGGTATAAGGTATCTTGTCGTACCCGATAATACGGGACACCTCCTCAATCAAGTCTACTTCCCTGTGAATATCGCTCCTCCAGTAAGGGGGATTGACCTCTATTTTTCCAGGCGATACCTCTTTGATATTCTCAAATCCCAGGGCACTGAGGGTAGTCAAGATCTGTTCGCGGCTGTATTCCATCCCCATTAAACGCCTGGCCTTATCGAACGACATCTGGACCGGTTTCGGGTCTTTCCGGAACGGACATACATCCATCCACCCCCTGGCCACCGTTCCGCTCCCCAGTTCGGCCAGAAGCTGGGTAGCCCGTTTCAGGGCCGGCAAAGCCAAGCCACTGGATATACCTCTCTCAAAACGATAGCGGGACTCACTTTGAAGACCCAGGGTATCGCCGGTATAATGAATGCTTACCGGATTGAAACTGGCGGCTTCAAGCAGGATATTTTTAGTCCCTTCCGTTACATCGCTGTTGGCTCCGCCCATTACGCCGGCTATGGCAACCGACCTGTTTTGATCTGCAATAACCAGCATATCCGGATTGAGGTGACGTTCATTTCTATCCAGGGATACCAGCCTCTCTCCTTCCGCGGCCCGCCTGACGATGATCTTTTTTCCGTTTATCTTATCATAGTCGAAGGTATGCAGTGGCTGACCGTATTCGAGCATTACGTAGTTGCTTATGTCCACAATATTATTAATCGGCCTCATGCCACTGGCGACAAGCCTTTCCTGCATCCATTGTGGCGAAGGCCTTATCGTGATATCTTTTATGAGTGTTGCACAATACCGGGGACACAAATCAGGAGCCTGAATCTCTATTGTAATATAATTTTCAACAGGGTCATCACTTTCATTATAGTTTACGTCTGGAATATGAAGGCAGCTTCCGGTAAGCGCCGACGCTTCCCTGGCAATACCTGTCATGGACAGGCAGTCCGGACGGTTAGGGGTGACATCCAGGTCTATTATCGTATCGCCCAGATAATCGCATAATTCCGCTCCGAGAGGCGCATCCGCCGGCAAAACCAGGATTCCTTCATGGTTCTGAGAAATACCCAGCTCCATCTCCGAGCAGATCATACCTTTGGACTCCACCCCCCGTATCTTTGCCGGTTTAAGGCGAATTTTCTGACCCGTATGACCGTCGTTAAGCTCAGCCCCCACAGTGGCAAACACGATCCTGTCTCCGATATTCAGGTTTGGAGCCCCGCAGACTACCGTGTGCTCTTCCTGTCCGGTGGTGACAGTTGCCAATCGCAACCTGTCCGCATTGGGATGGGCGTTTACAGCCGTGATTTGCCCTATTACCACATGATGCCAATCAGCGCCTGTTTTTTCTATCGCTTTAACTTCATTCCCTGACATCATCAGGCGTCCGGCCAGTTCGTCAGGCGAAATGTTTATATCAAGATAATCTTTAAGCCATTTAATTGATATTCTCATCTTTAGCCTCAGAATTGTTGTAGGAATCTCAGGTCACTATTATAAAATAAACGAATATCTTCGATGCCGTAGCGTACCATCGGCTGACGTTCGACACCCATACCGAAAGCAAAACTCTGATACACTTCCGGGTCAAGTCCGGCCCGTCGCAAGACCTCGGGATGTGTCATCCCGGCTCCGCCGATTTCAATATACCCGCTGTTGCCGCATAAGCGGCACCCCCGTCCTTTACAGACGGCACATTCCACTGCTATTTCCACACCCGGCTCGACAAAGGGGAAAAAATCACAGCGAAATCTTACCTTTCGGTTCTCTCCGAAGAACCTTCTGGCAAATTCATACAGGGTACCTTTCAAATCGGCCATGGTAATATTTCTATCCACCGCTACTCCGTCCACCTGATGGAACATGGAAGTATGAGTAGCATCACTGGCTTCATAGCGATAGACTTTACCCGGGCTTATTACCCTGATTGGCGGTTTCATACTGGCAAGAGCCCTGGCGCTTACGCAGGTATTATGAGTACGTAAAAGCATTGGCTTTTTACCGTTTTCGTCCGTATAATCTATCCATGAAGAAGACATCTTGTCTCTTGACGGATGGCCTTCAGGGATATTGAGAGCATCGAAATTGTAATATTCCAGCTCTACCTCGGGCCCATCCATAACCTGAAATCCCATTGAAACGAATATATCGGAAATTTCTTGAAGGGTTTGTGTGATTGGATGCAAATGTCCTACCGGGGGCCGCCGGCCGGGCAAAGTCACATCCAGGGCCTCTCTGTCAGCGGCTTCGCTGATCAGCGAATTCCTGAGCTGCTGTTCTTTAATCTTCAGGTCCCCTTCAAGCACCTGTTTCAGGACATTGGAAGCCGATCCTACCGCTTTTCTTTCTTCAATAGTAAGATCAGCCAGTCCTCTTAATATCCGGGTAAGCTGGCTTTTCTTGCCAAGATAGCGTACCCGCCAGGATTCCAAATCGGCAGCATTATTGATCCGGGCAAGTTCTTCCCGGGCTTTTATTTTTATTTCTTCTATTTGATTCAGCATGATTACAGTTCCCGGTTTTTATTCCATCTTAAACAAACTTTTTCCCTCTCCCGGTAACCGGGGGAGGGAATTATTAAACAACCGATGCCATCAGTTCCCGATTTAGTTGTTTTTAACGGCTATTTTGACCATTTGTGTGAAGGCTTGAGGGTCTCTTACTGCCATATCCGCCAGTACTTTTCTGTTCAATTCAATTCCGGAAGCATTCATTGAATATATCAGTTGGCTGTATGATACGCCATTTTCCCTGGCGGCAGCATTTATCCTGGTTATCCAGATCCGCCGCATATCCCCTTTTCTCTCTCGCCGGTGGAAATAGGCATATTTCAGGGAATGGAGCATGGCCTCATGAGCCCGGCGTACAAGCTTATGTTTTGTCGCTCTCTGTCCCTTGGTTAATTCCAGTAGTTTGTTGTGCCGGCGCCTTGAAACAACACCTCTTTTTACACGTGCCACAATATTCTCCCTTTCGATATAAATGTTACAAATCAGATTCCCTGACGGTCTGATACCTTTCTTGATCCCGCCTTCAATTCGCTCAACCTGTAACTGAATACAACCTCAATTCGACTGTGCAACGGGACGACCACCAGTTCCTGACTGTGATTTTCGTTTTCCGTCTCCACGGCTTGATCCATATTCCTACCGGATATACTTCGTACCGTACGGCAGCAGGGCTTTCAATCTGTCCTTCTCCGCGTGGTTGGCCGGTATCATCTCATCCAGTAGGCCCTTCATGTCTTTCGACCTGTTTCTTCTTAAATGGCTTTTACCACACTTGGTGCGTAACACTTTACCTGTTCCGGTAGCATGAAAGCGATCCCTCGCTCCTTTATGGGTCTTCATCTTGTATAATTTAGGCATTCGCTGATTCCTTTACTTTCTCGATGTTTTCCTTTTGTGTCTTTATTTCTTCTCTAATATTTGCAGCATGTCCCGTTACCGTTCTCGCTTTTACTTCTTCGTCTGCTTTTGAAGCATGCCCGACAGCTTTGGTTTGCTGCCCGGATAACGGCGTGAGTATCATAAACATCCTGGAGCCTTCCATCATGGGCTGTCTTTCAATAGATACTGTTCCTTTCAACGATTCCATCATCTTTTCAAGCAACTTCCAGCCCAGGTTGGCATGAGTGATTTCTCTGCCACGGAACATGATGGTTATTTTAACCTTGTCTCCATCCTGGAGTAATTTTTTTACTGATCGCGTCTTGGCTTCAAAATCATGTTCACCTATTTTAGGTCTTAAGCGGATTTCCCTCAGGATTGAAATCTTCTGGCTTTTCCGCATTTCGCGTTCTTTTTTGGCCTGTTCATACTTAAATTTGCCGTAATCCATCATACGACAGACAGGAGGTACTGCCGTCGGTGCTACCTCAACCAGATCATAATTACGTTTTTTGGCTAAATCCAAAGCTTGATGCAATAGCATTACACCAAGCTGCTCTCCCTTATCACCGACTAACCGGCACTCTTTACCTTTAATTCCTTCGTTAATCCTAAGTTTCTTAATTATGTGCTACTTACCTCCCATTTTCTAAGTTACGAGCATAGAATATATCATATTTTAGCACAACAATCAACTAAAACTCAAAATCTCTTGATTTGCATGAAATAATCTTTATTATCTTTTGCTTGAATTCCTCGAAAGGCATGGATGGCAACTGCTTTCCATTGCGCAGTCTGACGGAAACGCTGGATTCAGCCGATTCCTTCTCGCCGACAATCAACATGCAGGGAACCTTTTCCATCTGCGCACGGCGTATTTTCTGGTTCATACGCTCGGACCGGTCGTCCACCTGTGCCCTCACCCCGGCAACTTTTAACTCATCTTCCAGTTTGCGAGCATAATCAAGGTGCTGGTCCGATACGGGAATCACGGCTGCCTGCAATGGTGAAAGCCAGACAGGAAAAGCCCCGGCATAGTATTCTATCAGAAAAGCCATTGTCCGTTCGATGGCCCCTATGGAGGAGCGGTGAATCACTATGGGTTCCTTTTCCTTCCCGTCACTATCAATATATGTTAATTTGAATCGTTTGGGCATCACGAAATCGTACTGCACGGTAAAAGCGGTATCTTCTTTTCCGGCAAAGTTTTTCATTTGGATATCAATCTTGGGTCCGTAGAAAGCGGCTTCATTTTCAGCTTCAAAGAAATTGGCCTTCCTGCTGACCAGCACCCCCCTTAAAATATTTTCCGCCGTTTCCCAGGCCGCATCATCCTTGTAATATTTTTTTGAATCCACCCTATCACCCAACGACAGTCTGTACCGGTAGTTCACCCCGGCCTGGTATCCCAGCACAGAGGCCACATTCTCTATCAGGTCTAAAACGCTGTTCAGCTCATCCAGCGCCTGTTCTTTTTGGCAGATAATGTGCGAATCAGCCAGGCAGAAACTCCTGACCCTGATCAAACCGGTCAATTCCCCGGATTTCTCGTACCGGAACTGCTTGGCCAGCTCGGCAATGCGGAAAGGTAATTCCTTATAAGACCGCGGCTTGCTGGAATAGTATTGAAAATGGTGCGGGCAGGTCATAGGCCTTAGCATCAACTCTTCCTCGTCCACCTTCATCACCGGGTACATCGATTCTTTGTAATAGGGATAATGCCCTGAAGTCCTGAACAACTCGACATTGGCCAGATCAGGTGTATATATGTGTTTATATCCCTTTTTGATTTCCTCATCGACCACAAATCGCTCCAGTTCTCTCCTTATGATCGATCCCTTCTCGGTGAATATCGGCAGTCCTTTACCTGTAAGGTCTGAAAATACAAACAGGTCCAGGTCCCTGCCGATTACCCTGTGGTCTCTTTTCTTGATTTCTTCCTGAAGCTTGATATATTCATCCAGATCTTTTTTAGACCTGAAGGACAGGCCGTATATTCTCTGTAGCATGGGGTTCTTTTCTGACCCCCTCCAGTACGCGCCGGCGATTTTATCCAGCTTAAAAGCATTAACAGTGATTTCACGCGTAGACCTGACATGAGGCCCGGCACAGAAATCAACAAAATCACCGGAACGGTAAATACTCATCTCACCGTCTTTCAGCTCTTCAATGAGCTCAAGTTTATACGGCTGGTCTGAAAAGAGCTTCACAGCCTCTTCTTTTGTGATGTTCTCACGCACAAAAGCCAGGTCTTTTTTGATCAGTTCCTGCATTTTTTGCTCTATTCTGGGTAAATCCTCGGCAGTAAGCTGTTTTATATCGAAATCATAATAAAAACCGTTTTCTATAGCCGGTCCGATGCCTAATTTAACATCCGGGAAAAGAGACAAAACGGCCTCCGCCAGAATATGGCTTGTTGAATGCCGAATCGTCTCCAGTTTGATATCTACTGAAGATTTATTTTCGTCAGAACTCATTTTTCCATACCTTCTATTTTATAAACGTGATCCAGACTGAATAAATTATATCAATACAGGCTTCTATGTGCAATGAGGCCGTAGCCTGTATTGATATCCCGGGAAAATTACCATTTTATTTCTTAAACCAACTATAATGATTAGTAACAAACCGATATACTGATAGAAAAGCCCATTTAGAAAAATCAGTTCTATATGGAGGTTCGCGAATGGCCCTACAGCACGTCGAAGGCAAACAGTTTGGTGATGTTAAAATATATGCATTAAGTACCTGCCCCTGGTGCAAAAAGACCAAAAAACTGCTGGATGATCTCGGGATAGAATATTACTTCACGGATGTAGACCTGTTGTCGGATCAAGAAAAAGAAGAGGTTATGGAAACTGTACGGAGATGGAACCCGAACGTCTCCTTCCCTACTATCGTGGTTAATGACAGCCGCTGCATCATCGGTTTTAGAGAAGACGAGCTGCGTGAAGCCCTGGATATATGAGCGCTGAATTTGCTGTAAACGGTACCGAAATCGAAAAATACTACCGTAAACTTAAAAAGGATGCGGACCGTTACGGTTATTTCCTTAATCCCGATTTGGATTTTACCCTGGAACTGGTCAAGGGAATACTGGTCAACGAAAAGCGTTACGGCTACGGAGCCTGTCCCTGCCGTCTGGCTGCGGGAAACAAAGACCATGACCTGGATATTGTATGCCCCTGCGATTACCGTGATGCTGACCTGGCTGAATACAGCTCCTGTTATTGAGGTCTTTATGTTTCCGAAGCGGTCGCTTCTGGAATAAGTAATGCAGGACCTATACCAGAAAGACGGAGGACTGGAGAGGATAGTAAGGAAATGCCCAACGGACCGGAAGATACCGGCAAGAAAACCCTATCCATGCCTGTTTGGAGATGTAAGGTCTGCGGTTATCTTTGCGCCCGCGAAGGACCGCCGGAGGTCTGCCCGATTTGCAAGGCCAAAAAGGAGCGTTTCGAACGCTTCATGTAACTGTTTTCTATACTCTTTTATTCTTCCAGCGACCGATTTTAAAGTAGACCACAAAAGCTATGGCGCCCAGAAACGTTCCCCCCACTATCGCCCACCGTACACCGAAGACGCCCAGGCTGGTATGAGACAAAAAGATAGCCAGCGGTACCTGTATCACCCATACACTGATAAGACTGATCAGCATTGGGGGGAGGGTATCACCGGCACTGGAAATGCAGGACTGCAATACCAGTACAAAAGAGATTATGGCATAACCCGCCGCCGCGATCCGGATATAGCTGCTGCCCACGCTGATCATCCCGGCATCAGAACTGAATATCCTGATTACCATTTCAGGATTAATCAGAATGATAACGGCTAGAAAAACCAGTATCGCCTCTGATATGGCGGTAGCCATCCAGGCGCTTTTTTCCGCCCTCTGCGGTTGTTTGGCCCCCAGGTTTTGCCCCACCAGCACACCCGCTCCTATACCTAATCCCAGCAGCGGCAGAGAAAGAAACATATCAATACGCTGACAAAGGCTGTGAGTAGCAACAGCTATAGTTCCAAATGGGACCACGGTGCGTGTCAATACCAACTGTCCCATTTGCATCTGCATACCCATTATTGAAGAAGGTATACCTATCTTGATCAGCCGCCATATTATTCCCGGATCAAAGCGGAATCCCGAAAAGGTAAATTTCAGCCTGGAGCGGCCGCTCATCAATATCCACAGGGCCAGACCCATTCCCAGACTTTGAGACATTATATTTGCGACTGCTGCGCCGTTAACTCCCAGGTTGGGAAAAACCCACAATCCGAAAATAAACATCGGACTTAATATGACGTGTACAATTCTGAAAACAACGGATAGCTTCATGGGTGTAATGGTGTCACCGGAAGCCTGCATTATCCCGTCACACAAAAAGCGCAGCGACATGACTACCATACCCATAAACTGTATGCGCATATATCCGGAACCGAGGGCCACTACCTCAGGAGACACCCCCAGAAGGCTCAACATCCATTCATCCAGGTATACGCCGATGATTGCCAGGATGATGCCCAGCAGCAGGCTGACTACAAAAGCTTGCCTGGCAATGTGGATTGCCAACTCCCTGTCCCTGCTGCCTATAGCACGGGAAAGCAAGGAACGCAGTCCCGTAAACACGCCCATCATCAGACTGTGCACCAGCATCACTATTATTCCGGCAACGCCTATAGCGGCAAGTGCATCCGATCCTAGCCTGCCTACCCATATCAAGTCTATGGTAGGACCAATCACATTAAGTGTGTTATTGATGATTACCGGCCATGAAATCGACAGCAGGTTTTTGATCAGGCTGCCCTGGGTCCAATCCCTGGTGAAACGAGTGGCGGAAGACGATGGTTGGCTTGAGGAACTCTGGTGTTTATCTTGCATCTGGATTATTTTAACCACTTCGGCGGTACGATCACTAAAGGACGATTACCCCCCGGATTTCCCGGATATACCGCCTCAACATACCAACCGTTCCCAATTATAACATACCTTAGTTAATTTTGCATTGAGTGTTTAGGCCAGCTTTATTATTACCAAAACGCCTGTCTTCCTGATCTAACCAGTGTAGTGCCGGTTAATAGGTTTACAGTGTTAACAAGTTTTTAGCTTCAAGCTACTGTAAAGCTATGTATGAGACCCTTCACTGGAATTATCGAGGATGAAGGTATTTTTCTCTATTTAACGCTTAACGCCGTCTTCAAAACAGTTAGAATAATACAATAATATATTATTAAATAAAATAACATCCACAAAACCGTCAGAAGAAGTTGCCCTTTCCTTTATGTGCTGATATAATATTATCTTGGAAATAAGGGCTCTACCAGTTAGGTGGCTTCAGTTTTCAGGGATATATAATAATCTGTAAGTCCCCGGGGCTGAGTCACTATTTTTGTGTGCTGAAGCTATTTAAAAAATAAATATGGTATTACGGCGCATTCGTCTAGCGGCCTAGGACGCGTCCCTCTCAAGGACGAGACCACCGGTTCGAATCCGGTATGCGCTACCAAATCTTGACT
>JAFGOB010000011.1 GCA_016926695.1 Dehalococcoidales bacterium | reverse complement strand
CACGACCTTCACGGCCAACGGGCATGGTTTAGATCCGCTGGGTAATGACATATCCTATGCAAACGGCTATACAAATGAACGGGCTTCTACCACGGTAGAGGTCATTAATCCTGATACAGGCGTAACCATCACACCCGCAGATAATAAGGTCCTGACAGGTACGAGTACAACACTGAAAATAGAGGAAACCAACGCCGGTGATGCTGATCTTACAGGTGTTTACGTGGTATTGCTGAAGGATGGAGCGCCTTACATGACCTTAGAAGCTTCCACAGCAGCGGAAGATAAAACCGATAATGACGTCCTGGAAGACGACGAGACCATGACCTGGGACCTGATAGATACGGGTGTTCTTACAACCGATACCGTCTTCCAGGCTACAGGACATGGATTTGATCCGCTGGGCAATGATATTACCTTTGATGGAGGCTACACCAACGAGCGGGCGGAAATAACGATCGAAGTAATCAGCCCTCATACTACTGCAAGTATCAGCGTGGATCCCAAAAAGGTAAAGATAGGCGGATCGGTTACCCTGACAGTTAGAGACTATAATGATGGTGATGTATCGCTGACCAGTTCCTCCATGGATGTGGAGAGTGATCCGCCAGGTTTCAGCGTTAGTGTTGACAAATCCTCACCATACTACGCTGGAGGCGACCTCAACGGTAACGATGAGATGGACCCCGGTGAGGAATGGGAATGGGTAATACCCGGGGTAGTTATTAACGATACTGTGACCTTTATTGCTACGGGGCACGGTTTCGATCCCATCGGAAATGATATTTCGGTGCCTGATTATCCTACTGAACAGGTAGATGTGGAAGTCGAACCCGTACGCAGGGTACCCGGCGCTTCGACATGGAGTATAATATTCATGATCGCCGGCCTGGCTGGAGCCATGTTGTTCCTGTCGGCAAGGAGAAAATCAAGATCAAAGTCCGGGTAATTCATGAGTAAAAAAAAGCAACTCGCCAGGAAAAAGCATCCGGAAAAGAAAATAAAAGAGGTGAGGCCCCGCCCAACCGGGCGGGGCCTCACTAGCAGGGGCAGTGACCGGATAGCAGCCCTTAAAACCTTCTGGACACGATATAAGAGGGTCATAGTACCCTGCGCTGTTTTTTTTGTCCTGGTGGGCCTGTTTATCTTTGTCTATTCACGACTGGTCACCAGCGAGCCGTTTAACGGATTTATGGCTTTTACAGCAGGAGTTACAGGAGCTATGTTGAACGTGATCGGGGGAAACGTGACAGTAGACGGTATAGTAGTGTATTCGGACCGGTTCGCTTTCCAGATAGTAGACCTGTGTACGGCTGTTATGCCTATGTTGATCTTTTCAGCCGCTGTTCTGGCATATCCATCACGTATTAGAGAAAAGCTGCTGGGGCTTTTAATAGGACTGGCAGGAATATTCCTGGTAAACCAGGTCCGGTTGATAAGCCTCTATTACATCGGTATATATCTCCCGGATATCTTTGAAACCGCTCATCTGCTGGTCTGGCAATCTTTAATGATATTACTGGCAATTGGATTATGGCTGTTATGGGTTTATAAATATGTCCGTTCCGCCGCTGAATAAACTCTTACGCTTCATACTGATCGCTGCCGGGCTGATCATCGTTTTCTCGGTAGTATGGACCTTTATTGACTCATACTACAGCAATTTTCTGGCCTGGGTCGCCAGAAACAATATATCCCAGCAAACACTGGTGGAACAAACAGGCGGGACTATACACTTTGTCCACATCGAGTTCTCAAACGGTGGCTGGAAGCCTGTTAAAGACTCGCTGGAAGCCTCTGCCATTCAATTCGGCCTGCTGCTGGCTGTAGCCCTGGTAGCCGCCACACCGGGAATAAAGATCAGACAAAGAATTCTTTTCAGCCTGATGGCGGTGGCTATTACATTCATTTTACAGGTCTTGTCTATAATAATTATGGCCAGGACCTACAACAACATGTTTTTCATTATAGTATCGGATGTCATACCCCCTGTGCTGTGGGCACTATTTTCCTTTAAGTACTGGTTCGGACAATCCCCTGTTTCACAGGCTGTGCGGGTTGAAAAATCCCCAGATGAAAATAACAAGGGCAGCAAGGCTGTCTGAGAATCGCCTTCCTGCCCTCCTGCCGCCGGATATAAATAAAAATACCGTTTATTTATAGTTGCCTGCAACAAAGTCCCAGTTGACCAGCTTCCAGAATCCTTCAATATACTTGGCCCTGGCATTGCGGTAATCAATATAGTAGGCATGCTCCCAGACGTCACAGGTCAGAAGCGGTTTCTTACCTTCTTTCAGAGGATTGCCCGCGTTGCCGGCGCTTTCTATCGAAAGGCTTCCATCCGGGTTCTTTACCAGCCAGGCCCATCCCGATCCGAAGAGGGTTGTAGCGGCAGCCGTGAATTTTTCCTTGAACCCGGCAAAGGAACCGAAGTTCTTGTTAATAGCCTCCGCAATTTCCCCGCCCGGTTCTCCGCCTCTCTGGGGAGACAGACAGTTCCAGTAAAAAGTGTGGTTCCAGGTCTGGGCTGCATTGTTGTAAATTCCGCCGGAAGACTTTTTAATGATATCTTCCAGTGACATGTTTTCAAATTCTGTCCCGGGAATGAGCTTGTTGAGATTGTCTACATATGCCTTATGGTGCTTGCCGTGGTGGTATTCGAGTGTTTCAGCCGATATTGTAGGCGCCAGGGCTTCATTGGCATAAGGCAGTTCCGGTAACTTGTGTTCCATATTTACCTCCATTACTATTATTATACTGATTGATTTTTGGTATGATTTATAGATAAGAACTAAATCTACTGGATAACTACATATAAGCAGATAAACAGGTTGCCCCGTGTTTTTCCCTATATTATATATTATAGCCGATTACGAAAATTAGAGAGGGGCATATTCCTCTGATGGAAATCCGTAAAGTAATGTAGTTGTCAGGTCTCAGGTACACCAAATGTTATAAATCAGAATGGGGTGATCTTTACGCCGTTTTACAATTGAGTCAGGTGTAAACCTATAAAATAATTGTGGCGTCGCCGAAGCTGTAAAAACGGTAATTCTCGCGGATGGCTTCTTCATAAGCCCGGAAAATAAGCTCTCTGCCGGCGAAAGCGGATACCAGCATAAGAAGCGTGGACTTTGGGAGGTGGAAATTGGTAATAAGGGCGTCCATGACTTTGAACCGGTATCCGGGATAGATGAAATCATCGACCCAGCCCTCCCAGGGCGTAACCAGCCCTGGCCGTGAACCGTTTGCGGTGAAAGCATGGGCGGCTGATTCCACCAGCCTGACGGAGGTCGTACCGACACAGATAACTCTCCTGCCCTCGGTCTTAGCCCTGTTGATCTCTGCGGCCTCCTTCTCACCGATAACTCCGTATTCGGGGTAAATGGGGTGGTCGGAAATGTCTTCAGTCTTGACCGGCCGGAAGGTGTTCAGTCCCACGTGAAGGGTCACAAAGAGGCAGCGTACCCCTTTATTCTCTATCTCCTCCATCAGCCTGCGTGTAAAATGAAGGCCGGCCGTAGGCGCCGCCACGCTGCCATCCCGCTTCGCGTAGATAGTTTGATATCTCTCCGGGTCCGCCAGAGGGGTGTGGATGTAGGGTGGCAAAGGGACAAGACCCGCACCGGGTAATCCCGTTTCGTCGGAAAAACGCACCAGGCGGACCCCGTTTTCTGCGGTGGCGGTTACTTCGGCACTGATTCCTGCACCGCCTTCTATATCGATTTCCAGACCCTGCCTGACCTTTTTACGTGACCCGATAAGTGTTTCCCAGAGATTGCATTCAACGCGTCTCAGCAGCAGGACCTCTATTTTTTGACCCGAGTCCCTCCGCCGCCCGAAAAGACGGGCGCGGATTACCCGGCTGTCGTTGAACACCAGTACGTCTCCAGACACAAGATAGGAGGGCAGATCGTAAAAATGCTGATGCCTCAGCGTGTTATACCTCCGGTTTATAACCAGGAGACGCGAAGAGTCTCTGGGTTCAATGGGTGTCTGGGCAATCAGCTCCGGTGGTAACGCGTAGTCAAATTCACTGGTCTTTAAAGAGATCATCGAAAATCCTTCTCCCGTATAATTGTATCAATAATACGGAAGCCGGACAAACGGGCCTACAGCCGCTTGAAAATCCCAGAAGGCAGTCCATTATGTTTTTAAAGGTTACGGTACATTCTCGTCGATTCTGGGGGCCTTAAAATTTAAATCCTCAGTCCAGTCCGACCAGCTTTTGTCCTGCATCAAGTATCTTCTCAACAGCGGCCTGGCTTGAGCTCTCCGAGTAAACGCGGATAAGCGGTTCCGTCCCGGAAAAACGGACCAGCAGCCAGGAGTTGTCCTCAAGCGTATAGCGGAACCCGTCCAGGGTATCGAACCGCACAACCCTTGAATCAGATATCCTGTCGGGCTGGCTTCGGTTCAGCCGGTCCATTATCGACTGGCGCTTTTCCCCGGGAAAATGGAAATCACGGCGGTGATAATAATGGGGACCTACTTTGCTGAAAAGGTATTCAAGAAGCTCAGAGGGTGTTTTCCCCGTCGATACCATGAAATCCAGGAAATACAGCCCGGCCAGAATGGCATCACGTTCCGGGATATGGTTCTGGAAACCGTATCCGCCGCTCTCCTCACCGCCGATGAGGGCATTCTTTTCCATCATTACCGGGGCAACATACTTGAATCCCACCGGTGTTTCGATGACCGGCACATTGAACATCTCACCCAGGCTGTAGAGCATGCTGGTGGCCGTTACCGTTTTAACAATCGCCCCGGTCTGCCGGCGGGTCTCAAGCAGGTAAAGGGCCAGCAGAGCATAGACCTCAAGCTGGGTAATAAAACGGCCCTTTTCATCGATAATGCCGATACGGTCGGAGTCCCCGTCTGTAGCCAGGCCTATCGCTGCACCTTCCTTTTTCAGGGTGTCCGCCAGTTTTTTAAGATTGACTGCGATCGGTTCGGGATTGATGCCCGGAAATAACGGATTTCTCTCACTGTTGATCTCAATCACTTGGGAGGTCCCGCCTTCCAGTAGACGCTTGAAATAGCCTGCTCCGGCGCCGTACATAGAATCGACCGCTATCTTGAGACCGCTGTTTTTCAGCCGGTCAAGATCAACGAACCCGGATACTTTTTCCAGGTAGAACGGATCAAAATCGGAATATTCCGCTTTACCCTGCTCCAGGGCCATGTCCAGGGGCATGCTCTTGATCTCCCCTGATTCGAAAACGCGGCTGATGTTTTGTTCTACCTCATCAATCAGCTCCGTTGGTGCACTGGCCCCGTCGGATGACTTGATCTTTAATCCGTTATAACCGGCCGGATTGTGACTGGCGGTGATCACCACCGCTGCTCCGGCCTGCTTGAGCACCGTGCCAAAACTGACCTCGGGCGTGGGAATAGCTCTGGGGCTGAGGTAGACTTTGATATCGTTGGCGGCTGCTACCTCGGACACAGCAGCGGCGAAGTCCTCCGAGGCAAAACGGTTATCATAACCGACTACCAGCCCTTTCCCCTGAATCCTATTCCGGTTCATATAATCAGCCAGGCCCTGGGCGCAGACCCGGACGTTATCAAACGTGAATTCCCGGGCGATGACCGCACGCCATCCGTCGGTGCCGAACTTTATCGGGTTTTCTCTTTTCATCATAAATCCTCTCATTTAGTTAAGTTAAAAAAGTTTCCCGATCGTTTCATGGTTCTCTCAGGCAACGGTCTGCGGTTGTCCTGTGATTAACCGAACGCAGCTTTCTTCAGCAGTTCCGCTTTATCAGTTTTTTCCCAGGGGAGGTCGATATCCGTACGCCCGAAGTGGCCGTAGGACGCAGTCTGCCTGTAAATAGGGCGGCGCAGGTCCAGGGTGCGGATAATCGCTTCAGGCCGGAAATCGAAGTATTTATTGATCAGGTCCAGGATTATCTGGTTATCGACTTTTTGTGATTCGAAGGTCTCGATAGAAATAGAAAGCGGATGGGCTACGCCTATCACGTAGGAAATCTGTATTTCCAGCCGGTCGGCAAGTCCGGCCGCCACCACGTTTTTGGCGACATAACGGCCCATGTAGGCGGCCGAACGGTCGACCTTGGTGGGGTCTTTGCCGGAGAAAGCGCCGCCGCCGTGACGGGCCATTCCGCCATAGGTGTCAACCAGGATTTTACGCCCGGTGAAACCGGTGTCCGAGACCGGTCCGCCTACCACAAACCTTCCGGTGGCGTTAACGAATAATTGTGTCCGGTCGTCCATATAGCCGTCCGGGACTATGGGCTTGATAACGTTTTCGAATACATCCCGGGTAATCTGCTGGTGAGTAATGTCGGGGTTGTGCTGGGCCCCTATTACCACGTTGGTTATGCGATAAGGCCGGCCGTAGCGATATTCCATGGTAATCTGGGACTTCCCATCCGGCCTGAGGTATTTCAGGGTGCCGTTCTTTCTGACCTCCGCCAGCCTCCGGGCCAGTTTATGTGATAGTGATACGGGCATGGGCATCAGTTCCGGTGTTTCATTGCAGGCGAAGCCCACCATCATTCCCTGGTCCCCGGCTCCGGTCATATCCAGTTCGTCGCGTTTTTCGCTGCTTTCTTTTACTTCTTTGGCCTTACTTACTCCCATGTCGATATCGGGCGACTGCTTGTTAATGGATACCATGACTCCGCATGATTTGGACTCAAACCCGTATTCGGGGTCGTTATATCCTATTTCACTGACGGTCTTACGTACAATTTCAGGGATCTCAACGTAGGTGTTAGTTGTGATCTCCCCCATTACTATTACCAGTCCGTTGGTGACTGCGGTCTCGCAAGCTACTCGTGAATAAGGGTCGTCTTTCAGCATTGCATCCAGGATGGCGTCCGATATCTGGTCGCAAATTTTATCCGGATGTCCTTCCGTAACCGATTCCGATGTGAAGTGATATACGGCTGAGCTGGTAAAACAATTAGCCAATTTACTTTCCTCCTTTTAGGTTCCCTGCTGCCAGCTTGCCAGGTATTTTTCCTGTTCAGGGGTTAAGGTATCTATTTTTACACCCATGGCGTGAAGTTTTAAGCTGGCAATATATTTATCTATTTCTTCTGGTACAGGGTAGACCCTGTTTTTCAGGCTGTTTTTGTTCTTCAGCATGTATTCCAGGCACAGCGCCTGATTGGCGAAGCTCATATCCATCACGCTGGCCGGATGTCCCTCAGCGGCTGCCAGATTGATCAGCCTGCCTTCACCCAGAACATAGATATGCAGGCCGCTGCCCAGGGTATATTCGTCTACATATGTGCGTATGGTGCGCTTACCTATGGCCATGTTCTCAAGGGCCGGTATATTGATCTCTACATTAAAGTGACCGCTGTTGGCCAGTATTGCTCCATCTTTCATCAGGTCGAAATGAGATTTATCAATGGTATTGATATCACCTGTCACCGTGATAAAAACATCTCCTACCCGGGCGGCGTCATTCATGGGCATGACCTGGTAGCCGTCCATCATGGCCTCCAGCGCTTTCAGAGGGTCTACCTCTGTGACGATAACCTGTGATCCCATTCCTTTGGCCTTAAGTGCAACGCCCCTTCCGCACCAGCCGTATCCGGCCACAACTACCTTTTTCCCTGCCCAGAGTATATTGGTGGCGCGGGTAATGCCGTCCAGGGTGCTTTGACCGGTCCCGTAACGGTTATCAAAAAAGTGCTTGGTCATGGCATCGTTCACTGCTATGATGGGATATTTCAGGACTGCTTCCTTCTCCATGCTGCGCAGCCGGATTACCCCCGTAGTGGTTTCCTCGGTGCCCCCGATGACGTTTTTTATCAGGTCAGCGCGGCTGGTATGAAGCTGGGTGACCAGGTCTGCGCCATCGTCGACGGTGAGCTGGGGTGAATGCTCAAGGGCGGTGCTGATGTGTTTATAATAGGTTTTCTGGTCCTCACCCTTGATCGCGTTGGTGGGAACACCATATTCAACCAGGGCAGCCGCCACATCGTCCTGGGTGCTTAGAGGATTGGAGGCACAGAGGATAAGGTCGGCTCCGCCCGCCTGTAATGTCAATGCCAGGTTGCCTGTCTCGGTAGTAATATGCAGGCAGCCGGCGATGCGTACGCCCTGGAAAGGTTTTTCTCTCTCAAACCTCTCCCGTATGAGACGTAAAACGGGCATTTCACGGGCTGCCCATTCGATACGCTGTTTGCCTTCACCGGCCAGTCCGATATCCTTCACATCCATCTTGTTTGCTTCTGCCATTGGCTTGACTCCTTAACATATTCTCCATGTATGGTCTCTTCTAGACCGGCCCGGAATATTCCATCAAAAAAGCCTGCTATTACTAAAAGAGCATTTAGATAATTATAGCAGATATTCAGCGTGGAGATAGGATTATTTTTTCCCGGAAAGGCCGATTTTTTACGGTTGTCATCGATATTAAAAGCAGCCGGAGATAGCTGTTCTGGATAGCCCGTTGACTTCAATTCTGGATTTGTTCGATGATGTTGCCTATTTGTTCCGTCAGGGGTTGAGCGCTGTCAACTAAAAAATAGTGTGATTCGTCAACTTCGTGTATTGCCTCGGCCATTTTTTTCTGAGGTCCGTAGATATCCCAGCGTCCGTCCGAGACAGAGCCTTTTTTGAGTCTCTTCTCCAGCCGTCGGCGGGTGTTTTCCTCATCAAGTTTGCATTCGATGATGAAGAAGTCGGAAGCGGTTTCACCGGCTGTTTTTTGCGCCCTGAGGCGTTCTTCGGATCTGATAAAGGACGCATCCAGTATGACATGGTCTCCCTGTGCCAGGATTCCGGCGGCGGAGGAAAAAAGAGCGTCATAGGTACGGCGGGTGAATTCGGGCGAATAAATGCCGCTGTCGGTATCCTCAAAACGGTGCTCGCCGGCAGGCACATCTGCAAGTCTTTTGCGTACAACATCGGACGAGATAACTGTAGCCCCGGTCCTTTCAGCCAGGGCCTGGGCCAGTGTGGTCTTGCCTGATCCGACCAGTCCGCTGGTAATGAAAAGCACGGGTTTCCCGCGTGTATAGAATTCAGCCAGTTCGAAATACTGGCGGGATGATTCCAGTGTTTGAAGCTTTTCCTCTTCGGGTACATAGGGATCGTTAAGCTTGAAACACCCTACTTTTCCCCTGACGTAGGCCCGGTAGCATTTATAAAATTTCAGCAGTTCGTTGATCTGCCAGTCCCGGCTTAGTCTGGTGTAGGTCTCAATAAAGACGCGTGAAAGATCGGCCCGCCCGAAATGGTCCAGGTCCATGGCCAGGAAGGCGATTTCAGCGATGATATCGTTGTAGCGGAACCTGTCATTGAATTCTATGCAATCATAAATACACAGCGGTCTGGTAAAGCAGATATGTGCCGAATGCAGGTCCCCGTGACAGTCCCGGATATGATTTTCAATAATGCGCCGGCTAAAGAGCCCCTCTTTCTCCTCAAGGTTACGGTAGGTGTATTCCTTAATATTCTGATAGCGGCGTAAAGTGATCGCCCGGTCTATATAATTTTCGGTCTGATTGAAATTTTCGTCCATGGTAAAACGGATTTTATCTATTTTTCCGAATTCGTTGATATCCGGTCCCGTGGCTGCTTCTGAATGGAATTTCACCAGCTTTCTAGCTACCGCTTCCACCATGGCGGGAGTGACGCGGTTATGCTCCAGCAGCACGTTCATCATGCGGTGCCGGGGAAGATAGAGCATCTTGACCGCGTAGTCTATGACCTCACCTTCTCCCGATAGGGAAAAATTTCCTTTGTTCCGCGTAACGGGAACCACACCCAGGTAAACATTGGGGCTGAGCCTGCGGTTCAGTTCCACTTCCTGGCGACAGAAAAAGAGCCTCTTTTCAAGGGTTGTGTAATCAAGGTAACCCAGGTTGACCGGTTTCTTGATTTTGTAAACGTATTTCCCCGTTAAAAAGACAAAGGACATCTGGGTTTGAGTCATCTCGACTTTTTCGGTGATGTCCGGATATAGGCCGGGGTCCATAAAAGCCTGTGCTGTCTGCGGAAGACGGTTGTTCATCTTTGATCAGCCCTCCCGGTGGAAAATGGATAGTCGGCAATGTGTTATTATTCAGAGCATACTAATCAGGTTTTTCCCGCATCCAGGACTGGATTGCCTGTAATGCTTCGGGACGGTTTTGACGTGTCAGAGTGAAAAGCCGGACATGGGAACTGCTTTTTATCGCATCTGCCCAGGGATCGGACTTGTACATAACAGTACCCAGCACGCGAACGCCGTTATCAATAATCTCAGCGACGGTCTTTTTGAATGTTTCCGAGAACAGCTCCATCCTGCCTATCTCATCTATTACAACAAGCTGTGATGAAAAGAGAGCATCCTGCAAGGCTTTGACACCTACCTCATCGAATCCTTCAATATCTACACCGTACCGGCTTACGCGGAACCGGCTGCGGATATCGATGTGGGCCAGGAGGGTACTCCTGCCGTCCAGGGTAACCAGCCTGAAACCAAGACGTGCACCCTCTGAACGGATTTCTTCGGTGTAAAAACCGCCTGCTCTTTCGGATGAGGCGGTTAAGGCCTGCTTGATCAGGCTGGTCTTTCCGCTGCCGGGAAGTCCCGTGACAAGAAAGGCCGTTTCCATTGGCGGCTTTTGGGACTATTTTACCCTGGCGGTGTCTTTTGCCAGCTTCATTTTCTCTTTCATTTTTTTGTGCTTGATACGGTGTTTGCGCATGATCTCTCTTTGACTGAACTTCATTCTCACTCCTTTAAAATAAACCTGCGTGAAGTTAACCGGGTTGATTCATATCTCAAGGTTATTGCTTTATGGAACGGGTTGGACAGATCTGAAGACAGACGCCGCACCCGTCGCACTGTGAGCTGTCGATGGCTACCCGTCCGTTTTCAATTATTATGGCAGGGCATCCCAGAGAGTTCAGGCATATTTTACAATCCGTGCAGGTCTCCTGGTCAATATAACAGGGCCGGGTCTTTTCGCCCTTTTGCCTTCTTTCTCTTTGTGACAAGATTCCGCATAGTCCTCGCATTACTACCACTGCCGGTCCATCGAACCGGATGGCTTTTTCCAGCTTTTCAATACTGCTTTTTACGTCAAACGGATCGGCCACTTCGACGGATTTGACGTTGCAGGCCCGGGCGATATCCTCGGGCTTGATGGCGGCTTCATTATTGGCGGGACTTCCGGGATGGGGTTGAAAACCTGTCATGGCCGTGGCTGAGTTGTCCAGGATTACCAGGGTGACTTTGGTCTTATTGAAAACGGCGTCAATCATAGGAGGAATCCCGGAATGGAAGAATGTAGAGTCTCCCAGATGGCCGATAACAGGTCCTGACTGACCCCGGGCGATTCCATTGGCCAGGCCGAATCCGGCGCCCATACAGCAGTTGGTATCGAAAGAATTCAGAGGAGGATTGAGCCCCAGACTGTAGCAGCCGATGTCACCACTTAAAACTCTTTCGCCCAGGTCGGCTTTAACCTTGCGGACGGCGGCATTGATCTCATAGAAAGAAGCCCGGTGAGGACAGCCCGCACACAGGGTCGGCGGACGGGCGGGCAAAAGCCCGGAAGTTTCTTCAACCTGCCGGTCGATTTTATCCAGGTCCAGCGGCAGTCTGTTCCCGGTGATGCGGCTGATAGCTTCAGCGGCTTTACGGGTGGAAAGCTCATTTGCGATGGGTACGATGTCTTTGCCATGGATCTTGATGGTGCTTCCGGCTTCCTGGGCTATTACTTTTACGTGGTTTTCAACAAAGGGTTCGAGCTCTTCGATGACCAGCACCTCTTTGACCGATGAGAGCAGCTTTCTGACCATATTTTCAGGCAATGGCAGCGGTGTGCCGATCTTGAGAACAGAGATCTCGTTTTCCATACCCAGCCAGGCTAGAGCCTCTGTAGTATAGGTAAAGGAAATACCCGCTGCAATAATGCCCAGGCTGGCCCCTTCCACTATCTTGAGTTGATTATAGCGAAGATTGTCTGTGACGGCCTTGAACTTGTTGAACCTCTCGATCAGAAGAGGACGGTTTTTCCTGGCATTGGCCGGCAGGCAGAAAAACCTCTGGTCTTTTTTAAATTCACCTTTGGGTTTATGGTCAGTGATTTCCCCCAGTTTGACATCCCCTCTGGCATGGCTGATGCGTGTTACCGACCTCAGCATGATGATCTGCCCGAATTGCTCCGATAGACGGAAGGCGTCAACGGTCATATCTTTGGCTTCCTGGGGGGAAGAAGGCTCAAGGATGGGTAGATAGGCCTGTTCGGCAATATAACGGTTGTCCTGCTCGTTCTGGGAGCTCCAGATGCCCGGGTCGTCGGCATTGACCAGCACCATACCCCCCACCGCCCCCATATAGGTGGCTGACATTAAAGGGTCGTGGGCGACATTCAGACCTACCATCTTCATGGCAGTCATCGATCTTACACCGCACATCGAAGCGCCGAAGGCCAGCTCAAAGGCTACCTTTTCATTTACCGCCCATTCGGCATAGAAGTCCCTTTCTCTGGACAAATTGATCAGGGTTTCACTTAGTTCGCTGGAAGGTGTGCCGGGATAGGCGGCGAAAACCTGTAGTCCGGCTTCGATCGCTCCCCTGGCAATAGCTTCATTACCAAGCATGAAAAGGCTTTTACCCGGTGCTTCGGAAATGATGGTCAGTCCATCTGCTTCTGGCATGCTCAATGCCATCCTTTCTTAAATTTTATCCTCAAGATCAGTGTTACGAACTCTGGAATCCGGTCCTGCGGGCCTTCATCCGGGGCTTAATCGAGTTTAGCAACTGAGTACCAGGACCTGAGTAGTGGTGGGCAGACCCGATTTGGTTATAGACAGCTTGGCTTGCGGAACAACCTCGCTAAGGCCCATCTCCTTGAGGAACTTATCAACCGGCTCCAGCTCTTTATTCAGCGTCAGAGTCTTGTAATGCATAGGAATGACAATTTTGGGATCGAGACTGCGTACCACTGCAGCGGCCTGTGTGGCATTGATGGTGCTGCCTCCTCCCACCGGTACCAGCAGTATATCCACATTGCCCATCTCTTCAATCTGATTGGAATTCAGAGAATGGCCAAGGTCTCCCAGGTGGCATATTGTGACATCATCTATCTCAATCACAAAGATGGTGTTTTTCCCCAGGGCTGTTCCATTTTCAGTGTCGTGATAGGTAGGGATGCCGATAATCAGTACCCCGCCGATCTCGTATTCTCCAGGCCGGCTAACCACCTTTTTTTCTCCGCTTACTGCTTCAACAAAGGAATGTTCAGTGTGATCATGACTTACACTGACAATCCGGGCGTCGGGAATTTTAGATGTATACCCCAGATCGGGTGGAAAGGGATCAGTAATAACAGAAATATTTTTTCCTTTAAGAAGGAAGCAAGAATATCCTAACCAAGTTATTTCCATAACTATTATCCTAACATAGCCGGGATTGAGGGTCAATTGATATCGTTTATAATATAACATATAGGGCTGATAATGATCCTCGCGGTTTCTCGAAAACAGCCGTTTCAGGTTTATATAATTATAGTAAAGATACTTGACAATTTTGTCTGATGATGGTAGTTTAATATTAGTTAGCAGTCTAAGTCTTAGACTGCTAATGGAGGAAAAAGGTGTTAGCTCCAAGAACAGAAGTAATACTGAAATCTATTGTTAACTGGTATGTTGACCATGCTGTACCGGTTTCTTCTCAGAACCTGGTGCATGACTATGATCTGGGAGTAAGTTCGGCTACGGTCCGTAACGAGATGGCATACCTGGAACAGGAGGGTTATCTTATTCGTCCGCATACCTCGGCAGGATGTATACCCTCCGATAAAGGGTATCGCTATTTCGTTACCTCTTTGACCGAATTGACATTACCGATTGCGGAACAGCGTATGATCAGTCATCTTTTCCATCAGGTGGAGGGCAAGCTGGATGAGTGGCTCAGCCTGGCGGCCACGGTGATATCCCGTCTATCCCAGAACACGGCGGTTATTACCGTCCCTAAACCGGCTGACTGTGAACTCAAGCATATTGAATTGGTATCAATACAGGACAACCTGGTTTTGATGGTTCTGGTGTTGAGAGGGGCCCGCATCAAACAACAGCTAATTTCGCTTGAAAAAGTCCTGACCCAGGATGAACTCTCTGAGATATCAAGCAGAATGAACCGGAGTTATGCCGGGCTGAATGCTTCCCATATCCAGGCTAAAAAAGAGGAAGCTACTCCCTTTGAAGATCTGCTGACTCATGACGTTGTGACAATTATGCAGAATGAGGACCGGCAGAGCTATGATCAGTCATATCTTGAAGGCCTTCATTTTTTATTCAACCAGCCTGAATTTTCTCACAATGAAAAAATGAAGGCGATTATGGAGCTGCTGGAACACCGGGCGATGCTGGGTAAGATACTGCCTGTGGACAAGACCGGCCGTCAGGTCCGGGTGATTATCGGAAGAGAAAACAAAGATGAGATGACCCAGGAATGCAGCCTGGTTATCTGTCGCTATGGTTTGATAAATGAGGTGGATGGGAATATTGTAGTACTGGGTCCTACTCGCATGTCCTATCCAAGGGTTATTTCAGCGGTGAGCTATATTTCGGTATTATTAAGCGGTCTCGTGGCCGAGCTGTATGGAGTTGATTCACTTAACAGAATTGATCTTGTTACTAATAATTGAGGGGTGATTTGTGCTACAACCGGAATTTAATGATGAAAACATATCAGAGAACGGCATCATAGATGAGGCCATTAATGAAGAAGCTGTTGATGAAGAAGTCATCAGCGAAGAAGCTGTTGATGAAGTAGAGGAACTAAAAAAGGCTTTAGAGGAAGAAAAAAGCAGGTCTGAAGCTAACCTGGCCGGATGGAAGAGAGCCCAGGCTGATTTTGTAAACTATAAACGTTTCGCGGAGCAGGAAAAGTCAGATACCTGCAAATACGCTAATGCCGAATTGCTGGCCGTTATTCTACCAATAATGGATGATTTTGAGAGGGCTCTGGCTTCTATTCCCGATGATGTCAGCAACCAGTCATGGATGGAGGGTTTTAACCTGATCCATCGCAAGTTCAAGGATACCCTGCTCAAGCAGGGAGTGACCGAAATACAGGCCCTGGGCGAGGAGTTCGATCCGCACTTTATGGATGCGCTGGGAAGTGCCAGAGGTGAAAGAGACGTGGTAATTCAGGAGGTAGAAAAAGGATACAAACTACAGGATAAAGTTATTCGCCCGGCCAGGGTGATAGTAGGAAACGGCGAAGAAGATGAAGAAGAAGACATAAAGGAGGAAGAGTAACATGTCCAAAGTTGTTGGAATAGACCTGGGGACTACCAAGAGTGTGGTATCTGTTATGCAGGCCGGTGAACCTGTGGTAATTACCACCTCTGATGGTACACGCGCCTTGCCCTCAGTAGTTGCGGTCAACAAGGCCGGAGAGCGTCTGGTTGGTATGCTGGCCAAGCGCCAGGCGATTGTAAACGCGGACAATACCATTTACAGCATCAAGCGTTTTATGGGGAGGAAATGGGGGGAGCCTGCCGGTCGTGAACTTCCGGTGGAGGAAGATGCCAAACGCAAGACTTACAAGGTAACACAGGGGCCGAATAACGAAGTGCGGGTAGTCATGGGAGGTAAGGAATACAGTCCTCCCGAAATATCCGCCATGATTTTACAGAAGCTGAAAGCTGATGCCGAGACCTACCTGGGCGAGACTATAACAGAAGCAGTTATCACCGTACCTGCTTATTTCAATGACAGCCAGAGACAGGCTACTAAAGATGCCGGTACTATCGCCGGAATGAATGTCCTGAGAATCATTAATGAGCCGACTGCAGCAGCCCTGGCTTACGGCCTGGACAAAAAGAAAGAGGAAACAGTGGTGGTCTATGACCTGGGCGGCGGGACATTTGATGTATCTGTTCTCGAGCTGGGTGAAGGCACCTTCCAGGTGAAATCGACTGCGGGTGATACCCACCTGGGTGGAGATGATTTCGATCAGAGGATTATGGACTGGCTGTGTGATGAGTTCAAAGGGGACCAGGGCATCGATCTGCGCCAGGACAAAATGGCCCTTCAGAGGTTAAAAGAGGCCGCTGAAAAGGCCAAGATTGAGCTGTCCAGTGTGCAGCAGACGGACATAAATCTACCTTTCATTACGGCCGATGCCAGCGGGCCAAAACATATGAATATCTCATTGACCAGAGCCAAGCTCGAACAGTTGCTGATGGACCTGGTTGAAAAGACCCTTGGACCCTGTAAACAGGCACTGGATGATGCCGGCATCGCCCCCTCACAGTTAGATGAAATCATCATGGTCGGGTCTCAGACCCGCATGCCGCTGGTGCAGGAGAAGGTTAAGGAATTCTTCGGAAAGGAGCCCAACCGCGGCGTTAATCCGGAGGAAGTAGTTTCAATCGGCGCGGCTATTCAGGGAGGCGTACTTAAAGGAGAGGTGAAAGATGTACTTCTGCTTGATGTTACTCCTTTAACCCTGGGCATTGAGACCCTGGGAGCAGTAGCCACGCCCCTGATCCCGCGGAATACCACTATCCCTACCTCAAAGAGCCAGGTTTTCAGCACTGCGGCTGACAATCAGCCCAGCGTAGAGATACATGTCTTACAGGGTGAAAGGCCTATGGCAACGGATAACCGGACCCTCGGCAGATTCATGCTGGACGGAATATTACCCGCTCCAAGAGGCCTGCCCCAGATTGAAGTAACGTTCGATATTGATGCTAATGGAATCTTAAATGTAAAAGCCCATGATAAGGGCACAGGCCGCGAGCAGAAAATTACCATTCAATCTTCCAGCGGTCTTCAGAAGGAAGAAATCGAAAAGATGCAGCAGGAAGCCTCTGCACATGCGGCTGAAGATGCACGCAAGAAGGAAGAAGCCGAGGTTCGCAATACGGCTGATACACTGGCCTATACCGCTGAAAAGAACCTGCGGGACAATAAGGATAAAATCCCGGCTGAACTGAATACAGAGGTTGAGGGAAAGATCGCCGCTTTACGTTCTGCGGTACAGTCTAACAATCTGGAGACTATGAAGAGCGCCACTCAATCTCTTAACGAGGCCATGCAGAAAATCGGCCAGGCTGTGTATCAGCAGCAACAGCAGACCCAGCAGCCTCCGCCTCCACCTCCCGGTGATCAGGGAGGCAGCGGACAGCCTCCTCCAGGCGGACAGGGTACCGTAGAAGGAGAGTTCCGGGAAGTATAACAGGTTCACTGAATAAATAATACAGTCAGCCCCTCGATCCGGCAGCGGAAAGAGGGACTGACTGTTTAAGAATTACCTGCTGGCTAAAGTTTTGCTCGAATGCTAGACCGGGGTTAGGAAACCCTGTAACCGGTCGGGGCCTATGCCTTCTTCTTCATCTCTACCGGTCGTATCAGCAAAATAGGCACTCTGGCATGTCTTATGACATGGTCCGCCACACTGCCCAGTATTACCCGCCCCGGACCTGTGCGTCCGTGGGTAGCCAGGGCTACAAGATCAATATCGTTATCAGCAGCGTATTTAACAATCGTTTCTCCGGCGACTCCCATGATGGCTGCACAGTCTGCTTTCAAACCTCGCTGAGCGAGTAAACCCTGTGCTACGGAATCAAGATATTTTCTGGATTCCTCTTCTTCCATTTTGAGTTGTTTTTCCAGATCTCCTGTTTCCAGTCTCACTCCCGGAAACCCCGGTACAGCCAGGCCTACAAATCCCGGTTCGGAAAAGGTTTTAAACAGCACCAGTTTACCGTTAAAGTGGAGAGCCTGTTCCACAGCAAAGGGTAATATTTGCTCAGCCATCTCCGAGCCGTCTAAACAGACCAGTATCTTCTTATACATAATACACCGTCCTTCTTTTGCCTGATGATATTATGTATTGGGGTGCGGGTTAAAGTCAATGAGGCTTCTAACCCGGCTTTCAAAATGTTATACTTAATATTGAATCAGCGACATGTTTCAAATATTGGGAGAGGTGATCAACTGACAGGAAGTCGTTCCGGGTAAATAATATGGCAACAAAACGAGACTATTATGATGTTCTGGGCGTGGACCGCAACGCTTCAGATGAAGAGATAAAAAGAGCTTTCAGAAAACTGGCATTCAAGTACCACCCCGATCATAACCATGATGATAGGTCCGGAGAAGCTTTCAAAGAGGTGAACGAGGCCTATGAAGTCCTGTCGGATCATGACAAAAGGGCTGTTTATGACCGCTATGGACATGCCGGAGTCCAAAATGGCATGGGACGCGGGTTTGAGGGGATGGATTTCAGTGGATTTGGCGATATCTTCGAAGCCTTTTTCGGGGGTGCCACCGGTACAGCCCGTCAGGGCCCTCAGCAGGGCTCGGACAGGCAAGTTGAAATGACGATAAGTTTTGAAGAGGCTGCCTTTGGCTGTGAAAAGCAGATTAAAGTAACTCGGGTAGAACATTGCTCACTCTGTCACGGAGTGGGATCCAAACCGGGTGTAGACCCTGTCCGCTGTACTGCCTGCAACGGTACTGGACAGATCAGAAGGGTACAGCAAAGTATATTCGGCCGGTTTACCAACGTAACCACCTGCTCTGCCTGTCGGGGCAGGGGTACGGTTATCAAGGAGTCCTGTCCTCAATGTCGGGGTAGCGGAAGAGAAAGGGTCGAGCGAAATATCAATGTCAGGATTCCACCCGGGGTGGATCACGGCTCTCAGGTAATGATGCGGGGAGAAGGTGATTCAGGCAGTCTGGGCGGGCCTTCCGGAAATCTGTATATTACCATTTCGGTCCAGCCTCACGAATATTTCCGGCGACGGGGTAACGATATCATCTATGAGCTGCCATTGAATGTTTTTCAGGCTGCGCTGGGTGATGAGGTGGAGGTCCCCGGACTGGTGGGAAAAACAAAGATAAAGATACCGCCCGGCAGTCAGACCGGTAAACTCTTCCGACTTAAGGGACAGGGAATAGCACATCTTAACAAGAGCGGCAGGGGTGATCAGTTAATAATCCTGGTCGTACTTGTGCCGGAGTCGCTTAATGACAAACAGCGGCAGCTTTTCAAGGACCTGTCAGGCAGCCTGACGTCAGACAATATGCCCAAGCGTGAAAAGTGGAAACAATGGATCGACGGCGTCAGGGACGCTTTCGGCGAGTAAGGAAAGAAAACAGTCTCCACTTCCGGCCGCTTAGCTCGTGGTTTACAGGAGCGCCCATCAATTCCTGGGATGCTTCCCTGGGGCTGAGTCCCTCGTACAGTACCCTGTAGATCTTTTCGGTAATAGGCATTTCAAGCCCTTTCTCGCGGGCCAGTTCCCAGGCGATGCGGGTTGTACCTGCTCCCTCGGCTACCCCATCCATGGAAGAGGTGATTTCTTCCAGGGAACGTCCCCGTGTAAGCTCGAATCCCAGGTAGTGGTTGCGACTCAGTGTACTGGAGCAGGTGGCTACCAGGTCACCCAGCCCGGCCAGACCGGAGAATGTCAGTGGGTTTGCGCCCAGAGCTACTCCCAGGGCAGTTATCTCGGTCAGACCGCGGGTGATGAATGCGGCCTTGGCATTATCGCCGTAGCCCAGCCCGTCCGCCATTCCCGCTCCCAGCGCTATGATATTTTTAAGAGCGCCTCCCAGTTCCACCCCGATTATATCAGTATGCGTGTAGACACACAATTTGGGCGTCGCCAGCAGTCTCTGCATGGCCCGGCTGACGTCATTTTTATAAGATGCTACTACGGTAGCAGCCGGAAGTCCCATCAGGATTTCTCTTGACAGGTTGGGTCCGGAAATAACACATATATTAGAGTTGAGCCGGGAGTCGATCTCTTCGGCGATTACCTGAGACATACGCAGTCTGGTGCCTGGTTCGATGCCTTTGGCCGCGCTGGCAATAAGAATATTCTTTGGCAGACAGCCTTTAATGGTCTGAAGGTTTTGTCTCATGGTTTGCGAAGGAACGGATAGTATTACAGCCCTGGATTCGGTCATGGCTTCCTGGGGATCACCGGTTACATTGAGGTTAGAGGGAGTTCCGCTGATAGTGAAACCGCTTGACCTCAAGTCCGTATTATTCAGCTCTACGGCTTCCTTCCCGGTACGGGCCAGGATACTTACTTTCAGACCTTTACGGGCCAGGACTATTCCCAGTGTTATTCCCCAGGAGGTCGTCCCGATGATTGAGACCTTGGGCATTGATTATGTCCCTTTGATATTCCAGTGTAGTATCTCATACACAAGTTCACAGTAGCTTGAAGCTAAAAACTAGCTGAACACTGTAAACTCAATAAACTGGCACTACACTAGGAAGTCCTGTTCCCGTCTGTTTTTTGGCCTATCTTTCGTTCCGTACCGGATACCAGGCGGTTAATATTATCTTTGTGCATGACAATGATCAGAATGCCGCCGATAAGAGCATAAACCAGATATTCGAGAGGGAATTTGTAAATTATAGTCAGGGGAATCAGGATAACATAGGCAGTAACGACACCGATGATGGAAGCCATGGATGCATAGCGGGTAATACCGGCGCTGATGAAGAATACCTCGCCGCCGATTAAAGCCGCTGGCGGGCACAGGGCCATGAGGCCTCCGAAAAAGGTAGACACTCCTCTTCCGCCTTTGAATTTCAGGAATATCGACCAGTTATGACCGGCTATGGCGGCCAGAGCGGCTACGACCTGGGCAACCAGTGTGCCGATTCCGATATTGCCTACTACCAGCAGGTCATTGCCGAAGATCAATCCGGCCAGGACTACGGAGAGGGTGCCTTTCGCGACATCACCGAGCAATACTATGGCGGCGGCTTTACGGCCCGCGGTACGCAGAACATTGGTAGCGCCGATCTTACCGCTTCCCTGCTGTAGTATATTTACTCTGGACCGCATACGGCTTATCAGTACACCGACTGGAATCGATCCCAGAATATAACCTACTATGATAACGTATATTAGCTTTGCAGCTATCATTCTTACCCCCTTGTTTTGAACACCAGTCGTATAGGAGTGCCTCTGAAACTGTAGATAGCCCGAAGTCTGTTTTCCAGGAAACGTTCATAGGAGAAATGGATAAGCCTGGCATCATTGACAGTGAACTGGAAAGTGGGCGGGTTAATACCGCTTTGCTTAACTGAGGAGATAGACAGTACTTTATTTCCTTTATGAGGAAGATTATGGGCGACAACAGCTTCTTTAACTATAGTCTCTATTTCCTTATCCGGTATTCTCATTGACCTTTCCCGGCCGATTTGCTCTATCATGGGCATTATCTTGTTTATACCCTGCCCTAGCTTAGCTGAAATATACAATATTGGCGCATAAGATGCAAATTTTAATCTGCTTGCAATATATTCATTATATATCGTTTTGTTTTTTTCAGTAACCAGGTCCCATTTATTGACCAGTATTATTATTCCTTTTCCGGCTTTTTCAATATATCCGGCTATATGGGTATCCTGGTCTGTGATAGGTTCGACGGCATCTATTACCAGCAGAGATATATCCGAGCGATCAATCGCTCTCATCGAGCGAAGAACGCTGTACCACTCTATACCCTTTTCTATCCTCCCTCTGCGTCTAATTCCAGCCGTATCAATAATTATCATATTTTGGCCATTGTAGTCAACCCCTATATCTATAGCATCTCGGGTCGTTCCCGGTGTATTGCCTACTATGCTGCGTTCTTTACCCAGCAGGCTGTTCAGCAAAAGCGACTTACCAACGTGTGGTCTACCTACAATGGCTAACTTGATTCCGGTACCGGTGGCATCTTCATGGTCAGTCCGGGGAGGCAGGACTGAGACAATTTTATCCAGCAGTTCGGCAACCCCCCGGCCATGGTGTGCGCTGACCGGAATTATCTCTCCAAAACCCAGTCTATAGAACTCGGACGCCTCAGACCGCTGTTTTTCACTGTCCACCTTATTGACCGCCAGAATGACCGGTTTTTGAGATCTGCGTAAAATATCCGCGATATCCTGGTCTGAAGGCATCAAACCCTGACTGACTTCGGTGAGAAATACAATTATATCCGCCTCTTTTATGGCTGCCGCAGCCTGTTTTCTCACTTCCCTGGCTATTTCGGACTGGTCCTGAAGCTCAAGTCCTCCAGTATCAACCAGCGTAAAGTCCGCCCCATTCCAGTCCGTATCGGTAAAAATACGGTCCCGCGTCGTCCCCGGCCAGTCTTCGACAATGGCAATTTCTTTACCCGCGATGCGGTTTACCAGGGTGGATTTACCCACATTCTGTCTGCCGACAATGGCTACAATAGGCCTGGTCAATTATTCTGAACCTTTAGAAATATTTGTGGAAAAAATATTTTCATAGCTACTTATGTCTTCTTAAATAGATATCCAGTCCCCCTAGCATTTCGGCCAGAAGGGCCTTCTGAACATACAGCCGGTTCTCAGCCTGGTCGAACACTACCGATGACGGGCTGTAAAGTATCTCATCAGTCACCTCTTCCCCATGATGGGCTGGAAGGGGATGCATGAATATCGCATCTTCCTTGGCGCCGTCCATCACTTCCTGGGTGATCCTGTAGCCGGCGAAGGCCTGGAGGCGTTTTCCGGACTCTTCTTCCTGTCCCATGCTTGTCCAGACATCAGTATAGACCACATCGGCATATTCAACCGCCTCCAGGGGTTGATCGGTGCAAAATACCTCTGCCCCGCTATTGATACCGTATTCTCCGGCTGTTTGAAGAATATCAGGGGCTATTTTATAGCCGGAGGGTGAAGCGATGCTGAAATCCACACCCATGGCAGTACAGGCCAGCATCAGGCTGTTGGCCACGTTGTTTCCGTCACCGATATAGGCTACCTTAAGACCTTTCAAATCACCTTTCTTCTCAATAATGGTCATTAGGTCCGCCAGGGCCTGGCAGGGGTGCTCGACATCGTCGAGGGCATTTATAACGGGAATATCGGCGTATTCGGCAAGCTCCTGTGTCGTCCTGTGTGAATAGGTACGTGCTGCAATCGCATCCACATAGCGACAGAGCACGCCTGATATATCCCGGGCGGTTTCTCTTTTCCCCAGGCCTACCTCCGCCGGGGAAAGGTATATTGCCTGGCCTCCCAGTTGTTTCATAGCTACTTCAAAACTGACCCTGGTCCGCAGCGAAGGCTTTTCAAAAATCAGGGCCAGGGTTTTTCTTTCCAGAATCGTACGCCACTTATCCAATTTCATATCCAGAGCATCGGAGAGAATGACATTAATCTCTTCGCTGCTGAGATCCGTAATAGAAAGTAAGTCTTTTCCTTGCAAAGTAACCTCCTGCGGGATAATCACTCGTAAAAATATTATCGGCGACTCCGCAAATCGACCGCCTGACAAGCTTTAATAGTAGCAGTATGACCGGATTTTAGCAACTATATACTATAATCCCAGCATTTTAGCCAGTCCGGCCACTTGCATCAGAGAGTCGGGGACAAAGAAGAAAAGAAGTACCCCCAGACAGCAGAGGAAAAGGGCCAGTCTAAGCCTTGATGAAGCCTCAATATTTTCTGTAGAAGCTGGTTGGTCCATCCACATAACCTTGACTACCCTGAGATAGTAATAAGCCGATATTACGCTGTTGATAACGGCCACCACGACCAGCCAGAGCAGGTCATACTGTACCGCCGTGCTGAATATATAGAACTTGGCCATAAAACCGGCTGCCGGCGGCAGCCCTATCAGAGAAATCAGGCACAGCGTCAGTGCTATGGCGGTCAGGGGAGAGCGTTTTCCCATCCCTGAGAATCCCTTTATTTCGTCGCTGTTTATTTTATTGGAAATAGCGATGATAGCAATAAAAGCTCCCAGGTTGGTCAGGGAATAAGCGGCCAGGAAGAAAAGAATGCTGCTTTGAGCGGCTGTTGAGGACACGGGCGATAATGCTACGGCAGCCATTCCGACCAGAATATACCCGGCCTGGGCGATGCTGGAGTAACCCAGCATTCGCTTGATATTCTCCTGCTGGAGGGCTATCACATTTCCCGCCGTCATGGATAGTGCCGCCAGAATAGCCAGCACCAGCCCCCAGTCAAGGCTGATGTTCTGGGGTAATGAAAATGCCGAGTAGAAAACCCGCAAAATAATCGCGAAGCCGGCTGACTTGCTGCCTACCGATAGATAAGCCGTAACCGGAGTAGGCGCTCCTTCGTAAACATCCGGGACCCACATGTGCAGGGGCACCATGGCGATCTTGAATCCGAATCCGGCCAGCATCATCAGGATGCCCAGTATAAGGGCAGGGTTCTCCAGCACTTCAGTCGAGGAAATAGCCTGTATGGATCGGGCGATATCACCAAGCTGTGTCTTACCGGTTAAGCCAAAGACCAGGGCCATACCGAAGAGCAGGATGGCTGAAGCAACAGCGCTCAGCAGCAGGTATTTCAGAGAAGCCTCCCCAGACTTTTCTTCTTTCAAAAAGCCCACCAGTGCATAGAGGGACAGGTTGACAAGCTCCAGAGAGACAAAGAGAGAGATCAGTTCAGTGGTGGATGCCATCAGCATCATGCCCAGCGTAGAGAGGAGTATAAGGGCATAGAATTCACCCTGGAACCGGCGGAAGCGGGATATATAATCGGAGGATGCCAGGATTACCAGGATAGCGATGCCCGCGAAAAGCAGTTTGAAGAATACCGCGTAATTGTCAACCGCCAGCATTCCGTTGAAGAGGGCTTGTTCCGTCCCGTTCCATATCACCGAAGACAGCGTAGCTGAGACCAGCAGGCCTACGATGCTGAGGACCGCCAGCCAGCCCTTCTGCCGGATGAACAGATCAACCAGTATTACCAGTACTGCAAAGCAGACCAGACTGATTTCAGGTGAAAAGAGGAAAAGATTCAATCAATACTCCTCTATGGAAACATATTTGCCACGGGCATGATCCCGGATTGTATCACATCGGTTAAAACGGCCGGGTAGATACCGACCAGCAATATCAGGGCCACCAGCGCGAACATGTAGACCATCTCCATCTTGTCCGCGTCTTTAACGCTGTCAAACTTGTTCAGGGCAGGGCCGAAAAACACCCTCTGAAGCATCCAGAGATTATAGCCCGCGGCCAGCACGACACCCAGGATGCATATCAACGTATAGACTTTTATTCCCGGCACGACAGAGGATGAGTAGCTGCCCAGGAAGACCAGGAATTCGGCCGCAAATCCGCTGGTCAACGGCAGTCCCAGTGAGGCCAGACCGGCGATGGAAAATATCACGGCGATCAGCGGAATTTGTTTGGCCAGCCCGCCGAGCTGGCGCAAGTCGCGTTCCCCGCTGTTGTGCATCACCAGACCGGCCATGGCAAAAAGCAGTCCCGTGACGATTCCATGGCTGAACATCTGTAAACTGGCGCCCGTCAGGCTGACATCTCCCAGAGCGAAGATACCCAGCAGGACATAGCCCATATGGCTTACGCTGCTGTAAGCGATCAGCCGTTTCAGATCGGTCTGCCTGAGCGTCACTGCCGCGCCATAGATGATGCCGATGACCGCCAGTATTATAAATAAAGGAGCGTAGTTCCTGGCTGTCTCCGGGAAAATGCTGACGCAGACCCGGATCATCCCATAGCCTCCCATTTTAAGCAGCGCGCCTGCCAGGACGACACTGACGCCCGTAGGTGCGTCTGTGTGAGCATCAGGCAGCCATGTATGCAGGGGGAAGACCGGCAGTTTGACAGCAAAACCTATAATGAGCAGGAAAAAGACCGCGGTCAGCGGGATGGCGGCAGTTGTTCCGCTGGGCCCGCTGCGGGCGATTTCCATCATGTCCAGGCTGCCTGTAATGAAATACAGGCACAATATTCCGGCCAGCATGAAAGCACTGCCGGCCAGCGTAAATATCACGTATTTGATGGCCGAATAGCTGCGGCGGCCTGTACCCCAGATAGAGATCAGGAAATACATCGGCACGATCTCTATTTCCCAGAAAAGGAAGAATAACAGCAGGTCCAGTGAAGTGAAAACTCCCAGGATGCTTGTTTCCAGCAGCAGTAGCCATGCGAAGTATTCGCGCACTCTCAGGTTGACTTTCCATGAGATCAGTACTACCAGGAAACCCAGTACGGCCATCAACAATACCAGCGGCAGGCTTAGGCCGTCCACACCCAGATGATAAGAGGCGTTGATAGCCGGGATCCATGAAATATTTTCTTCGAACTGTATCGCTCCGCTAAAGCACTGCGAGCGTTCGAACATGACAAAGATATACACCGCCAGCGCCAGGGGAACGAAGGTGAAGAGAGCGGCTGTGCGTTTGATATTCTTTTCGGAAAGACCAGGTATCAGCGCAATCAGGATGGCCCCGATCACCGGTAGAAATATTATAGCACTAAGATATCCCAAATCCCGTTACTCCGTTTATTTTCCGAATATAAAAACGCAGACCACGATAGCCACAATACCGGCGGCGATGGTCAAAGCGTAAAGCTGAAGTTGACCGTTCTGCATCAATCGGAGGGCTTTTCCGCCCTTGTCCGTAACAGCAGCTATTCCATTGGCCGTCCCGTCTATTGCGCTGCTGTCGAACCACTGGAACCGGGTGAAAAGCCCGTTCAGCAGGGCTGCGTTGACGATTATTTTTTCATATAGTGTATCGATCCAGTATTTGTTCAGGAACAGACTGTACAGGGGTTTAAACAGATTCCCGATTTTCTGGGGTGAGACCCACTTCGAGCTGTACATCAACCAGGCCAGTAAAATACCCAGTGCAGCGATGCACAGACCGATCCAGGGCAGAGGATGATTGAAAACAGTGAATAGCGAGTTAAATAAGGCCCCTGTTGCTCCTTCTTCTCCCATAAAAGAGTCAAAATGACCGCCGGCGTTCCAGAAACCGGATACGACCGCCAGCACTCCCAGCACCAGCATGGGAACAATCATTACCGGCGGAGACTCGTGAGGACGGCTGTGACCTTCTGCGGGATTGTGGTCGGGATTCGTTTTAAGCTCTCCGCCAAAGGTCATGAAGACAGCCCGGAACATATAAAAAGCCGTCATAAAGACGGTAATCATGGCCAGTACGAAAAGGAGTTTGTTAAAATCCCACGCTGAAGCCAGTATTTCATCCTTACTCCAGAAACCGGCCAGAGGCCAGATGCCTGAAAGGCTCAATGAGCCTATCACGAACAGGCCGTAGGTCCAGGGCATTACCTTGCGCAGACCTCCCATCTGACGCATATCGAAGGTGCCGGTGGCGTGATTGACGCTTCCTGCGCCCAGGAAAAGCAGGGCTTTGAAAAAGGCGTGATTGAAGAGATGGAACATACCGATTGCCACTCCACCCCCTGCCAGTCCCAGCATCATGTAACCAAGCTGGCTGACGGTTGAATAGGCCAGTACGCGCTTGATATCGTTCATCACCAGCCCCATGGAAGCCGCGAATATGGCGGTAAAACCGCCGATAGCGGCCACGGTGTTGAGGGCAGATGCGGAATGTTCGAAGAGAGGCAGTGTTCTGGCCACCAGGAAAACACCGGCAGCTACCATGGTAGCTGCATGTATCAGTGCGCTGACGGGGGTAGGACCTTCCATAGCGTCGGGCAGCCAGACATGCAGCGGGAACTGGGCGGACTTGCCGGCCGCTCCGGCGAATATACCGATGGCGGCCCAGGTCAGTACCGTTCCTGCCAGAGTTCCGGCTACGGCCATTTCTCTCAGCCGTTCAATATCGAACGTACCGGTATTGGTATAGAGTATCAGCACTGCCGCCAGAAAACCGAAATCTCCCAGCCGGGTAACGATAAAAGCCTTCTTGGCTGCATTGGCGGCTGACGGCCGCTGAAACCAGAATCCTATCAGCAGGTATGAGCATAGCCCTACCATTTCCCAGAAGACGAACATCATCAGCAAACTGCTCGAAAGGACCAGTCCCAGCATAGAGGTGGTGAACAGGGACATAAAGGCGTAATAGCGGTGATACCCCGGATCGCCCCGCATATAGCCCTGGGAATATATCTGTACCATCAGGCTGACGGTATTTACGACTATCAGCATGATCGCCGTCAGCGAGTCCATCAATATTCCCAGGCTGAACGACAGGCCGCCTATGTTCAACCAGGGAACGGCGGGTATATCGAGCCGGTGTTCCGGCTCTCCCATGATAGCCGCCAGCGCCCAGATGGATAACGCCAGTGAACCGCCGATAGCGGCGATTGTAATATAACCTGCGACCTTGCTTTCAGCTTTGACAAAAGGTCTGATAACGAGCGAAATCAGGACAAAGGAAATCAGCGGCAGGAACAATATCAGCCAGACAAGTTGGTACGGCATCAATTCTTTCTTAATACCTCTTGAATCAAATGTTCCTTGTCCCCTGGTACCAGCACGCGGTAGGTCCCGTTTTCTTCTCCTTTTGGCGGCAGGATCAGGGTTGGAATTCCTTCCTCTTCAAATAGCTCTTTCCACTTCCTGGCTGCCGTCAGGCTGTTCTCTTTTTTAATATCAACCCACATTTTTTACCACTTCATCAGATTAATATCCGTACTGTGGATGCTGCCCCGGCTGCGGAAGAGGGCCATGATTATTCCCACTCCCACGGCTGCTTCGGCAGCCGCCACCACCAGGATAAAGAGGGCAAAGACCTGGCCGGTTATCTCAACCGGGGTCATAAAGCGCGAAAAAGCTACCATAGCTATATTGACCGCATTAAGCATTATTTCGATGCACATGAGGATTATGATAGCGTTTCTTTTTGTCAGCACGCCGAACAGCCCGATCGAAAACATTATGGATGACAGCGCCAGGTAATGGCCCAAAGTTATCGTCATTTTATTTCTCCCTCACCAGGGTGATGGCCCCCAGGATGGAGGCCAGAATCAGCATGGCTGCTATTTCTACCGGCAAGATAAAACCGTTCTCATCGAACAGTTTGAGGGCCAGGTTTTCGGTGGTGCCATCCGGCGGCAGACCTCCGACAGTGCTCCAGGAGGTGGTCAGAACGGAGTATAACAGTACAGCCAGGAACAACCCGGCCACGATGAAGGCCGGTATTGTCAGCTTGTTATTCAGACTGCCCTGTTTGATTTCCTTGGTCATCATGACAGCCAGGATTATCAGCACGGATACAGCCCCGACGTAAATAAGTATCTGGACTACCGCCAGAAAATCGGCGCTTAATGTGACGAAGATCCCGGCGACAGCCAGGAAGCACATGATAAGGGCCAGGGCCGCTCTGAATACATCCCTGAGCAATACCACCGAAAGGGCGGATATTACTCCGATTACCGCTAAAATCCAGAAAACCACTTGTAATGCCATATTTTGCCTTTTAACTACGAGCGTTTTTATTTACTGCCGGAGACCGCTGCTGAAATCACGGGCAGACCGGCTTCATTTTTCTCTCTTTTGTTTCCAGTGATTGTCCCTGTATATCAGTAAAGTCTGTTCAGGGAGTTCCTTTTCGATACCTGGCCGGGCGAATCCGCTTCTCGTTTTGTCTTCACTCATAGAAATACCAGTCTTGTCCAGCATCAGTTCTCCCCGCCTGTACTTTGCACGCTCAAAACCGTAACCCATAAAAAGAGCATCACGCGGGCAGGCTTCAACGCACAGACCGCAGAAAATACAGTATCCCATATCCGCTTCAATGTTTTCAACTTTATAGGCCATATCGCATTTCAGACAGCGCCCGGCCTCCTGTACTGCCAGCTCTTCGGTCAGCGGTTTTTCAACTTCAGTGAACCCGTTTACCCTCTCTCCGGGCGGTATTTCATCGGGATGCAGGCGGTGCACTGTTTTATCGGTTATCCTTAAAGGTTTTTCCTTCGTGGCGGGCTCTGCCAGGACTTCTTCGATATCTCCTTTGCCTCCCAGGTAGCGGTCAATAGAGACAGCGGCCAGTCTTCCGGCGGCAATAGCAGCGATAACCGAGTCCGGTCCGCTTTGCACATCTCCGCCCGCGAAGACTCCTTCGCGTGAGGTGGCCAGTGTACTTGCGTCCGCTTTGATCACACTGCCTTTTCCTGTTTCTACCCTGAAATCCGCGGGTATAATTGAATGCTGACCGATAGCTGCGATGATGGTGTCGAATGTCCTGGTAAATTCGCTTCCCGTGACCGGTTCTGGACGTCGCCTGCCGCTGGCGTCGGGTTCACCCAGGCGCATACGAATTATTTCCATCTCCAGGCTGCTGTTCTTCCGGGTAACCCTGGTGGGATTAACCAGGTATTCTATATTAATATTTTCTTCCTCGGCTGCGGCGATCTCTTCCGGATTGGCCGGCATCTCAGCTCGCGTGCGCCGGTAGATCATGGTTATCTGTTTGCCTCCTGTCCTGAGTGCTACCCTGGCCGCATCGATAGCTGCGTTTCCTCCGCCCACTACCGCTACTCTTTCCCCTATGTCTGTTTTTTTGCCCAGGGCTGTTTCACGCAGGAAGGTGGCGCAATCGATTACCCCCGGGCTGTTTTCTCCCTCAACGCCCAGCTTCATGCCTTCATGGGCGCCCAGTGCCAGGAAGACAGCCTGATAGCCATCCTGGAAGAGATCGTCCAGCGAAGTGATACTAACATTGGTGCGGATGTCCACTCCGGCGGCACTGATCTCATCTATCTCCGCTCTCAGAACGTCCTTGGGCAAACGGTAGTCCGGAATTCCGACGCGCATCATGCCCCCGGCTTCAGGCAGGGCTTCAAAGACAGTTACGCCGTGCCCTAATTTAGCCAGGTAATAGGCCGCCGTGAGTCCAGCCGGTCCGCCTCCAACTACCGCCGCCTTTTTCCCGGTCGGCGGGTCTTTCCTGGATAGTTTTTTCCAGCGTCCGTCATCATGGTCGGATGCCCATCGCTTTAAAACACGTATTGAGACCGGCTGATCGATCTGGGCACGCTGGCATTTGCTTTCGCAGGGGTGGAAACAGACCCGCCCGCAGACAGACGGGAAGGGGATTTTTTCCCGGATCACCGCCAGGGCTTCCGCCGGTTTTCCTTCTACGATATATTTTACATAACGGGGTATATCAATATGGGCCGGGCAGGTCTGACTGCACGGCGCTTCCAGATAACCTTCACCCGAGGTCCTGAGATGGATCACTCCCAGGGGGCATGTCCTGGCGCAGGTTGTGCAGCCGCTGCAGCGCTCCTCCATCCAGATCAATTCATTGCCCCTGGACCTGCGTGATATAGTCAGGCGTTCGTCCGGGTACTGGGTAGTTACCGGCCGCCGCAATAAATGACGGAAGGTTAAAGCCATTCCTTTGGCGATTCCCTTACCGTAGTGATCCAACTTCTACTCTCCCCCATCCGAATTTAAAGAACCTTGACCAGAGTAATACCAGCAATGCCATGATAACGATGTTTATGGGCACCGCGATCCAGGGCAGGCTTTCAGTCCAGACCAGCACCTCGATTGCCGTGATGAAAAGGTTAATAATTGAGAGAGGCAGGAGGAACTTCCAGGCCAGAGCCATAAGCTGGTCTATCCTGACGCGCGGTAGTGTAGCCCTGGTCCAGATCAGGACGAAATATACGGCAAAAACCTTGATAGCAAACCACAACCATGGCGGCAGGCCGGGACCCTTCCAGCCTCCCAGGAAAAGCGTGGCGATAACGGCGGAAAGGGCCAGTGCTTCGGCGTATTCTACCAGATAAAACATGGTGAATTTCATTCCAGAATATTCAGTGTGGTGTCCGGCTACAATTTCCTGGTCGGCTTCCAGCAGATCGAAAGGACTGCGGCTGATTTCCGCGCAACTGCCTATAAAGAAAAGCAGGAAGCCCAGGGGCTGAAGCAGGATAAAGGGAATGTTCTGCGCCATAACGATCTGGTTAAGAGAAAGTGAACCGGCAATCATGACAACGCCCGCTGCGGATAGCACCACGGGTATTTCGTAGCTTACCACAGAAGCAATGGAACGCATGGCGCTTAAAAGCGAATACTTGTTATTTGAACCCCATCCCGCCATGAATATTCCTATTACGGATATGGAGCTGATAGCCAGGATATAAAGCAGGCCGACATTAAGGTCAGCCAGCATTACACCATCATTAAGCGGGATTACGGCGAAGATAAGAAGTACCGGAAAGAAGGATACTATCGGGGCCATCCAGAAGACCAGCTTGTCTACTCTGTCCGGAATGATATCTTCTTTCAGCATGGCCTTGACAGCATCCGCCACGATCTGCAATGAACCGAAAGGGCCGGTGCGGTTGGGGCCGCGCCGTGCCTGCATAAAGCCCAGTACCCTGCGTTCTGCATAGGTAACAAAAATCAGTACCAGGAATACGATGACGATGATCAGCACGGAAAACAGCAGCCAGTGCCACCAGAATCCACCCGGCCAGTCAGGGGCTAATGTGCTGGAATAAGGTACATTCACTATCTGTCCACCTCACCCATGCAAATGTCGATGCTGCCGAATATTACGATGGCATCCGCTATTTTCCAGCCGACTACCAGGTCCGACAGCGAGGCCAGGTTGATAAAGCAGGGCGCCCGGACATGGTAACGGTAAGGAGCGATAGAATTGTCCGAAACGATATAAAAACCGAGTTCGCCCTTGGCTGACTCCACATGTACGTACCCGTCGCCCTCCGGCAATCGCAGTGGAACAGGTACCCGGGTTTTTATCTCTCCCCTGGCGGGTATTTGTTTGACAGCCTGTTCCAGGATGCGCTGGCTCTGGCGCATCTCCTCCATCCTCACCCGGTAACGGTCATAGCAATCGCCTGTCTGGGCTGTGGGAATGTCGAATTCAAAACGGTCGTAGATAGAATAAGGGTCGTTCTTTCGCAGGTCCCATTTCACGCCGCTGGCCCTCAATACAGGCCCGGTGGCGGAATAGTTGATGGCGCTTTCCTTATCCAGGATGCCGATGCCTTTTGTGCGGGCCAGGAAGATTTCGTTCTGGGCCAGGAGCTGGTCGTATTCATCAAAATAGCGGGGTAGTTGTTCCAGTAATTTAGCTAAAGCCGGCAGGAACTCTTCCGGTATGTCCTGTGAAACACCCCCCGGCCTCATATAATTATAGGTCAACCTCTGACCGCTGGCCATTTCAAAAAGATCGAAAATCTTCTCCCTTTCACGGAACATATAAAACATCGGGGTCCCCATGGCCCCGCAGTCATTGGCAAGGGCTCCTATAGCCAGGAAATGGCTGCAAATACGCTGCAGCTCGGACATTATTACTCTTAAGTATTCCGCTCGCTCAGGGACGCTGATGCCGGCCATCTTTTCAATCGTCATGCAGTGGGCTATGTTATTGATCATCGAGGAAGTATAGTCCATCCGGTCCGTCAGCGAAATAATCCCGGTATATGTTCTCTGTTCGGCCAGTTTTTCAATACCGCGGTGAAGATATCCGAAGATCGGTTCCATACTTACGATTACTTCACCGTTCATGACTGTCTTCAAACGGAACACACCATGTGTGCTCATGTGGGCGGGGCCTATGTTGATAACAAAATTCTCTGTTTGCAGAGGCATTACAAATAGTCCTTCCTCAGCGGGTGACCTGTGAATCCTTCCCATAGAAATACACGTTTCATATCGAGGTGACCGGAAAAGGTGATGCCCATCAGGTCGTACACCTCACGTTCCATCAGGTTGGCCCCTTTCCACAGCCCGGTCAAGGAAGGCACTGAAGGCTTTTCTCTTTCATGACAGCGTACTTTCAGGACCAGGCTGTTGTTGAACTTAAGCGAAGTCAATCTGTACACCACCTCGAAATAGTCCCAGTAATCAACCGAGGTTATATCCACCAGCAGATCAAAGGACATATCCGGATCGTTTTTAAAAAATGCCGCTGTCTCAAGCCATGATTCGCTCTTTATCACGGCTGCATTCGCATCTGTTTCAATCACTGCATCTGGGAAGCGATCAGCCAGTTTTTTCGCAATATCAGTTCCGGATAAAACAACGGTCATTAAAATCGGTACTCCTAATGTTCCCGGACAGCGTTTAAATTGATCTCGTTGTGCCTTTTTGCTATCTTCTTCTGAAGCATCTGGATCCCGTAGATAAGGGCTTCCGGTCGTGGGGGACAACCCGGAACATATACATCTACCGGGATGATATGATTATAGCCCGGCACAACACTATAAGAATTGGCGAATATTCCGCCGCTGATGGCACAGGAACCCATGGCAATGACCCATTTAGGCTCCGCCATCTGGTCGTAGATGCGCTTATATTGAGGGGCCATTTTCCAGGTAAGGGTCCCGGCCGTGATCATAAGGTCAGCCTGGCGCGGGGATGAACGCATCAGTTCCATACCGAACCTGGCCAGGTCGAAGCGGGGTACCATGGCGGACATGAATTCCATGGCACAGCAGGCAGGGAAAGCTACAGCGGTCCATAATGACGAGCGGCGGGCCCAGTCTATTGCCCAATCGAGGGTAGTTAAAATAACATTGCGCTTTATTTCTTCATCCAGCCACGCATCGGGATCGGGAATAATGCTTTTCAGACTGTTGGACTTGAGAGTTTCAATGGCGATGCCTTCGGAAAGGTCGGTGTTATATTCCTGTTCGGGACTGGTTTCTTCGCAGTTATTTACTTCCACTCGAGCACCTTCTTCTTCCAGGCATAAAAATAGCCGACAAGCACCAGGACAATAAAAACAGCAATTACGGCCAGACCGGCATACCCCAGTTTTCTTGATGCTACTGCCCAGGGGTACACGAACAGGACCAGGATATCTATGGAAATAAACATCATGGCGTAGAAGTAGTAACGGAAATTGAAACGTATCCACGTCCTGCCGATGGTCTCCATGCCACATTCAAAAGGAGAATTTTTTACGGCATTTGGCTTCTTGGGAACGATCCCGATATACCGCAATACCACCGGGACGAATATCATGCCCGCGGCGACGAGTAAAGCCATAATCATGAAAAGAGCGATATAGCCGAAATCAGATAACAACCACATCTCCTCCCTGCCCGCATCAAAAGATTATATCCGAACCCGGAAGAACCGGTTCCAGATCAGCTTCTCTATTTTTACAGGCAGCTACTTTACAATATTATCTACTTATTCGGCGGTTAGTCAAATTGTGAATATCGGTTAACAAATGCCTGTTATTGAGGCGGAAATCAAGTGCCTTCGTGCCTAGAGCACGAAGGCAGAATTTGATATAATTATTGAAGAAACGGTATGAGAAAAAAACATAAAAATATTTATATTTCGATAAATTCATTAAATACTATGCCGCTGATAAGAGTAGAATGCGTGTAATTGCTGGCACAGCCAAAGGTCATCAACTGAAAGGACCCGAACGCGCTACAACCCGTCCGGCTACCGATCTTGTACGGGGAGCGGTCTTTTCCATGCTGGAAAGTATGACGGAAGACTGGTCGCTGGTACTTGACCTGTATGCCGGTACCGGCGCGATGGGGATTGAGGCTCTTAGCCGCGGGGCGGGGTGGGTTGACTTTGTTGACCGTCAGAGAAGGTGTTGTGATATAATAAAACAAAATTTGGGAAAGACAAGGCTGGCCGATCGAGCCCGTATATACGGCATTGAGGTGGAAAAGGCCATTTCAATCCTGGACAAGGTCTATGACATCATTATTATGGACCCTCCCTACCGGAATACGGGTATAGGTGCAACGATCGGCAGGTTAGCCGTTTCCCGGCTTGTGGGACCTGATACAATTGTAGTAGTGACTCATTCCTTCCATCTGACTCTGGAGTCCAAGTACCCGCCTTTAAGTTTGATCAGAGATAGAAGGCATGGTGATAGTTGTATCGCTATATACCGAAAGGAGGACGCAGCGTGACAATTGCCCTTTATCCCGGCAGCTTTGATCCGATTACCAATGGGCACCTTGATGTTGCCGTAAGAGCCAGCCGTTTATTTGAAAAGATAATAATCGGCATCTATCACAGCCCGGCGGAAAAAATACTATTGTTCACTACCGGGGAGAGGATTAAGCTCGCCAGTGAGGCCCTGTCCGGTAATTCTAATATCGAGGTGATGTCATATACCGAGCTTACCGGTGATTTTGCCCGCAGGATCAATGCTCAGGTTATGATACGCGGGTTGCGCATGGGCGGTGATTTCGAACGTGAATTTACCCTTAACATGATGAATAAAAAATTATTCCCCGATCTTGAACAGGTATGCTTTATGTGCTCGGTTGAGTTCCAGTTTGTCAGTTCCAGCCTGCTTAAAGAGGCTGCCAGCCTTGGTGGGGATATCAGCGGACTGGTCCCGGCTAATGTAGCCCAGGCTTTGAAAAACAAGTTCGGAAAAAAGGTAGCCTGATACCTGTTGTATAGATTCTCATATCCGGAAGCATTTTTTGTATTTGTAGGGATAAGTTAGATAGGGTGAACTGAAAATATATATTGAGAGACTTATGCCATTCGGTATTAATTAGACAGAATTATTTAAGAAATAAAAATAAAATTCAGGAGGGTATTTGAATGGCTTACAAAATCAGTGAGGATTGTATCAGTTGCGGCGCCTGCGAGTCAGAGTGCCCGAATTCGGCAATTAAAGAAGGGGCTTCAACCTATGAGATTGATCCGGACAAGTGCACGGAGTGCGTAGGTTCAGGCTCGTCCTCAAAATGCGCTGAAGTATGCCCGGTCGGCGCTCCCAATCCCGATTCTGACCGCAAGGAGACCAAAGAGCAGCTCATGGAAAAGTGGAAGGCTCTTCATCCGGGTGAGACACCCAAGGCTTAACCAGAGGCATTATCAGAGTTGTGAAGCAGAAAAATGTCCAGAGTTTTAACTCTGGACATTTTTTAACAGGCTATTTTTGGAAGAAATCGCGGACCATATCAAATTCTTCAGGCAGCAGACCCATGACAAATGGAAATCGTTCAACCAGCAAGGAAGCGAGTACGGAATTGCTTATAACGCTGTTTTCACCCAGGAATTTTACCCAGATAGCCAGTATGGCCCCCAGGAAAATAGCTCCGATGAAAAAACCCAGAACCGCTCCTCCCAGACGGTTGATAAAACCCAGCATCATGGAAGATACAATTTTGGTAAAAAGGGTCCCCAGCAGAGCTGCGATTATTACTACGACTATAAATATTATGGCAAAGGCCACAATTCCGGCGGCTTTATCATTGGAGATAAAGGAGAGAGCGTCTGCCAGATTGGAATAGAAATGTCCTGCCAGCACCACTCCGATGATCAGACCTGCCAGACTAAATATAGCCCTTACCAATCCGCTGGCTATACCGCCTACAATGGAAATAACCAGGAATATAATCAGGATTATATCAAGCCAGTTCATAATATCTCCATTCTATAATATTATTCAGGAAAAAGCCATACGTACTTAAACGTAAGCGGTGACCTTGATTCACCACTTAACCAGGATAATCGAGCCTGAGCTATTTCACTAAAGTAGCGCGCAAGCCCAGGCTCATTCGGGACAATTTGATGGTGGATCAAGGGTGTTGAGAATTCTGATGTCTCTCAGTTACAATTGTCTATCGGACCAGGATTATAAGGGAGGTGTTGTATATGGAAATAACCGTTAACGCCAGACCTGAACCGGTAAAAATAGAAACGGACAGGACCGCTCTGGTTGTTGTGGATATGCAAAATGCCTTCTGTTCCAGGGGCGGGCTTTTCGACATCCTGGGGAAGTTTAACGAGAACAGGGTCAGGCCTGTTACAGGCCGGTTGAAAAAAGTGATCGCCGCAGCCAGGAAGGCGGGACTGAAAATCATATACCTGAGAATGGGCTATCGCCCGGACCTGGCGGATACAGGGGGGCCGCAATCGCCCAATTTCTGGAAAGAAGGGTCGCTGGAAACCGGCAGGAGACAACCGCAGTTGGAAATAACAGGCCTGGTCGAAGGGACCAGGGACTGGCAGATCATCGATGAGCTAAAACCGTGTGAGGGAGATATTGTTGTCAACAAGAACCGCTTCAGCGGGTTTCCTCACACGCAGCTTGATATCATTCTGAAGACATATAACCTGAAATATCTACTTTTCGGCGGTCTGTTTACCAATGTATGTGTCGAGTCCACCCTGAGAGACGCCTATTTCCATGAATATTTCCCACTGTTAATCAGCGATTGCTGCGGAAACATGGGTCCTGACTATACTCAGGAGGCTACTATCTGGGTAGTAGCTAACGTTTTCGGCTGGGTTACGGAGACCTCTGAAGTGCTGGAGGCCATGAGTCAGGTAATAACGGCCTTTGACTAGCCGCCAAGCTGTAGGGCCCTTGCATAAGCCGCTTTTATGGCTTTGTCTACCAGGCCGGCGAAGTCGCCGTTTTCAAAAGCGGCTATGGCTGCTGCCGTTGTTCCCCCGGGAGAAGTCACCATGCGGCGCAATTCCTGCGGTGTTTTCCCCGACTGCTGAAGCAGGTGTCCGGCTCCGAGCAAGGTCTGGAGCGCCAGCTTTTGCGCGGTTTCCGCATCGAAACCAAGATTGACGGCCGCCGCTGCCAGCGATTCCAGAAAAAGAAAAACATAGGCTGGTCCACTGCCGCTGATGGCGGTCGCCATGTCCAGGAATCTTTCTTCATCTACGTAAATTTCCTGGCCCATTGCACCCAAAATAGAGGCGGCCAACTGCCTTTGCTTTTCACTGACCCGGGTTGTGGCCGTCCAGACCGTTATTCCCTGCCCGATCTGGGCGGGAGTGTTCGGCATGGAACGCACGATACAATCGTGTCCCAGGGATCTGCCGATCGTTTCGATGCTTTTCCCGGCCAGTATGGAAATAACCAGTTGACCTGGTTTCAGTTTTCCTTTTAAAACCGCTCCGACGTCTGCCAGGATCTGGGGCTTGACCGCCAGTATAACCAGGTCTTTATTTTCAATCGCAGCCTGGTTGTCGCTGGTTACTGTCGTGGAATATTTTTGCTGGATGTATGTCCTGCGGTCAGTATCAATATCACTGACCGCGATATCAGCCGGGGCTGCAAGTCTGTTTTTGATAACAGCCGACAGGATGGCTTCCGCCATATTCCCGCCGCCGATGAAGGCCATCTTCATTCTTTTTCTCCTTTGGAATTTCTCCAGATCCGGCTTTTTTTATCTTTAAGCAGGATTATTCGAAAACAAGACAATCTTAGCAACAGCCGCGTTAGAGGTCAATAAAAAAACCTGGACCGATCAATACCCGGGAGTTGGCTGGAAATGCCGGCAGATATGATCAGGGATCATATCTGTATCTAAGACCAGAGTTCACTGGCTATGTCATCCATTCCCAGCTCAAGCAGTTTCTTTTTACTGGGTCTGGCCGTGGTGAGTTCCCAGTCCATGGCTTCGAAAAATTCTTCCAGCATTCTCTCTTCATCCAGTGTTATGCCTGCCAGTGGGCCGGCCGTCCTGGGAGGTCTGCCGGCCATTCTGTCCGGATGATGGTAAACAAGAGGACTGATACCCTCCCGCAGATTAAAGACATGTCTCATGTCGGCAATTCTTTCCCCGGTCCGGGTGATTTCTTCGGCGGTTACATCCCAGCCCATGACAGCTTTGACCATCTCCTGGAAAGATTTCAGGTCCGGAAGGCCCGCGCATACAAAGGTACAAAGTCCCAGTGCCTGGACATAGTGCACGGCGTTGGCCCCCAGAACATGGGCAGGTTGCCTGCCCGATTGCGACCTGGGATCTACTTCTGGAAGGGGGATTTTGGGTCCCATGCCTGGCCCCTGGGTATGTCTTCCCGGGGTGGCATCCACCCTGTACCCGATGGCCCAGTGGAACCCGAATTTTGCATCATGGGCCGGGTACTCCTGTCCTCCGATATGCATGGCCAGCCTTTCCGCTTTCCTGCCGATTTTCTCAGAGGCCTTCTTGATGCCGTCCGCCAGAATATTACCAAAACCTTCCCGTCTGGCGATTTTTTCCGTCATGGCTACCATGGCCTGGTGATTGCCCCAGTTCATCTTCAAGCCGCCGGTATCCTGGCTGGTGATCAGACCGGACTCGTAACAATCAATGGTGAAACCTATAGCGGAACCGGTGGATATAGTATCCAGTCCGGCGCGGTTGCAGATATCGTTAATCTTTATGATTGAGTTGAGATTGTAGTTCAAACAGTTGCTGCCGAACATGGCCAGGGTTTCATACTCCGGTTTATGGGCATCGGCGGTATATTTATATTCGCCGTCACTGGCCTTCATGTGTCCGCCGCAGCCGATAGGACACTGATAGCAGGCGTATCTTTTCTCCTGGTTTTCGAGTGTTTTATTACCGCTTATCAACTCCACATCGGGGAAGTCCAGAGCGGCGGAAGACATCCAGTTTTTAACAGGGGAATCCCCTGCCATAGCCATGGGAACCATGATTCCCGGCGTACCGAATTCCCTTAATATATCTGCGTGACCGGTCAGGTGCGGTAGATATGTCTTGCGGCAGAATGCCGCCTTCTTTTTGTCCGCTACAGGTATGCTGCCGGGTTTACCCCTCACGGCGACCGCCTTCACTCTCTTGGAGCCCATTACCGCCCCCAGTCCGGAACGGGCCGCCGCCCTGCCTTTATTGTTCATTACCGCCGCGATGAGGGACAGCTTTTCACCGGATGGCCCTATACAGGCTATTTGGGTGTCCTTTCCCAGTTCAGTTTTGAGTATTTCTTCGGTCTCAAAGGTGTCTTTGCCCCAGAGAATGGCAGCATCCCTTATCTCGGCTTTGCCGTTGTCTATAAACAGATAGACCGGTTTATCGGATATGTCGGTGAAGAATACGCCGTCATAACCGGCGAATTTCATATAAGGACCGAACCAGCCTCCCGAGTTGGCGTCTCCCCAGCCGCCTGTCAGAGGCGATTTGCCCACCACTACGTATCGCGAACCACCGATAAAGGGAGTCCCGGTAGCCGGTCCGGTTAAAATACCGAGTATTGCTTCCGGGCCGAGCGGGTCCACTCCGGCTTTCATCCGGTTATAAAGAATCCTGGCGCCCAGGCCGTAACCGCCCAGGTACATTCTGCCAAGCCTTTCGTCTATCGCTTCTTCCTTGCATGTCTGTTTCTTCAGGTCAACCCACAGCAATTTGCCCGCGTACCCGTTTGCCATGTTGTCTCTCCTTGCCTTTTTTTCCATGACTAAAATACCGATGATACTAATAGACAAAATGCCAGCAGTCTCATGATATTACAATTATGTCCCCGGACAGTCGAATTCGTGTATCAATTGTATCTGTAATAGGACACACTTATGACTGCTATGCATAAAAATATGGCCTAATTAAATATTATAATGCCTATTATACCATCACCTGATACGAAATGATGTTAGGCGGTGTTCCGTCAGCGATACGGGCCTCTTACAGAGTATTTTCAGATAAAGTATAAATTGAAGCGCCCGGTATTACCCTGTATAATTGAAAAATCGCTGACGTTGGTAAAGGAGGATGTTATCATGAGCAACCCGCAGTTATTGAGTATAATTGAAACGGAATGCCAGTCCAAAGATGCCGAAGAGTTCAACCGCTGGTATAATGATGTGCACATTCCCATGTTGCTGAAGTCCCCGGGCGTCTCGGGAGTATCCAGATTTGAAATAGCCGTAGAAGCCGGCCAGCCTCCCCGTTTTATGGCCGTCTACAAGTTCAATAGTGAAAAGGACATCGAAGAATTTCAGAAAAGCCCTCAAACATCGGAGGCCATCAAGGACTTTAATGATAACTGGGGAACCAGGGTGAAGCTGGTCTCCAATAAAAAAGCCAGCCGTATCAAGGACTGGTAGGGAGGAACCTCCTGCTAATAATGCGTCGTGCCTGGCTCAGCTTCAACCTGAGAGTTATTTTGTGCATGTATGCAGTCCTGATGGAGGTTTTTTAACTGTTAGAAACAGAATTGTGTTATCCGGTTCTCTACTGGAAAGCATTCATAAGGTTGTAGGAAATACGATTCGAAACATCAAGCAGCAGCTTCACAAAACTGGAGGTCTTTTCTTTCATACGGGCCTCAGGCCCTAAAATGCCCAGGGCCGCCGGTACCAGGTAATTCCTGATCGGGGCGGATATGCACATCGCCCCGATAATCCTTTCACTGATACTGATGTCATACCCCTGCAAGCGGGTTTTTACGATATCGGATATCAGGGCTTCGCTTTCAGTGATGGAATAATTCGTAAGTGGTTCCGGTCTTTTATTTTTCAGGATCATCTTCAGTTCATCATCCTTGACCTGCGCAAGCAGGACATGGGATATTGCTCCGTTAAAAGAAAAAGCGGGCATATTGGTGCCTTCAACTACTCTTAGGTTATATTTACTGGGAATTGTCCGTATCGTAACCTGTCCCAGCCCTGACAGGACAATCAGGCTTATCGTCTCTTCGGAAATATTGGCCAGTTCCTCCATTTCCAGGTTTGAGTTTACTATCAGGTACTCGTGATTGATATTGGGCTTGGAATTGATTCCTGTAATCAGGTTTCCGATAAGGTATTTCCGGCTGAAGGGATTATAGACAATAAAATTGGCTTTTTCCATGGCCTTCAGTATTCGAAAAGTGCCGGACTTGCTTATCTTGCAGTAGCCGGCGATTTCACTTAATGAATTGACTCCGTTGCTGATGCAGGTAATGATTCTGGCTGCGCGGTGAATTTGCATCATGTCGGGGCGTTCATTATCATTGTCGTCCAGGAGTGTCTTTAATTCGCGGTTCTTTTCCTCAATTCTCCTGGTTAAATCGAGTTCCTTCTGGTTGTTATTGATTGCAACATCCATCTCTTGGGCCCGCTTCCTCCTCCAATTAGTCCACCTTTGTATATTATACCCCGGACTGGAATAACATTGCCAGTCATTTTTTTAATATCGGAACAAAATTTACCGCTGAGCGACACATATTGACAGGTTATGGTATAATTTTATTATATTTAGAAAAAATGGTTCCAAATTGTTCGGAAACGCTAGTTAGTTCTGTCCATGAATATAACATGCTGATGCGGCATTGAATACCGGTGGACTGCAACACCTTATTTTTTGGACCAGAAAAATCCCATTATTGTACATGCCAATCATGATGATTGATTAGTTTTACATTGAACGGTGATAAAGTCCCGGGTTGTGGTGGCCGGACAATTCAGGGAATCATTCTTTAACACCATAGCTGGAGTTGAAATTCAGGAGGTAACAACCAATGAACCAGAACCAACCCGGTGTAAATTATGAGGTACTCAGTCCATGGGCAGAGGCGGACCCGATCCCTCTGGTGGGGATTTCGCCACGCCCGAAAAATCTCGAAGGGAAGAAAATAGGACTTTTCTATAATGTCAAACGGGCTTCCCATCCTATGTTGACTGTCGTGGAGCGGAAGCTGAAGGAGAGGTTCCCCACCTGCGAGTGTATATGGTATGCCAATCAACTTCCTCCCGGAAAGGCTGTTTCCGAACTGGAAGGAGCGGATAAGACCGCATTCGAAGATTGGGCGAGAGGCGTAGATGCTGTTGTTGGCGCTGTCGGTGACTGAGGAGGGTGTACTAAGTACCTTGCGTACAATACGGTTTCCATAGAGAAGCTGAACACACCGGCAGTGGCCCTTGTTTATCGTGGTTTTATCAATGATGCCAGGTCCGCAGCCTCCGGTAAGGGAATGCCCGGTATACGCGTTATACCGGAATCCGTACCCTCTGAATGTACGGTTATGGAGGATGTGGAAACGGGAATTTCCGAGGTAATGAATGATATTATCTCCGGATTAACCCGCCCGTTAACCCGTGAAGAACAATCCCCGTCGCCTTCGGATTCGGGAAGTTCCTCACGGATTATTTTTAAAGGCAGTCTCAAAGAGGTCAACCAGTTCTTTTATCGCAGAGGCTGGACTGACGGTTTACCCATTATACCACCCACCGAAGAAGAGGTAGCCGAGATGCTCACCGGAACAGACCTGCCTTCGGACTACATGGTTGGGAAGATCATCCCGCGGTCGGGGAAAGCTACTGTAGAAAAGATCGCCGTAAACGCCGTTATGGCCGGAGCCTTGCCTACCTTTATGCCGGTGCTGATAGCCGCTACTGAAGCCCTGCTGGAACCGGGTGCTGTCCTGCACTGGCTTCATTCCAGCGGGGCCTCGCCCGGGGCATTTTGGGCTATTAACGGCCCTATCCGCAATGATATAAACGTCAATAGCAGCTACGGTGTCTTGAGTCCGGGGAACATTGCCAATTCCGCCATTGGACGGGCTATGGGACTGATAATCAAGAACATCGGAGGGGTACGCAAGGGCGTGGAGGAAATGGGATGTACCGGCAATCCGGCAAAATACACGCTGGTTGTAGGTGAGAATGAGGAGGAAAGCCCCTGGGAGTCCCTCCACGTGGAACGCGGATTCAATAAGGATGACAGCGTCATTTCTCAGTTTACTGTCTTTCCGGACCTCAATTCCATCGGCGGTCAGGGCACCGATGCCAGGGGCATCCTGAATGCTATACTTTCCCGTATTAGCAGCCGGTCCACCGGTATGGCCTGTATTATGCTTACCCCCGCTTATGCCGGAACATTGTCCAGGGAAGGCATGACCAAGAATGACGTGAAGCAATATCTTTCAGAAAATGCCATGATGCCTTACAATCCCCGCTCCGCGCAACAGGCGGGAAGCTCGACTCAATATAAACCGGGAGACCTCGTCCCTATATTTTCCGATACGGACAGGATAATGATCGTCGTTACATGTGGCAGCGGCCCGGTCGGCGGGTCGGCGCTGCATGGCGGTATAAACCTGGGCAGTGATTTTGTCAGCAAAAAGATCACGCTGCCGTCGAATTGGAATACGCTGGTAAAAAAATACAAACACATCATACCGTCGTACTATCTATACTAAAGGCAAAGTTTGAAAGAAGACTAAAGGAGGAAATCGGTGAACAAGCTGTTTATGTCTATCATTATAGTAGTTGTTTTGATAGCAACCATTATTCTCAGTGGTTGTAGTACAACACCAGCTACGACTACCGCTGCTCCGACTGCCGCTGCTCCAGCAACCACGGCTCCTGCTGCAGCGGCTCCGGCGGTTACGTCAGGTCCGGCAAAATCGACTGTTGCTCCCGCACCCGCCCAACCGGCAACATCCGGTCAGGCCGGCGCATCATCCCCGGTCTCGGGAGGAATCTTGAATGAAACCTTTATTATGGGACCTTCAGCCACTTTCGGTTTTCCACCTACTCAGATGAGTGAACGCTATTATAACTATGTTTTTGAGCCCTTGGTACGTGAATACTATGACGGCAGGTTGGAACCGCTGCTGGCGACCGATTGGGAATTGGCTTCAGACCTCTCCAGCCTGACATTGACCTTGAGGAAGGGTGTTAAGTTTCATGACGGTTCAGACTTCAACGCCTCGGTGGCCAAGTGGAACCTGGATATGCAGATAGAAAACAAGAAGGCGATCACCCGGTACTTCTCCTCTGTAGAGATTGTGGATGATTATACCGTACGCATCAATCTCAGTAAATACCAGAATAGCCTGTTAGGCAACCTGGCCAGTGTCACCGGCCTGATAACGTCGAAAGAGGCTTTCGAAAAGAACGGTCAGGAATGGTGCCAGACCCACCCGATCGGGACCGGCCCGTTCAAATTTGTAAGCTATGAACGTGATGCTTCAATGAAGTGGGAGAAGTTCGACGGCTACTGGCAAACCGGCAGGCCATACCTGGATGGAATAGAGATATTTTACATTTCGGACTCGATGACACAGCAGGCAGCCCTTTTAAAGGGAGATGTACAGATCATGTACGGCGCCGGAGGCAGCCAGATATACCGGGACCTCCAGACCAAGGGGTATAACCTTGTTTACAGACCTGCGGACTGCTTGTCGCTGTGGCCTGACAGCATTAATCCAGATTCACCCTTTGCCAAACAGGAAGTCAGGCAGGCGTTATCCTATGCCATTAACCGGGATGCACTGGTGAAAATCGCTGAAGGCGGGTTCCCTACCCCGGCCTTCCAGTTGCCCCCTCCATTCGCCAAAGCCTATGACAGCAGCTACGCGGGAGCCTCCTATGACGTTGAAAAAGCCAAACAGCTTCTGGCTGACGCCGGATACCCGGATGGATTCAAGACCACGCTGGCATCCCCGTTCACCCAGCGGGATGTGATGGTAGCGATTCAGGGATATCTCGGCAAGGTTGGAATTATGGCCGATATTGATACCATTAATTTCGGCCAGTATATGGAGTATTCGCAAAAGGGGTGGAATAACATGATCCTGATAACACCCCTGACTCACTATGTCAATTGGGCCTCGGGCCTGCAAATGCAGCTTTCCTCCACCGCTATTAACCTGAAGAGTGTCATGCGCCCGAGCGGGTTCGATGACCTCCTGGAGCAGGCGCTGGCTACGCCGGAAGAGGACATCAGCAAGACCCGTCAGGCGTTGAGGCTGATTGAAGAAAATGCAGTTGTAATCCCTCTCTATAGTGCCGGGACCATGTGGTGTTACTCGCCCAATGTTCACGATATAGGCTATGCCGAACTGGGGAATGCCATCTTTCGCACTCCGGACAAGGCCTGGCTGAGCAAGTGAAATAGTGTTAATCTCGACTGCGGCGGCGGCCCATGATGCCGCCACCGCAGTCCGCTGGCCCCACCATGATAAGGAGGTATCATGACGGCATACATCATCCGCAGGATTTTTCAGGCGCTGCTGACCCTGATAATTCTCACCGTGATAGTGTTCCTGACCATGCGACTGCTGCCGGGAGACCCGATTCTGATTTATGTTTCTCAGCAAAATATTCAAAATGTTACTCAGGAACAGCTTGATGATCTCAGGCATAAATATGGTCTGGACAAGTCGCTTCCCATGCAGTTTGTGGACTGGATTTCCAATGCCGTCAGGGGCGACCTGGGTACCTCCATTACCTATGACAGCAAGGTAACCGATGATATTAAAAAACGTTTGCCCGTCAGTCTTTATTTAGGCGCGCTGGGCTTTGTGGTCGGCAGCATTATCGGAGTACCAGCCGGGATTATTGCCGCAGTGAGGCGCGGCCGCTGGCTGGATAATATAATTACCAGTGTCGGAAATCTGGGGATGACGATCCCCATTTTCTGGCTGGGAGTACTGCTGATATATGTTTTCGGCCTGAAGCTGGGGGTACTGCCGGTATTTGGCTATACCTCACCTTTTGAGGACTTCGGCGCCAGTATTCAACAGATCATTCTCCCGGTCATCTGTCTGGCGGTCCCTGCGATTGCCGGGGATATTCGTCTGGTCCGTTCCAGCATGCTGGAGGTAATGCGGCAGGACTATATCCGCACGGCCTGGTCCAAAGGCCTGAAAGAGAACGTCTTGATTGTACGTCATGCCCTGAGAAACGGGGTTATTCCCATTATCACTATGAAAGGTATGACTCTGGCTTCAATTGTGGGCGGGCAGGTGTTTATTGAGACGATTTTCAATATTCCCGGTATGGGCCGGTTGGCTGTTGCGGCTGTGACGACCAAGGACTATGCCGAAGTTCAGGGTATTATGCTGGTTGTGGGCATAGCGGTATTATTGATAAACCTCCTGGTGGATCTTTCCTACGGATGGCTTGATCCCAGGGTACGATACGTATAATCAAGGAAGCAGTTATGGCACAAAAAGCCTCTTTAAATATAGAGGTAACGAGCGCGTCCCCGCGTGTTAGCGAATGGCGCCGCTTCCTGCGGGTTTTCTTTGGCCGGCCGGTGTCCATACTGGGCACAGTCATTATTCTGGCTTTTATAATGGCAGCGGTTTTTCCCGGCTGGATCGCACCTTTAGACCCCTACGAACAAGATCTGGACCATGCCCTATTGCAGCCTGACAGCAGCCATCTCCTGGGTACCGATTCCCTGGGCAGGGATACCCTGAGCCGGGTAATCTTTGGAGCACGGACTGCGGCCATGGTGGGGGTAGTCGCACTGAGTATTGCAGCCGTCTCAGGTATGACACTGGGGTTGATTGCCGGTTATATGGGAGGGGTTGCCTATACCATTATCATGAGGTTTATTGACGCTTTAATGGCCTTCCCCATGATTTTATTGGCCATGATCATTGCTTCCCTGCTTGGGGGAGGAATCGTTAATGTGATGATTGCTGTCGGCATCGGTATGATGCCGGGATACGCCAGGGTTATGTGCGGACAGGCCCTTTCAGTCAGAGAAAACGACTTTGTTCTGGCTGGGCGTGCCATAGGCGGCAATAGTCTCAGGATCATGTTCCGTCACGTCTTCCCTAATTGTTTTCCCGTGATGATAGTATTGATGACCATGAACATTGGCATCACCATCCTGGCCGAAGCCGGGCTGAGCTTTTTGGGCATCGGCATTGAACCGCCGACCCCGGCCTGGGGAGGTATGGTTAACGAGGGCTATCCTTATCTCCTTTCGCATCCGCAGCTCTCTTTTATTCCGGGACTGGCGATAATGGTGGTGGTATTTGCTTTCAACATGGTCGGGGACAGCCTGCGGGATGCTGTTGACCCGAGGCTAAGGGGTGCATTATGATATTCTGCCGGTTATTCCGGACAGATAAGATAAGGATAAAAAAGTGACAGAAAAAAATGAAAAAGTGGAATTCGGTAAAATATTGATGGACAGGATTACGGCGGCTCCATGCCCCGAGGGAGAAGGAGGCGCCGGCGGAGTTGACACTGCCTCTCCACCGTTTGATGCAGTTCAGGCCCTGTCCTCCACCGCCAGAACAGTGGGAATGACGGTTAACGGGAGGAATTATCGCCTCCGGATAGAGCCGAACCAGCCTTTGCGGGAGGTCCTGAGGCAAGAGCTGGGTCTGACCTCTATTAAAGACTTTTGCAGCGGCTATGGCGCCTGCGGTTCCTGCACTGTCCTCATGAACGGCCGGCCGGTGCTATCCTGTATGGTATTGGCCGCCGAGTGTGATGGCGCCGTTATCGAGACAGTCGAGGGTATTGCTGATTCCGGACATCCTTTGATTGAGGCTTATATTATGAACTGGGCCGCCCAGTGCGGCTATTGCACCCCCGGTTTTATTGTTACGGCAAAGGCCCTGCTGGACCGTAATCCCAATCCTACCGTGGATGAGATCAAAGAAGCCCTGGCCGGGAATCTGTGCCGTTGCGGGACTTATCCGGCCCATATCAAAGCGGTGCTGGAAGCTGCCAGGAAATTAAGGAGAGAACAGTAATATGGCTGAAGAATCATTTGATAATAGACTCTGGCTGTGGAGACCCCCTGAAAGTGGCTATATCGGCCGGCGCGGTTTACGCCCCAGGGAAGCTCCTGATAAAGTGACGGGAAGGGCTGTTTATACCAATGATGTCTATCTTCCCGGGATGTTATATCTTAAAATCTACCGCTCTCCATATGCACATGCCAGGATTAAGAAAATGGACAGCAGCCGGGCAGAAGCCCTGCCGGGTGTCTGGGCTGTAATCCGCTATGACGATCCGGATGTCGACTTCAGCGATCCCTATCAACCCATGATCGGTCGGACCTGGTTCTGGTATCGGGATACCATACTTCCGGATACGGCCGATTTTTTTGGAGTAAGAGTGGGGGCTATGGTGATTGCCGAGAGTGAAGAGATCTGCGATCGGGCCTTGACACTGATTGGTGAGGGCATTGAATGGGAACAACTGCCTTTTATCCTGGACGACCGGGAAGCCGCCCGGCCTGGTGCTCCTCTTATGCACCCTGAGCGGAATTCCCTCAGCAATGTCTGGAAAGACGTGATCACCTGCAATATCGGTGATGTCGAGAAAGGTTTTGCTTCTTCCGACCACGTTATTGAGTTTAATGAATATAAAAAGGAAGATGATGTTTGGGCGGGCGTTGAACCGGGCTGTATGGTAGCCCGCTGGGTAGGTGACGAACTGGAGGTCTGGTATCACGGACAAAATATATCGACCGATGTGCCTTTCATGTCTCAACCCGCTTTCAAGACGGATAAAACCCGGCCCCAGAAGCTGAAGGTCCATACCCCCTATAACGGGGCTACTTTCGGCGGCAACATCATGGGATTTGCCGTCCAGTTGCTGAGATGTGCGGTCATTGGGGCTCGTAAGACCATGAGGCCGGTTAAAGTGGTGGATGACTACGGCATGAGCTGGGAAGGCACCAGTTTCGAGGTGGGGACCGCGCACTATAAGGTGGGATTCAACAACGACGGCAACATCCTGGCTATACGCATTGATACCTGGCAGAAGTCCGGGCTTCCCATCAGCAGTAAATTCATAGATACCTTAAAGACCCCCAATGTCCTGGTCCATGAAATTCACTCCTACTGGAGCCGGCCGCACGAGTCCTGCTGGAAGGATGGGGCAGCTAATTGTACCCTGGCGAACCTGGTCATTAATAAAGTAGCTGCCTTTTTGAACATGGACCCGATTCAGGTGCAATTGCTTAATGACGGCGCCGAAGGCCACGATATGGCATGGCTGGATGAGCACATTAAAAAACCCTACGGATTTCCGCCCCGGGACAGCCTCAAGGAGGTCATTGAAGCGGGTAAAAAAGTCTTTGACTGGGATAAAAAATGGCATCCTCCGGGTACCCGCAGGCTTTCCAACGGCAGGATGCACGGGGTTGGTTTTTACGCTGTCGCCGGCTGGCATACCGGCTCCAGAAAAGGAGGCATTCCGGGTATATCCGTAGGCGCCGACGGCACCGCGACCATCTACTACAGGCGTCCTGACTGCGGCCAGTCAGCCCTTACCACCTATTGTCAGATCGTGGCGGACGAAGCAGGCCTGCGTTATGAGGATGTTAAAATCGAGTTTATTGACTATTTCCATTTTGATGCCATGCCGCCCGCCGGTTCGATGGGTTCCAGCTTGAACACCTATGGGCTGGTGGCAAATGCCCGCAAATTGAAGAAGCTGATCCTGGAATATGCCGTGAAACCTCCTTATAATGCAGGCCCACGCGGCCCCATCCCCCCGCCGGGCCTCCCTCCTTTCCCGGGTAAAACGGTTGAAGAGCTAGATATCAGGGACAGCAGGGTATTTGAAAAAGCCGATCCGCATAATTCAGTGCCGCTGTGGAAAGTCACCTCCGCACATGTCGGTGGAATAGGACTGGTAACCGAGGCGGGACCCTTCTTCGTCGGTGAAATTGCTCCGGATCTCCCGGAGTTGAAAGAGGGGTTTGTTATGGTCCGGCACTGTCTCTTTACGGAGGTCGAGGTGGATACCGAGACCGGACAGGTAGAGGTTACCAACCTGGTTCATCCTTATGACGTAGGCCAGTCGCTTAATCCCGATGTCAATGAGCAACAGCTCTACGGCGGGGTTTATGCCGGCCTTGGCGTCTCGGGGACCGAAGCTATTTATTATGACCCCCGCACCGGGGTCAGGATGAATGATAACCTGATCGGGTACCCGATATTGACTATCCTGGATGTGGGGAACATCGAAACACCCATTGTTGAATCACATCTCGGCTGGAGCACATATGGATTATGCGGCTGTAGCGAAGCCGGTAAGGCCAGCACGGCAGCAGCTTTGCTGGTTCCTGCTGTTTACAACGCCATAGGTAAGTGGATTGAGGAAACCCCGGTAACTCCCGAAAGAGTACTGAAAGCACTGGGGAAGATCTGAAAGGCAGGATATGATAATATGAAAACTCTGAAAAAATTTGAACTCTTTAACGCTGGTTCCCTGGATGAGGCAGTTTCCCTGTTGCGTAAATATGGTGAAAAAGCCTGGGTCATGGCTGGTGGCACTGACCTTATCGGTACCATGAGGTTTGAGGTATTGCGAGATTACCCTGAGGTCGTAATTAACCTCAAGACTATTCCCGGGATGGAATATATCCGGGAAGAAGATGGATTCCTGAGAATCGGCGCACTTACCCGGCTGGAGGATATTGCCCGCAGTTCCATCGCCAGGAATCAGTATACGGCGCTGGCAGAGGCAGCCAGCCGTACAGCTTCGCCGCATATCCGGGAAATGGGCACCATCGGCGGCAATATCTGCCAGTTGATCCGTTGCTGGTACTTCCGTAAAGAGGACAACCGCTTTGATTGCATCCGTAAGGGCGGCGACATGTGCCACGCTGCGGTCGGCGATAACCGTTATCATTCCATTTTCGGCGCTGTCAGGGTCGGGCCTCCTCCCTGCACATCCGGCTGTCCGGCCGGTAATGACATTCCGTACTGTTTGGATAGTATCCGGGAGGGTAACCTGTCGCAGGCAGCGCAAATACTCCTCAATTCGAATCCTCTGCCCGCTATCACCGGCCGGGTCTGTCCTCATGAATGTGAACAGCGTTGTAACCGCCGGGATCTGGATGAGGCCGTATCAATCAACTCGATTGAACGGTTTGTCGGCGATTATGCCCTGGAACATGCCGCCGAGCTGTATAAGGCTCCGTTAAAGGAGAATACGCAGAAGGTCGCCGTAGTTGGTTCCGGCCCGGCTGGACTGTCTGCGGCCTACTACCTGCGTCAACTTGGCTTCCCGGTTACTATCTATGAAGCCCTGGAAGAAGCTGGCGGCGTCCTCACCTACGGCATACCCCCTTACAGATTGAGCAAGGATGTGGTGAAAAAGCAGGTACGGGCTATTGAGAATACAGGCGTCCGGATTTTATGTGGCGTTAAAGTCGGACTGGATATCTCTCTGGCAGATCTACAGCGGGATTATAATGCCGTCTTTCTGGCTTCCGGGGCCTGGAAGCCCTCCACCCCGGGTCTGGCGGATGAGGACCTGCTTACCCTTGGCCTGGACTTCCTGGGCCGGGTCAACCTGGGCCTGAGACAGATTTCTACCGGTAAAGTCCTGGTGATCGGCGGAGGTAGTGTAGCCTTTGATGTGGCTACCAGCGCCCTGCGTCTGGGAGCAGGAGAGGTAACCCTGGCCTGCCTGGAGTCCAGGGAAGAGATGCCGGCCCAGCCCTCTGAGATCGAACAGGCCCTCAGGGAGGGGATTGAACTTATGCCCGGATGGGGTCCTGCCGGGGTGATCAAGAATAACGGCAGGCTTTCGGGAGTGGAACTGGTAAAATGCACGTCGGTCTTTAACAGCGAGGGCCACTTTGCCCCTGTCTATGATAATGCTATCAAAAAAACCATAGAGGCCGATATGGTCATTCTGGCTATCGGTCAGAGACCGGACCTGGCTTTTGTGCAGTCCTCTTTAAAAACCAAGCGGGGCCTTATCGAAGTCAACCCGGAGACCGGGTCAACCAGCCTTTCCGGAGTTTTTGCCGGTGGAGATGCCGCCGGAATTGCTGGCAGCAATTCCGGTTCTCTCTCCGTGGTCGCTGCCCTGGCTGACGGAAGGCGGGCTGCTATCTCGATCAGTCAGTACCTGGGAGGTAAGGCGAACCTGCCGGATATCAGGAAAACCGAACACCTTATCCGCTGCCAGAGGGAATGCCCGGGAGAGCAGGGGCGGGTGAAGACTCCCGCTTTGCCGCTCGATCAGCTCAGTATGGATAAGGAAGATGTGCTGGGAATGGACCTGGGCTCGGTCGAGACTGAGGCCGACCGCTGTCTCAACTGCGGCTGCGATGGCGTAAATCCTTCCGACATGGCGGCGGCCCTGGTAGCCCTGGATGCCCGCATCGTGACCTCGGGCAGGATTATCCAGGCTGACCATTTCTGGGCAGCGGACCGGGGACTCAAGCCAACCGTACTGGAAGACGACGAGATTATCACCGAAATCAGGATACCGAGGCCTAAAGCAGGTGCTAAAAGTGCCTTTATCAAGTTTGCCATAAGGAAGTCCATCGATTTTCCCATCGTTAATTGTGCCGCTGCCGTGGAAACTGAAAGAGGAGTAGTACGGTCAGCCAGGATTTGCCTTAACGCGGTCTATTGCCACCCCTACCGGGCTTTTAAGGCCGAAGAGGCAATTCAGGGCCAGACTATAGAAGAAGCTAACGCTGATGCGGCCGGAGCGGCGGCGGTTTCTGATGCCGTACCTCTGCCTTATAATAAGTTCAAGATCCAGATCGCCAGGACACTGGTTAAAAGGGCTTTGCTCTCCTGTAAATCCGGGGACTGAGGGAAGATTCGATTTGCCGTTTTAATATTCAAATGACCGTCGCCGGATGATGTGCATGAAGTTTATTCTTACAATTGATTTTGGCAGCACCAACACCAAAGCCGTAGCCGTCGATTTGGATAGAGAGGAATTACTGGGAGTTGCCCAATCTCCCAGCACGGTCGGCTCGGATATTATGGTCGGTTTGCGTTCCTGCCTTGAAAATCTACGGGCTGTAACGGGAATAGACCCGGCTGAGGCTGACCGGATACTGGCTTGCAGCAGTGCGGCCGGCGGTCTGCGCATGGTAGCGGCAGGTCTGGTCAAACAGTTGACTACCAGGGTGGCTGAGGAGGCTGCCCTGGGCGCCGGGGCCAGGATAGTAGGCACTTTCTCTTATGGCCTGAGTGAAGAAGAAGTGAGATCGATAGAGCAACTGGCTCCGGATATTATCCTGCTCACAGGTGGTACCGACGGCGGGGATGAACAGACATTGATCAACAATGCACGTATTATAGCCGGGTCCCGCATGAATTCACCGGTAGTTGTAGCCGGAAACAAGAAGGCTGCGCCTGAAGCCTGTCGTCTGCTTCAAGCCGCTGGCCAACCGGTGACAGTTGTTCCCAATGTCCTGCCCGAGCTGGACCGGATAGATGTAGAGCCCACCCGGGAGGCTATCAGGGAGATCTTCATGCACCGCATTGTTCACGCCAAGGGTTTGGACAGGGCCCAGGCTATGGCGGGTGAAATAATCATGCCTACGCCAATGGCCGTCTTACATGCTGCCAGGTTGATCGCTGAAGGCGCCGCGGACGAACCGGGCCTGGGCGACCTGGTCGTGGTGGATGTCGGCGGCGCCACTACGGACGTGTTTTCTATTTCCAGCGGTCTTCCATCCCGGCCGGGGGTGATACTGAAGGGACTGTGTGAACCGTTCGCTAAACGTACAGTGGAAGGAGACCTGGGCATACGCTACAACGCCAGGGTCATTCTCCATAAAGCCGGAGAAGAAAAAGTGAGGGAGATAGTAACCCTTTTACTGGGTGTACCGCCGCAGATGGATTTGGTGGAATCGACTGAACATTTATCATTTAATGTGGGATTACTTCCGCAAAACCGGGAGCAGGAGCTTTTGGATATCGCTCTGGCTAATACAGCCGTTGATATAGCTACCAGACGGCATGCCGGGAAAATTGAGGAAGTCTATTTCCCGACCGGCAAAGCCTGGATACAGCAGGGGAAGGACCTTACCCCGGCGAAACATATTATCGGTACCGGTGGTATCCTGGCCTATGGTCGTGACCCGTTGAGTGTGATGAAAGCCGGCGCCTTCGATCCCCGTAATCCTGAGTCGCTGCGGCCGGCGGCCCCTGAGTTTCTGATAGATAAAAGGTATATACTCTATTCCATCGGTCTGGTAGCATCCCTGGATCCCGTAAAAGCCTTGAGGATTATCAAGAAAAATTTGCTTCAGGTATAAGGAGGTTGCCCAATGTCGGAAAACCAGGTTTTTAAAGGCACCGTAGTCACGGGCGTTATCGGAGATGATGTGCATGTGGTTGGTATTCGCATATTGGAGCATGCGCTGAAGCATGCCGGATTTAAAGTGGTCCCACTGGGCGTCCAGGTGTCCCAGGAAGATTTTATTAATGCTGCCATAGAGACCCGGGCTGATGCTATCCTGGTTTCTTCATTGAGCGGCCACGCGCAGATGCTGGTGCCGGGATTGCGGGCCAAATGTATTGAAGCCGGCTTGAAGGACATACTCTTATATCTGGGAGGCCAACTGGTTATCGGCCGGACCCCCTGGGAGCAGGTGGAATCTAAATATCGAGAAATGGGGCTCGACTATGTATGCCCCCCGAATGTAATGCCCGCTCAAGTGGTCCAGAGACTGGAAGCCGACCTTTCGACGAGGAGAAAATAGATGAAGATTCGAAACCGGAAGTTGAGTGAAGATGAATTTTTCAAAGAAAGGGAAGAGGTGCTGTCACAGTGGCCCACCGGACGGGAAATCGACCTGGAAGAAGCTGTCTCCTACCTGAAAAGTATGCCTCCGGGTAAGAACGCCGTTCACAAGTTGCAGGAGGCTAAACGCACAGGCGAGGTTTACGCCGTCACCGGCATGGGTAAAGCTACCATCCAGGAGCAGATTGAGCTCTGGCAATATGTTCAGGATGTCGGACAGGCTGATTTCCTGGGTACCTCCGTGGACAGTCTCTCCAGGGTGATGGACTTTGCCGCCGTGGAAAAAGGCATCCAGGAAAGCCTGGCTACCGGCAAGTCCGTTCTTAACGGCGTACCGGTCGTTAATCACGGAATCAAGGGCATTCGTAAAATGATTGAGGCCGTTAATTTGCCTGTGGGGCTTAGATACGGTGCGGTAGACCGGCGTTTGATCGATGAGATGGGTATTGCCGGAGGGCATACCGGTACTGCGCCGGACGGCCTGTATGATTTCTGGAATATGAATAGCAAATTATCCCTGGAGACCTCTTTACAGACCCGCCAGTATGTCAACCGTCTGGCTGGATATTATGAAGAGAGAGGCGTATCTCTTTTGGTCTCCTGCCAGGGTATGTACGATGGAGGCGCTGTGCCGCCGAGTATGGTAACCGCGGCGATGATTACTCAGGTGTTGATGATGGCCGAGCAGGGCGCCCTGCACATTGGCCACCACTATCATCTCAGGGGCAATCTCGTCCAGGATATCGCCGCTAGCAGGGTGCTTGCCAAGCTGGCCAGGGAATACCTGGATAAAGCCGGTCATACCGGAGTGGAGACCTTTCTCTCGGTAGCGCTGGCGCTTTTGAGGTATCCCGAAGAAATCGGCTCGGCTTTTGCCGTGATCGCCTTGAACACACTGGGTGCTGTGCTCTGCGGCGCTCAAACGAATGATATTCGTACCCCCGCCGAAGCGGTGACCATACCGACCAAGGAAGATATTGCTGCCAGTATCCGCTGCGCAAAAACGGTCACTACCATCTTGAAAGGGCAAAAGATCGAGGTTGACCGCCGGGCGATTGACAACGAGTCCGAAAGAGAAGAAATAGAGGTCAGGCAGATTCTGGACCGGATACTGGAAATTGGTGAAGGGGATGTTGCCGTAGGCACGGTCAGGGCTGTAGATGCCGGTGTTCTGGATAATCCCTTTGCCACCAGCCCCCGCGTAACCTGTAAAGTGCTGGGAGTAAAAGATAATGAAGGCGCGGTCAGATATCTGGATATCGGGAACCTGCCGTTCACCCGGGATATTGTTGAATTCCATAAAGAGAAGGTCAGTGAAAGGGGTAAAAAACAGGGACGGGAACCGGATTACGAGACCGTGATCAGTGATATTTATTCGATAAGCCGGGGATACCTGGTAGAATAGCAAATAATTTAAATAACTCTCTGAAAAACCCCCTGTTTGCAGGGGGTTTTTCAGTTTTCCGCACCCTGGCTTAATAATCCCTTAATACCTACTTGTTAAGATATTAGGAGAGGGGGATGAATTGAAATGAAAAAACGCACCCGGCTCCATAAAAGAATGTACATAATGATGGGTATAGCCCTGGTCTTGTTCGGTGTCGGAATAGCCGGTACTTTCTTTGCCCCTTCCATTGCTGAGGCCGCCTCCCGTATCTGGAACTCCTGTCCGAGAGGTGAAACGAACTGCGAATACCCGGGCAAATGCCGTTCCTATATCGATACCAATAATGACTCGATATGCGATCGCAGCCAGCCGGCTCCTGTGCAGGAACCGGCTGGAGAGACGCAGAGCGGCGCTGCGGCGGAAAGCGAGATGCCTGCCTCACCATCACCGCTGGTTAGCGAGGTTATACCGGAATGTTCCGAAGATCCGGTTACCCCGGATACGGAGAAGGGTAGCGGGGCTGCCCTTCAGCCTTCTGATAATGTTTCGACCGGCGATACTACCGGTACTATCGGCACAGCAGCCGGATACACTCCTGCTGCCGGTCTGAATGGTTCATATTATTTTGTCCCGGTATTCCTGGCCCTGGCCATCTTGTATGCTTTGACCTGGATCCTGTCTTTCAAGGCCAAAATCACGCGTGTTCTTCACCGCAGAATATGGAACCTGGTATTGCTTTTCTCTACCCTGATTTCAGCCCTGCTGGGACTATTCCTTATTCTGAGAATAGATTTCGACATCAACGTTGACCTGCCCTTCGACATGCTTTTCTGGCATGTCGAAGCGGGAATCGCTATGGCTTTAATCGCTGTGTTTCATATATTATGGCACTGGCGTTACTTCGCCAAAATGCTGCAAGCCGGTAATACTGTAGAAAAACCGGTCAGGGTAAAAGCGCCGTCGCTGGCGGAAGTCAACCCGCGACTCAAGGCAGGTGAGACCGGAAAATAGTCCGTAAAAAACCCCACCCTCCCGAAACCTCCCGGAGAGTGGGGTTGTGTAATTTCTTATTTGTCGCATTTCTCCGGACTTGCCGGAGATAAATATCCTGTTATCCTCTGTCGGTGCGTCCTGTTAACTCAGGCAGCAGGCGGATTGGTCATAGCGGCCAGGGCTTTCAGTTTAGCCCATTCCTGGTCGACCTTTTCCTGTATATGGTTGATTTCCTTATCCGAAAGATGCCTGAATCTTCCCTGTGCTTTGAGGTAATCATTGACAGGTTTGAGCGTTTCAGGTTTGACCGTGATATTATATTTGCCGTTTTCCACCTCATACAACGGGAACATGCCGCACTGCACAGCCATTCGTCCGATTTCCACCGCGTTATCTGTGGGACAGCGCCAGCCTGTCGGACAGGTGGACAATATTTGAATGTAGGACGGCCCCTTGATATCAACGGCTTTTTTTACCTTCGTCATAAGGTCCCGGTGGTAGCTGGGACAGGCTGTTGCCACGTAGGGTATATCGTGGGCGGCGGCAATAGCAGGGAGATTTTTCTTCCAGGTTACCTGCCCGATGCTTGTTTTACCGGCCGGTGAGGTGGTTGTGGTGGCTCCGTAAGGAGTGGCCGATGAACGCTGAATTCCGGTATTCATGTAAGCCTCATTATCGAAGCAGACGTAGAGCAGGTTGTGGCCCCTTTCCAGTGCGCCTGAAAGGGCCTGGAGGCCGATATCGCTGGTACCGCCGTCGCCGGCCATAGCCACAACCTTGGTACCGGACATGTCTTTGATGCCTTTGCGGGTCATGGCTTTCAGCCCGGCTTCAATACCGGATGCGACGGCAGCCGCGTTTTCGAAAAGAGTATGAATCCAGGGTACTGTCCAACTGGTATTGGGCAACTGGCTGGAGACAATCTCCATACAGCCGGTAGAATTGGCGATAATGACATTATCTCCAAGGACCTTGCAGACCAGTCGTACGGCCAGGGCTTCCCCGCAGCCGATGCATCCTCTATGTCCCGGGGAGAATCTTTCCTTTGGATCTATCGTTGTCTGTTTGCTCATTATTCTCTTACCCCAAAAATCTCAAATTCTCTATCGCTGCCTTTACTGGCTATTTCCATTCCGCGGGTGACTATAGTCTCAAAATCGGCCGGTGCAATATCCCTGCCTCCCAGTCCGCCCACAAAGGCTACAACCCGGGGTTTCGGGTCAACGGAATAGAGGGCCGAGCGGATTTCGGTAGCAACAGGTCCGCCCTGTCCGAAGGAGATTGCCCTGTCCATTATAATCAGGGTTTTGGCGTTTTTAACCGCCTTTCTCAGATCATCGTAGGGGAACGGACGCCATAACCGGATGCGGAAAAGACCGACTTTTTCCCCGGCTTCACGCATTTTATCGATTGCCATCATGGCAGTTTCACTGAAACTGCCCATGGTCATCAGCAGAGTATCGCAATCTTCACAGCGGTAACACTCTATCGGATTGTATTTACGTCCGAATTTAGCTGCGAACTTGTCCCAGACATCCAGGATGGTCTCCCTGGACTTTTCCAGGTTTATTTCCTGTGCCCATTTGACCTCGGTATAGGTTATGGGAGGGGCAAAATCACCCATGGTGACCGGTTTACCCGGGTCCAGGGGCAGGGGGAATTTGCAGGGGGGAAGGAAATCATCTACTTCGGCCTGATCTGGAAGCAGGACTGGTTCCACCATGTGAGAAAGATGGAATCCGTCCAGGTGCACCATCACCGGTAGAAGAGCCCGACTGTCCTCCGCCATGCGGAAGGCGCAAATAATGTTGTCAACAGCTTCCTGTCCGTTCTCAACGAAGATCTGAATCCAGCCGGTATCCCTGACAGACATGACATCCGAGTGGTCTCCCCAAACGCTCAACGGGGAGGAAAGGGCGCGGTTGGTGACTGCCATGACTATAGGCAGTCGCATTGAAGATGCCACGTAGACCACTTCGTGCATAAGCTCCAGTCCCTGTCCGGCTGTCGCTGTAAAGGTCCTGGCGCCGGTAGCTGCTGATCCCAGGCAGGCACTCATGGCTGAATGTTCAGACTCAACGGGAATGAACTCGGCATTAAGCTCTCCCTGCGCCACCAGTTCAGACAGGTGTTCTACAATATGGGTCTGCGGAGTTATGGGGTAGGCAGCGATAACATCCGCATTGGCGAGTTTTACAGCCTCGCTTACTGCTATTGAGACCTCCATTCCTGTTCGAGTTGCCACTATTCTTTCTCCTCAACCATCGTAATTACTTTCTTGGGGCATTCTTTGGCGCAGATGCCGCAACCTTTGCAATAGAAAAGGTCAGCCTCAAAGAACCCCTCCTTGTTTTGCTGGATACAGCCTTCAGGACAGTAAATCTGGCACAGGCCGCATTTTATGCAATTGGTAAAATCGTAGGTTGGACGCCGTGATCGCCAGTCCCCGGTCTGCAACTGTCTGGCACTTCCCGGTTCAATTGCGATAGCGCCTATTTCTATATCTTTCCAAGTTAGCTTATCTTCTGGCTTTGTCACCGGCTGACTCCTCAATCATAGTCTCTGCATATGCCCTTTTCATTGCGGCTGTGTTTTTCTCACCCAGGCGGCCGAAACGCTTGTTAATGGGTGCGATCAGCGATTCCATGTTAACGATGCCGCTGACCCGGACTACGGCGCCTATCATGGTGGTGTTGGTAATGGGTACGCCCAGCAGTTCCATGGCTATTTTTGTCGCGCCTAAGGTGGCCAGTGGGGCCTGAATATTAAATTCTTTCCTGATCTGGGACGCAGTCTTGACGGTGTTTACGATCACCACACCGCCGGGTTTCAGCCCCGAAGCAACATCTATGCTGCGTAAAAGCCCCGGGTCCAGGACTGCTACAATATCCGGCTCGGTGATGGAAGAACGTATCCGGATAGGCTGATCCGGGCTGATCCTGACAAATGCCAGTACAGGTGCTCCCCTTCTTTCCGGACCAAAACTGGGGAAGGCTTGTGCATATTTTCCTTCGCTTATTGCGGCCTCAGACAGAATCTCCGCTGAAGTGACCGCACCCTGTCCACCCCGCCCGTGCCATCTAATCTCAATCATTTTTCCAGGGTTTACCAAGCTTACCTCCTCCAAAAAAGTATTATCAACAATCCACCTTAACAATTATCCTTAATTGTTGTAAGGATATCAGAAGTTCGATTTTTTCGCTTAAAGTGCAGTGGATTCTTGTTCCAGCCTGTCATCCGCTATTAAAATGCCCCTGGAGAGACTCGAACTCTCGCAACCAGCTTCGGAGGCTGGTGCTCTATCCGCCTGAGCTACAGGGGCAAATCATATTATATTATTAATGATAGCGGAAAAAGAGGATTTGCACAACTCGATATATACAGCATGACAATAGCCGCGCTATCTGGCCAAAGCGGGTACAAAAAGCAGAGAAGTCCGGCCGGCGTGCAGTATCTTGTTGGTGACGCTGCCGATTATCCATGTCTCGAGGCCGGAATGTCCGTGGCTGGAAAGGGCTATCAGACTGCACTTGTTTTTCGATGAATATTTAATTATCTCTTCAGCTACATTACCGGTGGCGATTTCGTAGTTGACTGACGGCGCACTGTCTTTAAACTTTTGTTTTATCTTCTCAAGGTGTTCCCGGGAGTGTTGTTTCAGCAGTACCATCTCATCTTCTCTGATGGGTACGCTATCAATCCTGCCCAGGCTGTGAAGACGCTTATCTGTTTCAATAACGTAAAAGAGGACTATCTCGGAGTTGAGTTTTGAAGCTATTTCCGATACGTAAGGTACAACCCTGGCTCCCAGTTCCGATCCATCCAGAGGGACCAGTATACGTTTAAACAATCCCTCCTGAGGAGTATAATCGGGAGTTCCGTCAACCCTGACGATCAGAATCGGTTGTTCTGTTTGTCTCAATACCTTGTCTACCGTGCTCCCCAGAGGCCAGAGCGTTACTCCGGAAATACCGTGGCTGGACATGACGGTAAGAGCCACCTTCTCCTCTTTGGCAAATGAGATGATTTTATGAGACGGTGATCCGGCGATTATTTTCTTGATCAGCCGGATGGTTGTTCCTTCCAGCGCCTTTTCTATCCTTCCGGATATGTTTTCCAGGTATTCCTGGCAGGTCGCCGAATCGTGTCCCTTGTGTTCTTCGCAGATATTGATCAGGTCTATTTCAGAGTTGAAAGAGCGGGCCAGCTCAATAACGGAAGGAATTACCTGCTCTGCAAAAGGAGATGTATCAAGCGGGACCAGTATTTTCTCAAACATAACCTGCTCCTTCCCGGGTAATGCGGTACATTCAGGGTTCACTTTATATTATAGAATACATCAGGCGAACTTAACGATGCACATAAGCCAGCAGATGGTTATCACCATCACGGAGGCAGGTATGCCGTATTTGCAGAACCTGCCCCAGCTTATAGGATGACCTTCGCGCTCGGCTATAGCCGTACCTACCACATTTGCGGATGCCCCTATAGGTGTGCCGTTGCCGCCGATGTCCGTACCCAGCGCCAGGGTATAAGCCAGTGACCCTAACGGAATCCCCGAAGTGATGGCAAGATTACTGATAACGGGAACCATAGTGGCGGCAAAGGGAATATTGTCGACAAGGGCGGAAAGGATAGCCGACATCCAGATAATGATAGTCAGCACTAAAAATGTGCTCCCCTGGGAAACGTCTCCTATGAAGTTGGCCAGCATTGCCAGCAGGCCTGTATGCTCCAGCCCGCCGACGGTTACGAACAGACCTATGAAAAAGAGGAGGGTTTTCCAGTCCAGCTTGGAAAGCAGGTGAAGCCCCTCTTTACCCACTGCAAACAGGGTCAGGACCGCTGCAATGACGCCGATTATGGCCACGGATAACCCGCTTTGAGCGTGAGTTACCAGCAGGATTACGGTTAATAGAAAGATAAAAACATGAATGCCGAAAAACAGGGGAGACTTGATGGCTTCTCCCGGCGAAGGATAGACAGGTTTGCCGTTATTTGCATCATTGGAATCATCCGGGTCCGGGGAGACCTTCCTGGTCAAGGCTTTTCGTGTAGTAAAGTAGAAGAAGATTAGTGTGGCGATCATGCTTGTCCAGGCAATTACACCGGCATTTTTGATAAAGTCCATAAATGTAAATCCGAGTGCTGTTCCGATGATAATATTGGGCGGATCGCCGGACATACTGGCGCTGCCGCCGGTATTGGACGCGAAGATTTCAGCGATAATCAGCGGTACGGGGTCGAACTTCAGCAGGCGGGCCATTTCGATGGTGACCGATGCCAGGAACAGCATGACGGTTATACTGTCTATAAACATGGAGAGAAAACCGGCCATGATAGTAAAGGCAATCAGGATGGGCATGGTCTTGAACTTGACCAGCCTGGCCACGTACAGACACATCCAGCGAAAGAACCCGACTTTGGCCAGGCCTTCCACCATCAGCATCATCCCAGCTATGAAAATAATAGTCTGCCAGTTGACTCCCTGGGATTCGACCGCATGATGTCCCGGAAACCAGAATTTTGCCGTGCCCATTTGTTGAAAGTTAAGGGTGGCGACAATCAGGCTTGAGTCACGCATTAAGCCCAGGAAGACCACTAAACAGACCAGAATGGCGCCTGCCATGGCGGGAATGTAGCGGTGGACTTTACCCCACATGATAACGCCGAACATAAGCAGAAAAATAACTAGAGCGACTATCTGGGCAAGGGAAATAGTTCTACCTTCGCTTTCTTTCTGTGTAGTCTAAAATTGAAATTATTATAGCACATAATGAGCTGAGAAATAAAATCCGCTTAATTTGTGATGTTTTTTTTACTGAATTGTAACCCGGTGTAATGTTTATTTTACATATCAGGCCTTAATTTAATGATTTTATTACATCCGGTATGTAACACTAATAGAAACATCTAATGCGTTTCATAAACATGTTCTCATAGTCGATCAACAGTACTGATTCCGGAAAAGGGAGAAAAGAAATGAAGAAACTTGTACCTGTACTGGTGGTCATGGCACTGGCGATAACCATGCTCATGGCATTTTCAGTCCCGGCAGCGGCGGACGGCTCTACCGGCTATGCCGGAAACGGCAGCAGCAGCAGCGGCAGCGGGGCGCAGTGGACTAACCCTGGCAATATAACAGAGGATGACGACAGCTATGCCACATTCAATCTGGGAAATTACTCAACCTCCAGGGATTTAAAAGGGAAAATGTTCGGTTTTGCGATACCCTCCTACGCCGATATAGAAGGTCTGGAAGTGACAATAGGCCGCTATGCACAGGATCCCTTCCGGCTGAAAGATTTTAAAGTCAGTTTGCTGAATCAATATGGCAGCGTCGAAGGCGACGACAAGGCGGATATCGGCACATTCTGGCAGACCGGTGAAACAGCCGTTACCTACGGCGGGCCCTCGGATACCTGGGGCCTGGCATTAACTCCCGCCATTGTTAATGACCAGGACTTCGGTGCGGTCCTTCAGGTGAGAAATTATGTTTCACCGAGCTGGACTAAGGCCTATGTCGACTACATGCAGATGACAGTCTATTATTCTTTTGATAATGAATGGACGCAGACCTGGAAGCTTTTCAACGAAGACCATCCCGAGGTTCAGAAACCGGATTACAGTATCTGGGTAATGCGACAGAACGGCGAACCCGAGGGAACAGCGACCCTGGGAAATAACAACTACTGGCTGTCCGAATATCCGGCGGATGGTGATGTTACCTTCGATGCGGGTGTATGGAAAGTCCATCTAAATGCGAGCACTACAGATGATTTGCATGTGATGCTGGGTTACTGGGTGCCCGGCAGCGGTCCCGGTACCGGCTTTAATAATTTCCCGGGGATTAACCAGCAAGACGTAAACAGTCAGGGCGATGCATATTTCAATGCCGGATCGTTGACAATAGGCGACGGGCAATACCTGGCCCTGAAGGTCTCCTGTCATGATTATATAGTTACTACTGATGGCAGCTCTTATCTTTGTGCGCCGCAAAGCACACCGGATTACCCGGTGCCAGAGGCGACCTCTGCTGTACTACTTGGGGCAGGCCTTCTGGGAATGGCCGGTGTTGTCGTCTATAGAAGAAATCGAAAGGTGAAGGAATCATAGGCTGAACCAAGGCAATATAAAATTTAGTCCGCTATTTATTGGCTAGAAAAAAGGAGTCCGGAATTACTTTGATACGGACTCCTTTCAAAGTGTATGCACGGCATGCGTGTAGCCTGGATAGCAGCAGATTGTGATAGAGGTTGATATTACCGACCATTTGTGATGTATTTTTTACCAAATTGTAACCTGGTGTAATTATTTGTTTACATATAAGGCCTCAATTTAATGATTTTATTACCTTGTAATCGTACAATATTAATCGAAAAGTTGGTTCGAGCAAAAATAGTACTTGTAGACCGACAACGGCAGTTTGAGCAAGGGTATACAAGGGGAGCGATGATATGAAAAGATTATTGATTATGCTGTGCCTGGTTTTAGTAATGATAGTTACAATGGTAGTACCTGTTTCTGCTAGCAATATTACCGGAATAAAGTACCAGATCGGAACGGGTAAAATGGTATACGATCTTGGATTAGGCAGTTCATATGAAAAGATTGGTACATTAACGGTCTGGGTTGATTCGGATAGTGCTCCTACCGAATTGTATGTACAGTATAATACAACTGGCGGATGGGTAATGACCCAAACCCATTTAGCTATACTAGCGGTGAATAGTGAAACGACTGTTGAAGAAGCAATAGAAATGCTTCCAAGTACGTCGCCTGGACAATTCGACAAAGGAACGTGGCCTTCAGGCTATTTTGGTGCATCGGATACATATGATTCTCCTTACGAGACGACTGTTCAATATGATATTCAGCACGACAACTTGCCTCTGACTTCAGGAGAATGGCTGTTTATTATTGCTCATGCCAGTGTTCAAAATGATACTGAGGGTACTGTTTGGGCTAATGGTTACGGAACCTCGATCGTGGAATCGGTTCCTGAACTTCCGGCTGGCCTGTTGTTAGGACTGGGGCTGGCGGGAGTCGGGACTATTGTGATAATAAACAGGCGCAGGGCGGTTTCAGCCAGGTAAAAAAATAGGTTTTTCAATGGTCTGTTTGACAGCTCACTTTTTTATAAGGTGGGCTGCTTTTTAAT